>JBKDOR010000181.1:0-41692 GCA_046342775.1 Synechococcaceae cyanobacterium
GGTTCTGACCCAGCAATGTCACCAGTCCGGTGTCATGGGGGCGCGGCGAAAGCTCGGAAAACACCACCTCCAGATCGTTGGGATCGCCGTCTGGACCCCGGCGGCAGAGGAAGAACTCCACCCCGAACAGCCCAGCGCCGCCCAGGTCGTTGGTCACGGCTTGGGCCATGGCCTGGGCGGCGGCCAGCTGGGCCGCTCCAAGGGCCGCCGGCTGCCAGCTGCACTGGTAATCCCCCCGCTCTTGGAGATGGCCAATCGGTGGGCAGAACAGGGTGGGGCCCTGCCACTGGCGCACCGTCAGCAGGGAGATCTCCAGCTCGACGCGCAGAAACTCTTCCACGATCACCCGGTCCCCACTGCCGCGGGCCCCGGCCTGGGCCGCCTGCCAGGCCGCCGCCAGACCATCGCGGTCAGGCACCACGCTCTGACCTTTGCCGGAGGAGCTCATCACCGGCTTCACCACCACGGGCCATCCCAGGGGCTCAGCCACCCGCTCCAGCTCCGCCGCGCTGGAGGCATAGGCGAAGCGTGCCGTGCGCAGGCCCAAGGGACCGGCCGCCAGGTCGCGAATGCGGTCGCGGTTCATGGTCACCGCCGTGGCCCGGGCTGTGGGGATCACCGTGATGCCCTCCGCCTCAAGTTCCGCCAGGGCATCGACGGCCAGGGCCTCGATCTCCGGAATCACCACATCGGGTTGGTAGCGGCGCACCACCTCTTTGAGGGCCTCGGGATCGGTCATGGCGATCGCCTCGCTGGCATCGGCCACCTGCATGGCCGGAGCCCCCGAGTAACGATCAATCGCCACCACCTGGCAGCCGAGCCGCTGGGCGGCGATCGCCACCTCCTTGCCCAGTTCGCCGCTGCCGAGCAGCATCAGGGTGCGTGGAAACGGGCTGGCAGCGGATGACATGGGCATCGAGCCGTGGGTGCTTCGATCCTGCACCGGCTGAGGGTTCGGCCGCGCCGCGACGAGCGCTGTGCGGGTGGGGGTTGGGCCGACCGCCGTGCCAACCCCTGCCCCCGCGTCGGGGTCCGCGGTCGATCTCTGGCTCGCGAACGCGTCGCTGGCCCTGCCCCGTGGGGTTGGCGGGGTGATCGCGTCGCCGGCGGCTGCCTGCTGCGGCGGTTGGCCCGGCCCCCCGTGCCTAGGGTGCCCGCATTCCTCCGCTCCCTTGACGGTGGTCACCCCCTTGCCGGGATTGCAGCACTTGCCCCTCGCCTTTCAGACCGCTGGAGACGCCGGCGAAGGCCTGTTGATCTTCGGGATGGACATCGCCACCCTGCAGCAGTGGACCTTGATCTACCTGGGCATTTCCTCGCTGGCCTTCGTGCTGGTGTGGCTGATCGGTTTTCTGCGCCGTTGAGTCTGGTGTGGGCTCGCCTCAGCTGTTGAAGACGGTGAGCTGCCGTTGTGGTGGCTCCTCACTGATGAAGCCGTAGGCCTCGAACACCGTCGGATCGGGATGGGTGATGCGGGAGCCCTCACGGCTCTGCTCCAGCCGGAATCCTTCCGCCGCCAGGCGCCGCATCAGCGCCGCGGCCTCCTCAAAGCGGGCCGCCATGGCATCAAGGCTGGCGCAATCAGCGGTGAGCCCCGCTTCCCGCCAGGTGAAGTAGGCCATGCCGGCACCCCGCAACCATTTCCAGCATTCTGACGCCGCCCGGTTCAGGGTCGCAGCACCAGGCCCAACCCAACCAGGAGCAGGCTGGCCCCCCAGAAGCTCAGGACCACGCCCTGCTCGCTCAGGCCGCCCAGTTCGAAATGATGGTGCAGGGGTGCCATGCGAAACAGGCGCCGACCCTTGCCATCCGGTCCCTTGGTGGCCTTGTAGATCCAGACCTGCAGGATCACCGAGATGGATTCGGCCAGAAACACACCGCCCATCAGCAGCAGCGGCCAGAGGCTGTTGCTGAGCAGGGCCACCGCCGCCAGGGCCGCTCCCATGGCCAGGGAGCCGGTGTCGCCCATGAACACCCGAGCAGGGTGACGGTTCTGGCTGAGGAAGCCGAGCCAGCAGCCCGCCATGGCGGCGCAGAAGGCGGCCATGGCCGGGTCGCCGCCGTGACCTCGCAGCATCAACTGCAAGGCCATGCCCGTGAACACGATGGCACCGCAACCAGCCGCCAGGCCGTCGAGGCCATCGGTGAGGTTGGTGGCATTGCCCTCCGCCAGAAACACAAACAGCCCGAGGGGCCAGATCAGCAGCCCCAGCGGCAGCACCCAACCGAAGGGAAGGCCGATGTCGCCGGGGGCGCCGTTGCCGAGCCAATGGCCCCAAGCCGCCCAGGCCAGGAACAGGCCGGCGGCCAACGCCTGCAGCAGCAGCTTGCCGCGGGGGGTCAGGCCGGTGTTGGTGCCCCGCGTCAGGCTGCGCCAATCATCCACCGCGCCGATGGCCATGGTTGCCAGGGTGACGGCCGCCACGGCCAGGAGCCGCGCATCCGCGGGGCTGGTGAGGCCCCCCACCAGCACCCCCACCGGCACCACCAACAGGCCGCCCATGGTGGGAGTACCCGCTTTGCTGAGGTGGGCCTGGGGGCCGTCATCGCGAATCACCTGCCCCATGCGCAGCTGGCGCAGGCGCGGCACGCCCCAGGCGGCGACGCCGGCCGCCACCAGGCCGGCCACCAGCAGCGGCGGCGTCAGCGCCAGGCTGCCGCTCAAGGCATCGCAGGCCAGGCAGGCCCCGAGGCACACCAAGGCGAGCAGCGCCGCCGGACCGCGACCGTCACGAAGGAGCATCGGTGATCGGCGGCTACACGGCTGTCGCCCGACAGTAAATGGCGAGCCGATCAGCGGGAAAGCCCCGCACGGCTGCTCGCGTCATCGCCGAACGAGTGCTCAGCTGCTGCCCGCGGACCGGGTCAGGGGCACAGGCTGGTTGGGGAAGTCGTGGCCGTGGATCCGCTGGGCGGGCAGGGCGCCGCATCGGGAGAGCAGCCCTGGGCCTAGGCCCTTGACCGCTGACTCAAGGGAGTTCGCGGGGACAGCGCTTGGGCTCAGTCGCCAACGTCGTCTTGATGACGCGAGTGGCCCGGCCGGCAGGTGGCGGTGGAGCCGGTGGATGGGCTGAACCGGCTGGGCGCCATGGTCCTCAGCGCCCCCTTGGGCCTCAGTCCTCCCAGTCCTCCTCCGGCTGCTCCTCGGCCTGGGTGTACTCCTCCTTCTCGCCCATCAGCGCCGAGAGCTCCTCCTCTTCCACGGTGCTCACCTCGGCGTTGCTGGCCTCTTCATCGGCCACCAGGCGACCGCTGGCTTCCAGCAGGCTGAGCAGATCGGGTTCATCGCGCAAGGGCAGCACCGGGGCTGGCTCATCGCGGCTGTAGCGGGTGAGCGATGGGTTGATCGTGTCGAGGATGCTCATGCCTTGGCGACCAACGTCTTGCGAAGCGATCCTTCATCCTAGGCAACAGAGGACGTGAAGACCGGGAACCTCTGGACACCAGCACGTCCGAAAACGTCTTTGTGTCAGTCAGTCGGATCGGTGGCGGAAGCCAGGCCCTTGGTGTGGGTTCCCCTAAGCATCCCTGCAAATCCCCTGGCGCTGTCTCTGGCGCCGCCGCGCCAAACCCCGTCCTCAGCACCCCAGCCCCCATCCCGGCCATGCCCGCTTCGCCAGGCTCCCCATCCCGTTCAGGGGCCGCCAAGCTCCCGCAGCTCCTGGGCCTCTGGGCCCTGGCCCTGGCCATGAGCGGCGCGCTGGTGGCCGCCGGCCAGCGCTGGCAGGAGCCCTTGCCCCTGCGGGGCGACCTGATCCTGGCCTTGCTGCTCGTGCCGCCCCTGGCCGTGGTGGCTTGGCTGCTGGGGAGCTGGCGCCTGGGTGCTCCCGCCCCGGAGGAGCCTGGCGAGCTGGGAGCGAACCGCCACAAGGGAGAATCGAACGGCATTGAGCAGGAGTCGGTCTGATGGGCCGGGCGACGAAGGTGGTGCTGGCCTATTCCGGCGGAGTTGATACCAGCGTCTGCATCCCGTACCTGCTGCGGGAATGGGGCGTGGGGGAGGTGATCACGTTCGCCGCCGACCTGGGGCAGGGGGATGAACTGGAACCCATCCGCCAGAAAGCCCTCGCCGCTGGCGCCAGCCAGTCCCTCGTCGACGACCTGCTCAGCCCGTTCATCGCGGAGTTCGCCTTCCCGGCGATCCGCGCCAACGCCCTCTACGAGGGCCGCTACCCGCTTTCCACCGCTTTGGCCCGACCCCTGATCGCCCGGCGGCTCGTGGAGATCGCCCGCGAGGTTGGAGCTGACGCGGTGGCCCACGGCTGCACCGGCAAGGGCAACGACCAGGTGCGCTTCGATGTGGCCATCGGCGCCCTCGCCCCCGATCTCAAGGTGCTGGCACCGGCCCGGGAGTGGGGCATGAGCCGGGAGGAGACCATCGCCTACGGCGAGCGCTGCGGCATCCCCGCTCCGGTGAGCAAGCGCTCGCCCTATTCGATCGACCTCAACCTGCTGGGCCGCAGCATCGAAGCCGGTGAACTCGAGGATCCCGATGTGGCGCCCCCCGAGGAGATTTACGCCATGACCTGCGCGCTGGAGCAAGCCCCTGACCATCCTCAGATCGTGGAGATCGGCTTCGAAGGCGGCAATCCGGTGAGCATCGATGGCGAAAGACTGGATCCGGTCAGCCTGATCCGCCGCGCCAATGCCCTGGCCGGCAGCCATGGCTTCGGCCGGCTCGACATGATCGAGAACCGGGTCGTGGGCATCAAGAGTCGCGAAATCTATGAAACTCCTGGGTTGCTGCTGCTGATCCGAGCCCATCAGGAATTGGAGAGCCTCACCCTGGCGGCGGACGTGCTGCGGTACAAACGCCAGGTGGAGGCCAGTTGGGCTGATCTGGTGTATCAAGGCCTTTGGTTTGGTCCGCTCAAGCAGGCTCTCGATGGCTTCATCGAGGCCACCCAGGGCGGCGTGAACGGCAGCGTGAGGGTGAAGCTGCACAAGGGCAATGCCATCGTGATTGGTCGCCGCAGCGAAGCGGACAGCCTCTACATCCCGGACATGGCCACCTATGGCGCCGAGGATCGCTTCGATCACCGAGCCGCTGAGGGTTTCATCTACGTCTGGGGCCTGCCGACGCGACTCTGGGCCGCCCGCCATCACCAGGGCTGATCCAGCAGAGCTCAGCAAGCAGGACTGATCACGCTGGCCACATCAAGCTGGCCACATCAAGGCCGTGTTGTTGAACTCAGCGCTGAATGAGACAGGCCTGAACTGTATGGACTTGAGTGAATCGGGTCGGGAAGGTCAACAGTTCGCTTCTCTTCTTTAAAGCTTCGCCTATGCGCAAGGATGCGCCCATGGCACTGACGACCAGGCGCCGCCAAGAAGCGCTTCAAGCGCGAGCGTTTGTTAGCCGACATGGAGAAGCGGTACGCGACGCAAGGCCGGGGAATCGGCTTCCGAGTCGCCAAGTAACCAGGCTTGCGACGCGACTTGGAGGATGCGTTGCTCAAAAAATGTTCACCCAAAAAATAGGCTCCCAGGGTCTGATTGGGAGCGCATTGTCCAGAGGGTCCTCAGGCTTTCGGTTCAGCGGGTGGCCTGGACACCAAGGGTTCGCCTCCTGTGGCGCCCGCCGCTTCGTCTGACTCCCCCGCCCTGTCTTCACGGCCGCGGCGCAACACCTGGCGCAGCGTCTGCCCGAGGGAGCCGGCACGCTCCAGGGCTGGCGGTAACAGCAACCGTGTTGATGGATTGGCAACCGGCATGGTGGCGCCTGGCATCAAGGCGGCGAGGCTGCGCCGCAACTCCTGGTTTTCGCCGAGCAAGCGGCGTTGGTCCTGCAGGGCTGCCTTCAGGCGTTGCTGGAACTTGCGCTCGAAGATGGCGGGCAGTTCCTCAAGCAGCTCATGCAGGGCATGCAACTCCTCGCGGGCGGCTTGGAGCTCACTGTCCAGGTCGGAGGTGACGGAAGGGCGGGTCAACCCCGGGGATCGCACAGGCGGCGCGGTTGGACCGGCTTGGGCTGATTCAGCGGGATCCTCGTTGGGGGACACCAGCCTCAGCTGGGGAGGTTCCGCCCGGGTTGGATGCTGTGGCGGTGGTGGAGGCCAGGACTGTAAGGGCGGGGGCGAGGGGGGATCCGTCTCAAAGGCGTTTGCCTGCACCCAGTTCTCTGCCGCAGGTTGCGTCATCCGAATCTCACCGCGATGCAAGAGGAGGCGAGTTTAAGGCCCATGGCCCTTCCTGTCGCCCCCAAGCCCAGGTGAGTTGAGCAACGCAATCGCTTCGGCTGCTCGGTCTTCAGCTGGAGGCCGCTTCTGCGGGCGACGATTCGCTGGTGGCTACCGGGATTGTGCGAGGTGGGGGCAAGGGCCCATCCTGCTTGACAGTGAGATAGCGAATCACATCCTCCGATAGCCGCATGGCACGCTCCAATGACGCCACATGATGGCCCTCGCCGTTGTGATTGAGCTGAACGTAGATGCCTTCGCGATGCTTCGCGATCGGATAGGCCAAGCGCCGCTTGCCGCGCATCTGGTTGTCGAGCACCTCGCCGCCGGATTCGGTGACGAGGTCGCGGTATTTGGTGACGTGGCTTTCGACTTCCTCCTCCGGAATGTCCGGACGGAGGATGTACATGGTCTCGTAGTAGGGCTGGCTCATGGGGAATGCGTCGTGGTCGCGCTGGGGGGGCCGGGGGAGAGTGCTCCCGCGGCGACGCGAGTTCAACCTATCGCATGGCCCGGGCAGGCCAGGCCGAGGCCGAGGTTCTGGAGGGGCTAGAGCTGCATGCGCACCGCTTCGGAGACTGTGGGAATGTCGGTTTCTTGGCCCCGCAGGCTTTGGATCAGGCCCGTGAGCACCAGGATCAGGGTGCCGAGCAGGATCGTGTTGCCGAGGGTGCGGCCCATGAACCCGCCGCCAAGGTTGAGGATCTCAAAGGCGAAGCCCACCAGCATCAGCACGATGTCGATCAGGATCGCCTGCAGCACGTGGAAACGGATCAGGTAAGGCACCTTGGGATTGCGCGCCACCGCCAGGAACAGCACCAGGAACAGCACGAAGCCGCCCAGGGGCACCGCCTTCTCGAGGAAAATCACCGGCAGCGCCGGCAGAACGGCCCAGTTCAGGATCGGGAACAGGTGGAACAGGCTCTGCCCGAAGGGCAGTGCCGCCGCCCAGGGCAGCAGATAACCCAGGGCCGCCAACAGCCGCTGCCATAGCGGAGGGGTGAGCATCGCCGCGCAACTCGATAAGGCGCCCAGGCTAAGCAGGCGATCAGCGCGAGCGGTGCTGACCATCCTTGGGGCCTCAGCGTCCGGGCTGCCCCCCGGCCCATCGGTCTGCTCCCTAGTCCTCGGTCAGCTGGGCCAGGGCCGCCTGCCGCATCGCCGCCACCGGCACATCCTCGCGACCGCTCCACAGCCGCAGGGCGGCCGCTCCCTGCTGCACCAGCATCTCCAGGCCGTCCAGGCAGCGGCAGCCCCGGGCATGTGCCTGAGTCAGCAGCGCCGTGGGCCGCGGCGTGTAGATCAAGTCGTACACCGTGGCGCTGGCCGGGAGGCGATCGAGCTGCTCCTGTTCCAGGGGGCTGCGCTGCACCGCCGCGGGGTCCTGGGACGACGCCATCCCCACCGGCGTCGTGTTCACCAGCAGCTCGCAGCCGTGCAGGGCTGCCGTCATGGGGGTCGCGCACCCCGCAGTGGCATCCGGCCAGGCCGCGGCTTCCAACCGGGTTGCCGCCATGGCCGCACCAGCCTGGGCCTGCCAGCTCTGGCCGGCGGCCAGCAAAGCGGCCAGGGGTTCCGGCCGCCGACCCGCCAGGGTGATGCGCCCCAACCCCAGCTCCAGCAGCCCCGCCAGCACGGCTCTGGCGCTGCCACCGGTGCCGAGCACCACGGCGCTTCGGCCGCTCCACTCCTCCCCTTGAGCCTGGAGGGGCGCCAGGAAGCCCGCCACATCGGTGTTGGTGCCCAACCAGCCCCCCTGGGGACGGCGCACCAAGGTGTTCACGGCCCCCAGCCGTTGGGCCAGGGGGCTGAGTTGCGCCGCCAGCCCGCAGACGGCCTGCTTGTGGGGCAGGGTGATGTTGAGGCCGCGGCAGTCGAGCAGCTCCAGGGCGCGGACCACGGTTTCCAGGCCCTCGCTGGCCACGGGCAGTGCCAGATAGACCCAGTCCAGCCCCAGCTCCCGTAAGGCGGCGTTGTGCATCACCGGCGAGAGCGAGTGCCGCACCGGCTGGCCCAGCACCCCCGCCAGGGCCGTGGCGCCGCTGATGGCCAGCAGCTGGTGGGGCGGCTGAAGGGGAGCGGGAGCAACCATCCGCTGGCGACGCTGGAGCACGACCGTAAGGCGGGCCGTGGCGCCGCCCCTGGACCGTTCCTTGTAGGGCGGCCTGAGTTCGGGAACCACCCCTCGCCCGGAACGGCCTGGCTTGCGGAGGATGTCTCCAGTTGATTTTCAACCTCAAAAGGAGCTGAGAACCCATGGGAAAGGTCGTCGGTATTGACCTCGGCACGACCAACAGCTGCGTTGCCGTGATGGAGGGCGGCAAGCCCACGGTGATTGCTAATGCTGAAGGGTTCCGCACGACTCCTTCAGTCGTGGCCTACACCAAGAACCAGGACAAACTGGTCGGGCAGATCGCCAAGCGTCAGGCGGTCATGAATCCTGAAAACACCTTTTATTCGGTCAAACGCTTCATCGGCCGGCGCGTCGATGAGGTGAATGAAGAGTCGAAGGAAGTGAGCTATGGCGTTGAGCAATCCGGCTCCAGCCTGAAGTTGCGCTGCCCGGTGTTGGGTAAGCAGTTTGCCCCCGAGGAGATCTCTGCCGAGGTGCTGCGCAAGCTTGCCGATGATGCCGGCAAATACCTGGGCGAGAATGTGACCCAGGCGGTGATCACGGTGCCGGCCTACTTCAACGATTCCCAACGCCAGGCCACCAAGGATGCTGGTCGCATCGCTGGCTTGGAGGTGTTGCGCATCATCAACGAGCCCACGGCCGCGGCTTTGGCTTATGGCCTCGACAAGAAGAGCAACGAGCGCATTCTGGTGTTTGACCTTGGCGGCGGCACCTTCGATGTGTCCGTGCTGGAGGTGGGTGATGGTGTGTTCGAAGTGCTCTCCACCAGTGGCGACACCCACCTGGGCGGAGACGATTTCGACAAAGTGATTGTCGATTGGCTGGCTGATTCGTTCAAGGCCAATGAGGGGATCGATCTGCGCCAGGACAAGCAGGCCCTGCAGCGTCTCACCGAGGCGGCGGAAAAGGCCAAGATCGAGCTCTCCAGCGCCACCCAGAGCGAGATCAATCTGCCGTTCATCACGGCCACGCCCGAGGGGCCCAAGCATCTCGATCTCACCCTCACCCGCGCCAAGTTCGAGGAGCTGGCCAACAAGCTCATCGACCGCTGTCGCGTGCCGGTGGAGCAGGCCCTCAAGGACGCCAAGCTCTCCACCAGCGAGCTGGATGAGGTGGTGATGGTCGGTGGCTCAACCCGCATTCCCGCGGTGTTGGAGCTCGTCAAGCGCATCACCGGCAAGGATCCCAACCAGACCGTCAACCCCGACGAAGTGGTGGCTGTGGGTGCCGCCATTCAGGGCGGCGTGCTCGCCGGTGAGGTGAAAGACATCCTGCTGCTCGACGTCACTCCCCTCTCCCTCGGGGTCGAAACCCTCGGCGGCGTGATGACCAAGATGATCACCCGCAACACCACCATCCCCACCAAAAAATCGGAGACCTATTCCACCGCAGTGGATGGGCAAACCAATGTGGAGATCCACGTGCTGCAAGGTGAGCGCGAGATGGCCAGCGACAACAAGTCGCTCGGCACCTTCCGCCTCGATGGCATCCCTCCGGCCCCCCGTGGAGTGCCCCAGATCGAGGTCACCTTTGACATCGACGCCAACGGCATCCTCAGCGTGACCGCCAAGGACAAAGGCAGCGGTAAGGAGCAGAGCATTTCGATCACCGGCGCCTCCACCCTGAGCGACAACGAGGTGGATCGGATGGTGAAAGATGCCGAGGCCAATGCCGCCGCCGACAAGGCCAAGCGCGAGCGGATCGACCTCAAGAACCAGGCTGAGACCCTCGCCTACCAGGCTGAGAAGCAGCTCGGCGAACTGGGCGACAAGGTGAGCGCCGAGGCGAAGGCCAAGGTGGAGGAGAAGCGCAAGTCGCTGCTCGAGGCGATCGAGCGCGATGAGTTCGACACGATGAAGGCGCGCTTCGAGGAGCTCCAGAAGGATCTCTATGAGCTGGGCGCCTCGGTGTACCAGCAGGCCGGTGCCCAGACCGGTGGTGCCCCCGGCGGCAACGGCAGCTCCGGGAATGGTGCCAGTGGTGCCAGCGCCGGCAGCGGTGAGGACGTCATCGACGCCGAGTTCACCGAGAGCAAGTGAGTGCCCTTGCCAGGCAGCCTCCGTCCTGGCTCCACGCGATCTCCAGCCCCCCGCAAGGGGGGCTTTTTGGCGACTCAATTCAGCGAAGTCAGGCCTGTTGTGGCGGGGGAGGGCGGTTCAGGGCCCCGCCGCAATAGGCAGGCCTCCTGGACCCTCCTCTCCTCAGGCCACGCTGCAGCTCAGCGAGGCGGCGGGCAGCCCTGCGGCCGGCAGCGACTCCTGCAGGAATTGCCGCAGCTCTCGGATCGCCGGACGATCCTCGTGCTCCCGCAGCACCACCAACCGCTCGGTGTAAGGCCACTCAAACGGTCGGGCCAGCGGTCGCAGCTCTGGCATCAGGGTGGCCATTTCCGGCGTCAGGAAGGTGACATCCAGGCTCTGGCTGCGTCGCACCGCCGCCGTAGGCACGGCCTCCGGCGTGGAGCCGGCCAGGGTATGGAGGCGCTCCCGCACCATCTCCTGACAGGGCAAGGGCAGAAAGTCGGGCACTTGCAGATGGGCCCGCCCCTGGCGACAGGCGGCCAGCACGTCGTCCGGCAGGGGTTCGCCGGGATCGCTGCTGCTGCCGTAAAGCAGCACGGTGTTGCTGTACAACTCAACGTCGAGCAGGTCGTCGCGGTCGTCCGCGTCGCTTCTGCCAGCTGTGACGCCGGCTGAGCCGCTTGCGCTGACGCTGCTGCCGGGCCACTGGCTGGGGGTGAGCACGCAGGCATCGATCACCCGCTGGCGCAGCAGGCTGAGCGGGTCGCCACAAGGGGTGGGTTCGGTGGTGAGCGGGCTGAGCCACCGGGCCGGCAGCTCCTGGTTCAGCAGCTGCCGGGTCCAACGGGGCAGATGCAGCCGCAGTGGACCACCCCCCTGGAACCGATAAAACTGGTGGATCTCCCGTTCCAGGGAGATCAGCTTCAGGTTGCCGCGCACGCTCCAGCCGCTGCGGGAACGGCGCAGTTTCAGATCGAAGGTCTTGAGGGCCTGCTCAACCCGGCGCACGATCGTGCTGGGGACGCAGTCGCTGACCCGGGCCGCTTCGACGCCACTCTGCAACCAGATCATCAGGTCCAGAGCATCGAGGGTCGGAACGTCAAGCATGGAATCGAGCCTGTAAGTGTTGGTGTGAGGGCCTCAGCTGGTGGGTGTCCAACCCGGGGGGTGATCCCGTTCCTCAACCTGGCTGAGGACCCATTCTGCGCTGACCGGGGCCAGCAGCACACCATTGCGGTTGTGGCCGCAGGCCAGCAGCAGCCCTGGCCGCGGCTGTTCCAGCAGAGGGGCGGGACGATCCCGGGGGCGGGCCCGGACCCCCAGCCAGTGCTGGCGCAGCTCGGCTCGGGCCAGCCATGGCGGCGCGTCGCCCGCCAGCTGGCGCAGCTGGTCGAGGGCTGCGGTGCTGGGGTCCGTGCCCGGCTCCACGGTCGCCCCGAGCCATAGGCGCCGGCCTCCGTCCCGGTCCGGTCGGGGGACAAGGTGCAGACCCTTCCAGCTCATCACCCCGGGCCAGCCCCGCCAGGACAGCGGTTCGGCCAGCTCCAGTTCCAGCGCCTGGCCCAGCACCGGCTGCAGCGGCCGTTCCAGCCCAAGTGGGCGCAGCAGCTCGGCGCTGGCCAGGCCGGCCGCCAGCACCAGCCAGTCGGTGGTGAGCTCCTGGCCATCCTCCAGCAGCAGCCGCCAGCGCCCTCCGCTGCCGGTCCCCCCGTCACGGCTGCTCGTCCTGGCAACGCCAGCGCCAGCCTCCCGCAACTCCCGCACCCGGGACGCCAGGCAGCGCAAACCCGCCGCCAGCCCATCGGCCCGCAGGGCCGCCAGCGCCTGAACGGGGTCGAGCTGACCATCCTCGGGCGAGTGAAGCGCCGCCAGGGCCCCCGGGGGCGCCGCCGGTTCGAGGCGGCCCAGACGGCAGGCGTCCCAGAGTTCCAGCGGCAGGCCCTGCTCGCGGCGCTCCCGCACCAGCGTCTCCTGACGGTTCCGCTCCTCCGTGGTGGCGGCAAGGAACAGCAACCCTGGCCGCCAGGCGATCACCTGACCGCGCTGGGCCAGATCCTGGCGCCACTGCCGCCAGAGCCCCAGGCTGCGCTGGCGCAATCGCCAGCCGCGACCACGGCCCCTCTGGAAGACCTGGGCCATCAGCAATCCCAGGGCCGCCGCGCTGCCGCTGCGCACGCTGATCCCGTCGGGGGGAGCGTCAGGCCGTGCTTCGTGGCCAGACTCCAGCAGCAGCACCCTGTGGCCGCGGCGCTGCAGCAACCAAGCGGTGCACATCCCCACCAGCCCTGCCCCCACCACGATCACGCAGTGGGAGACAGGGCTCGGGGCCGTTGGCGCAGGGGCGGTGCAGGGGTTCAGCCGGATCAGGACTGCTTCAGGTTTGCCTGCACCTCGGCCGGCAAAATCTGGGCATAAAGGCCGAAGCCGCTTGCCACTTTGATGTAGCCCTTGCGCAGCGCGTCGCCGTCCTGAAGGCGGGCGGCTTCATCGAGCTGGGCTAGGGCCGTCTTGAGTTTGGTGGCTCGCTTCTCGGCCTCGGGGCGGTCAGCCGGCAGCAGGTGCTGGTTGATGTAAAGCATCTCGCGCCCCACCTCCTGCATCGGCCCGTGGATCAGGTTGCGGGTGAACACCCAGTTCTTCTGATTGACGAGGCTGGCCAGTTCCGGCAAGCGATCACGGGCGGCCAGGAAGCCCTCGGCCTGGCGGGTGATGAAGGCCACGTCCTCAGGGGCGAGGCCCTTGGGCGCCGCCTTGCCGGCGTCGCAGGCGGCAAGGCCCAGGCTCAGGGCCAGCACCAGGGCGAGGCTCGCCAGCGACCGCAACAGGCGAGTGAACCAGCCGCCCGGGGCCAAAGGTGAATGGGAGGGGCTCGCCGATGCTGTGGAAAGGGCCATGGCAGCGCGGACCAGGGAAATCGGGCCCGACTTTACCCGCGCCGCCCGGCATGCTCCGCCGCTCTGTCGCCCCTTGCAATCCAGCCTCCGGGTCGCTTGGCTGCTGGCCGCGTTCAGGCGTGCCCGAAAGCGTTGAACCGACCTGGACTGGAGTCTCCTGGACAATGGAGAAACCGTTCCGCGATCCATGGGTGATGCCTCGGCGATCCTGCGGGTGATCTGCCCCGACCGCCCCGGTCTGGTCAGCGAGCTCTCCGGTTGGGTGGCCGCCAATGGCGGCAACATCCGCCACGCTGACCATCACACCGATGCCGGCGCAGGCCTGTTCCTGAGTCGCATCGAATGGTCGCTGCAGGGCTTCGGACTGCCGCGGGAGGCCATCGCCCAAGCTGTGGAAGCCCTGGCGGCGCGGCTGGGGGGGCAGGGCGATGTGCGGTTCTCCGACGTCATCCCACGGGTGGCGATCTTCGTCAGCCGCCAGTCCCATTGCCTGGTGGATCTGCTCTGGCGCACCCGTGCCGGCGAGCTGGCCATGGAGGTGCCTCTGGTGGTCAGCAACCACCCCGACCTGCGCGATGAGGCTGAGGCCCACGGCGCCTTGTTTGTGCATCTGCCGATCCAGCCGGAGCTGCGCGATGCCGCCGAGCGGGCCCAGTTGGATCTGTTGCGGCAGCATCACATCGATCTGGTGGTGCTGGCCAAATACATGCAGGTGCTCAGCCCGGCCTTTCTGGCGGCCTTTGATCCCCAGGGCGCCCACCGGGTGATCAACATTCACCACTCGTCCTTGCCGGCGTTCGAGGGGGCCCAGCCCTACCAGCGCGCCTGGCAGCGGGGGGTGAAGTTGATCGGCGCCACGGCCCACTACGTGACCGACGCGCTGGATGCCGGACCCATCATTGAGCAGGTCACCCAGCCGGTGAGCCATCGCGATGAGGTGGAGGACCTCATCCGCAAGGGTCGGGACAGCGAGCGCCTGGCGCTGGCGCGGGCCGTGCGGCTGCATCTGCACCGCCAGGTGATGGTGTATCGCGGTCGAACCGCTGTGTTTGATTGAATCCCCCGGCCCGTTCCATGCCCGTTCCGCCGCTCGCCCCGCTGGGCCGCCTGCTGCGGTCTGAGCGTCCGGCCACCGCCCATCCGCTGGGCTGGATCCTGTTTCAGCTCGGTCTGTTTCTGCTGGCCAGCAGCACCCTGTTAGGGGAGGTGCTGCTGGCGTTTGCCCTGATCCTCGGCTTCCGCGGCCGGCGCCCGCTCACTTCGGACCCTTGGAACTGGCCCCTGCTGGCCGCGTCGGTGTTGATGCTGCTGGGGGCGGTCCACGCCTACAGCGGCTGGCTGGCCTGGGTGGGTCTGCCCAACTGGCTGCCTTTCTTTGTGGGGTTCTGGGCCTATCAGGCCTATCTCAGCAGCCCCGAGGCGCGGCGCCGTTCGGCCCAGTGGCTCGTGGCCGGCACCGTGCCGGTGGTGGTGACCGGCTTCGGCCAGATGTGGTGGGGCTGGCAGGGGCCCTGGGAACTCTTTTCCGGCCTGATGCGTTGGGAAATCCTCCCCGGCGGCAGTCCGGTCGGGCGCATGGCGGGCCTGTTCGATTACGCCAACATCACCGGCGCCTGGCTTGCTCTGGCCTGGCCCCTGGCGTTGGCCTGCCTGTTCCAGCCTCGGCTGCGCTGGCCTGCACGGGCCACGGTGCTGACGATCGTGGTGGGCATCCTGGTGGCTGCGTATTTCAGCGAATCCCGCAATGCCTGGGGCGCCCTGCTGTTGGCGCTGCCGATCGTGAGTGGGCCGGGCCGCTGGCCGCTGCTGCTGCCGCCCCTGCTGTTGGTGCTGCTGCTGTTGAGCCTGGCCAGCCTGCCGGGGATCCCCCTTGCCCTGCAGGGGCCCGCCCGGCTGGTGGTGCCTGATGAGATCTGGCGGAGGCTCAGCGACGCCAAGTACGCCGCCAGCCGCCAGATGGCCTCCACCCGCCTTGGGCAGTGGGGTTTCTGCCTGGACTTGATCCGCGAGCGGCCCTGGCTGGGCTGGGGCGCCGCGGCTTTCAGCGTGATCTATCCGTTGCGTCGCGGGGTTTGGCACGGCCATCCCCACAACCTGCCGATCGAGCTGGCGGTGAGCTTTGGGCTGCCGGTGGCGATCCTGCTGGTTGGCCAGGTGCTGGCGTTGCTGGTGATCGCCGCCCGCCGGGGCATGGCCAGTGGCCCGCGGTTGTTCGACCGTGCCTGGTGGGCGGCCGCCCTGGTGCTGACCAGCCTGCACGCCACCGATCTGCCCCTGTACGACAGCCGCATTAACGTTGCCGGCTGGGTGCTGCTGGCTGGCTTGCGCTGCGCCATCGCCGCGGTGCCCGCCCCCACGGTGCCCCCCTCGACGCTGGCCGCGCCCTCGCTGGCAGCCGATCGGGAGGCACCAACCCGCGGCCCGGGCCTGGGCCCAGCCAGCTGAGTTCCCCGGTCCCCGCAGGGTGCGGCGTCGACATGGGTCGCTGCGCAGATGGTTCAGCAGGCTTCGGCAACTCAGCCCTGCGGTCTGCGCATCGCCAGACACGTCCGTCCCTGCCTGGAGGGGAGCGTGCCGTGCGGGCAGCGCTGCCGACGGCGACGGTCTCGTCGCCACCTCTTGACCGGGTTGGCGAGTCGGGCTCAGCGTTGACGCCAACGCTGCTCTCCACGCTCCCCAAAGACGAGGAGGGTGTTCCCAGAGCTCCTGGATCGGCTGTCCTCAGGCCAACCGAGATGGGTTCTGGGTGCGCAGGGATCCGGGCCGCCCGCCGCTCAGGAACCTCAGGGTCCCTCGCGCACCTCAGCGCCGCCCGCCAGGGCGCTGCGGCGATGGGCCGCCAGGGTGGCCCGGGGCAGGGGGCCCTGCAGGTGATCCCAGGGCAGGGGCCGATCCTCTGACCAGTCAGCGTGGACCACCTCGTCCCAGGCGGGCGGGGGCGGCAGTGCTGGCGCCTCCGGCAGCTCTGCGCCGGCCAGAGCCTCCCGGTAGGCCCGTTTCCAGCCCCCAAGGCTCTCGTGACGGCCGCGGGCCAGGGCCAACACCCTGGCCAGGCGCCGATCGCTGCGGGAGAACAAGGCTTGAATCACGCTCCAGCCATAGCTTTCGGGCCGCAGCTCGATGCCCTTGGGGTTGAGCCGTTTGGCCAGCAGCTTCAGCCGCGCTTCCGCTTCCGGTCGCACCCCCTGCCATTGGAACGGCGTATGGGCCTTGGGCACGAAGGTGCTGACGCCAAGGCTGAGCTTCAGGCCCGGGGTGGCTTTCTTGAGGTCCAGCAACAGCGCGGCCGTGGCCTCCACATCCGCCAGTTCTTCACTGGGTAGTCCCACCATGCCGTAGAGCTTGAGGCCCGTGAGTCCGCCGGCTTTGGCATGGCGGCAGGCGGCAACGATTTCCTCGCGGTCGAGCTTTTTGTTCACCAGCTGGCGCAGACGTTCGCTGCCGCTTTCGATGGCGATCGTGAGCGATTTGCTGCCGCGCTTCGCCAGGATGCCGGTGAGTTCAGTCGTTACCGTTGCCGCCCGCACAGAGCTGACGCTGACGCGGGTGCCTTCGAATCGGTCCTGATCCAGCCATTGCAGCAGCTCGCTGAACTGCGGGTGCTGGGTGACCGAGGCCCCCAGCAGGCCAAGGCGCTGGGTGGCGGCCATCCCGGCCTCCACCGCGGGGATCAGCCCGTCGTCGAGGGAGGCGGTGCGGAACGGCAGGGTGAGGTAGCTGGCCAGGCAGAAGCGGCAGAGCTCCGGGCAGCTGCGCACCACCTCCACCATGTGAATCGAGGGCCAGGCCGCCTCCGGGGTGATCACGGTGGAGTGGCTGAGCGTGTTGCCGCGCCAGGTTTGCTTGGCGATGGCGGCCGGCAGCCCCGGCTCGATCGGCTCCACGGCCAGCAGGGAACCATCGCTGGCGTAGCGAGGGGCGTAGAGAGACGGCACGTAAACACCCGGCAGCGTTGCTAGCTGGCGCAGCCGTTGTGGGCGCGGGGCGTCGCGACTGGACTGCAGGGCGTCGATGAAGGCCGGCAGCAGCAGCTCGCCATCGCCGAGCAGCACCACATCGAGAAACGGCGCCAGTGGCTCGGGGTTGGCCGTCAGCACGGGCCCACCGCCGAACACGATCGGATCGTCATCCACCCGTTGCTCACTCCACAGGGGGATGCGTTGCTGCTCCAGCAGGTCCAGCAGCACGGGCCCATCCAGCTCCCAGCTCAGGGAGATGCCGAACAGATCGAGCTGGCCCCGGGGCAGCGGGGGGTCGGCCCGGTCGGTGAACAGGCGCCGCACCGCCACATCCGGCCGCCGCGCCAGGGTGGCCCACACCACCTGGAATCCGAGACTGGTGATGCCGATGCTGTAGGTGTTGGGAAAGGCGAGCACCGCCCGCAACGCATCGGGCTGGGGCACGGCGGGGCTGAACAGCAGGATTTCCTGATTCAGAGCGAGGTCACGGCTCCTCCCCAGCGTGTCATCCAGCTGTCATCCGGCGGCGGCCTACGCCGGTCAAGCAGGCGCCAGGGAGCTTCGGGCCGCGGCGGCGCCATCGTCTCCCAGCCACTCCATGCCGTCGCAGACCGCCTGGGGGTGGTGGCGAAGGGTGGCTCGCAACAGGTCCAGCATCGGGTTGGCCACCTGCAAGGTTGTGGCCTGGGCGATCAGCGCCAGGGTTTCGTGGATGCCGAGGGGATGGGGCAGGGGCAGAAGCCCGAACTCCTGGTCAAGGCGCTGCAGCTGGTGCGGAGCGGCATAGGAGAGGCTCTGGCCGTCGGCGGCGGCGGCCTCCCAGTGCTTGAGGCTGTGCAGCTCCAGCCGTGAGCTGCTGGTGCCCAGGCCGCGGTGGGTGAGCTGCTGCATGAGTCGCGGAGCGGTGCCCAGCGGCAATGCGGGGGATGGATAAAGCTGAAGATCGCGGGGCTCCAGATCACGGCGCTTGGCGAGGGGGTGCTGGTGATGGGCCATCAGCCGCAGCTCCCAGCGACAGAGGGGCAGAGCGTGCACCGTGGCGGTCAGGCTGAGCCGCTTGCCATCAAGCTCGTTCAGGGGCTGGGGCAGCAGGCCCTGCAGTTCCATGAGGCCACAAATCACGAGATCAACCAACCGCAGGTCCAGCAGGGTCAGCAGGCCGTGGCAGCCCATCGGCGCGATCGGAATCGCGCAAGCTTTGGGAAAACGATGTTGCAGATTGTTGCCCATCTCGCCACATGGCCAGGCCACGACATACCGGAACTGGCCACGCTGCAGGCGCAGCTTTTGGGCTGTCTGACGCAGGCTGTCCAGGATGTCGCCGTTGCTGGAGGCCTGATAACCGCCGTTGGCGCGGGTGATGCCGAGATTGAATTCGGCGCTGAAACTGCGATAGCGGCGCGAGCAGCTGCTCTGGGAGATGCCAAGGTAATTGGAACAACCGGTGGTGCTGCCAAAAATCTGCAAGAAGTCAACGATGTCCAGGTCGCTGGGAGGGCGTTGGCGTGCGTGACGACGTAAGGCCGATTGGCCTTGAGCTCTGCCTGGAGCCAAGGGCCCACATCACTCTGTAGTGATTGTGTCACCGTGACTGGACTCTGGCAAATGATGCGGGAATTGCATCGTCTGCGCCCTCCCCCAATCCGCGTCTGCCGCTCTGATGGTTAACTCTCATGCAGGAAATGCATACTGATATGTCATAGCCCGCTCTGAGGCCTGGGCTGAGCCACCCAACCCCCCGCGCTGGCCGGCGGCCGCGGCGGTTGCGCGCTTGACCTCGAGGTGCGCGGTCGCCGCGATGCCGGCGTGACGCGTCGGAGGGGACAGGCCCGCCCAGGACCAGCGTTGCTGCCAGAGCGTGATCTCAACCGGGTTCGGCAAGCGCCTGTGGCAGCGCTCCGGACCGCCAACGAGGGACTGGCCGCCGAGCTGGCTGTGCGCGTTTGTGCACGGCAATGGCGTGGTTCCTTCGGCTACCGATGCCGAGGCAAACTTCACCTGGATCAAGGGCAAGCCCCGGCGGCCGGGCTACGGCGCCGCGCCGCGCTGGCGGCTGATTCGGCTATGCGGGCGGATCTGCAGGGCTGGCTTGCGCTGAGGCTCTGTAGGGCTGGTTCAGCGGGGCCTCCCGATGGCTTGGGCGGGGAAGTCCGGCTTCGGTCCACTGGATGAATGGCAAGTGGTTCGCTGCTGCTTTTTGGTGTTGCTGTGCTGCGGAATCGCCTAGCGTGCTTGATTGTTGTCGCCTCGGATCCTTGGCTGCCGCGGCATTGCCATGGCAGGCCAGCGCCCCAGTCTGGTGGTCAAGCCCGATGCCAGGACTCCTGCCATGCCCAGAGCCCGCCCTGGGATCCGCGCACAAGTCGGGCCCCTGGGGAATGGGCGCCTGGTCGCCGTTTCAGTGGATCTCTGAGCAAGCCGGCCCGGCTTCTGCTGAACAACTACCGCAGCGTTGCACGATTTCGGTAAGGATCTCAGTGTCAACACGTGGATGCTCCCAGCATCATCTGGTTCTGTTCAGACTGCCTGCGTTCCAGCAAATGTGACCGATGGCCGCCAGTGCTCACGTCCCCGGCCCGTCGCCCAGGACCGCGGGAGTGGGTTGCGCCGTGGTCCTGGCGGCCGCCCTGATGCCGCAGCCCGTTGCCGCCCAGGCCGTCCCGGGGGATGTCGCGGCACGCCCATCGGCTGCTGCTACGGCAGCGCAGCCCTCCGCGCCAACTTCAGCTCCAGCGATCACACAGGCTCCCGTTCAAGCTCACTCGATCGCCCAGGCTCCAGCTCCAGCGATCTCGCAAGCTTCAGGTCCCACGGTCACACCTTCGCGAACGCCTGCGTCTGCGGCGACGCCAGCGCCAACGGCCCCGCAACCCTCAGCCCAACCTCCTGAGCCAGGTCCTGCTCCAACGATCTCGCAAGCCCCAGCCTCAGGCTCCACGGCCACGTCCTCCTCAGCGCCCGCGAAACCCTGGGCGGCCACATTTGAGTTGTACGGCTTCCTGCCCTGGATCCAATCCACCACCACGGTTCGGGATCTCAGCACCGAGGCCGCCCTCGGCCCCGGCCAGGTGATCAACGCACTGCAGTCCGCTTTCAGCTTCCGGGGCAGCGCCGAAAAAGAGCGCCTCGGGCTGATGTTCGATGTGGCCTACAACCAGCTCGGCGCCAGCCCCTCCAGATCCGGCCCCCGGGGTCTGGTGAACCTGGAGTCGGATCTCACCACCAGCACCGGCGTCTACGACCTGGCGCTGCGTTGGCGTTTCGGCGATCGCGAGGGCGCCATCGGCCGCCCGGGCAGCTGGAGTGTGGTTCCCTATGCCGGGATGCGCATGGTGCAGGTCCGGCTGGATGTGGGGGCCCAGATCACCCGCTATGCGCCGTTCAGCCTGGGGTCGGAGCGGCTGGCCAGCCTGGATCACAACTGGGTCCAACCGATGGTCGGCACCCAGGCATCGCTGTTTGTCTCACCGCGGCTGCGGCTCTTCGCCCGCGGCGACATCGGTGGCTTCGGCCTGGCTGGCTCCGATGATCTCAGCGGCAATGCCCAAGTGGGCTTCGGCTATGCGGTGGGCAACAACACCGATCTCAACCTCTCCTGGCGCTATCTGGGGCTGCGCTGGGCCAATGGGAATGGCAGCAACGGCTTCAGCCTCGACCAAAACGGTGTGGAGGTGGGGGTGAAGTTCTTCTTCTGAATCGTTCGCCCCGGCTGGTTGGCCGAGGGTCTTGTCGAGGCGCACGGTGGTGGGCTGGCCTTGGCCTCACTTCAGAGGCTTGCCCCGCCGGCTCTCGCGCAACAGCTCAGAAGGCCGCACCCGGTAGGTGGCCTGGAAGTCGCGGCTGAACTGGGAGAGATGGCCGTAGCCGAAGGCGGCCGCAATCGATGACACGCTGTCGTGAGCCTGGGGGTGGAGCAGCTGCTCCCGGGCCCGCTCCATCCGTTGGCCGCGGATCCACTGGATCGGGCCGCAGTCGAAGCGTTCCTGAAAGAAGTTGCGCAGGCTGCGTTCGGAATAGCCGCTCTGGGCCGCCAGGTCCCGCAGCTGCAGGGGCTGGTGCAGATGGTCGACGATCCAGCTCAGCAGGTCAGCGAAGATCCGTTGCCGGCTGCCCTGTTCGGCTTGCTCCCGCGATTGGGCGTCCTGCAGCAGGTCGCCGCAGAGCAGCAGCACCAGCAGCCGCTCGATCGCGCGATCCAGGCCCAGGGGTTCCAGCAACGCCGGGTTGCGGCAGAGCGGCAGCAACTGCAGCAACAGCCCGGCCAGATCGCGCTCCGCACCGGGGTGCGGTTGCAGGGGCTGGGCCTGGTGCAGCCGCTGACGCAAGCGGGGCGGGCTCAACCGATACTGGGAGAGCTCGACCCCCCGCCGCTCCAACGTTGTGAGCGCCACGGCCAGCCGCCATCCCTCCCACGCCGAGGTGTGCAGCCCTGCCGCGGAGCTGGGCCAATAGAGCAGGCCGAACGGTGGCCTGAGGATGTGTTGCAGGTTCTCCTGCTGCACGATCAGCGGCTGGCCAACCGGGATCAGCAGTTCAGCCGCCGCCGCGGAGGGCTGAGCCGGAGGCTGGAGGCCGAAGCTCAGACTCAGATTGCCCAGCCGCCAGAGCGAGGCGGGAGCCAGGGCCTGGAGTGGCGCCGGAAGCACGGCTGGTTGCGGCGTCTTGAGGGGGGGCGAGAGGGGCAGGCCGCTCATGGCTGCTCCCGCGTCGCGACGCAGCGAAAGCCCAGATGGCCTGTGGAGGTGTCGATGCCCTGGGCCATGCGGGCCGCCGGGCGGTAGCGGCGGCAATACTCCGGTGCGCAGAGATAGGACCCTCCCTTCACCACCCGCCGCGGGATCAGGCCGTGTTCGGAGTGCGGGTCGATGCTGGCCTGGCGGGCCCGTTCACTGGCCTGGCAGCAGCCGCCATCACCGCCGTCATCGCTGCCCCGATCACCGCTCCGATCACCGCCGTCACCGCCACCTCCATCGCGACCTCCCTCGCTGCCGCGCGGTGCCGCCACGGGCTGATGGCCGCTGCGGTACCAATCCGCCGTCCACTCCCAGACGTTGCCGATCATGTCCACGAGTCCGTAAGGGTTGGCGGGATAACTCCCCACCGGCGAGGTGCCGGCAAAGCCGTCGAGGCAGGTGTTGTGATGGGGGAAGGGGCCCTGCCAGGTGTTGGCCAGGGGGCGGCCTCCGGGATGCAGCGCATCGCCCCAGGCGTAGACCTTGCCCTCCAGCCCCCCCCGAGCGGCCCGTTCCCACTCCCGCTCCGTGGGCAGACGCTTGCCGGCCCAGCGGGCGTAGGCCTCGGCATCGGCGCAGGCGATATGGACCACCGGATGGCGGTCCCGCCCCTTGATCGAACTGCCGGGACCTTCCGGGTGGCGCCAGTTCGCCCCGCGCACATACCGCCACCAGCGGTGGATGTCGTCCAGTGGCACCGGTTGGCTGGGGGGAACGAACACGATCGAGGCCGGCTGCAGCTGGTCCGGCCCCGCTCCCGGGTAATCGGCGGGATCGGCCGGCTGCTCGGCCAGCGTGATGTGGCCCGTCGCCTTGACGAACTTGAGGAACTGGGCATTGGTGACCGGGGCCCGATCCATCCAGAACCCCTCCACCTCCACCTCATGGGCCGGGGCTTCCTCCGGATAGTGATGGTCGTCCCCCATGCGGAAGCGGCCCGCGGGGATCCAGACCATGTCCCGGGCGGGGGGACGCCCGGGGGCGGGGGTGGCCTGGCTGGGGTGGGTTCGGAGCGCCATGGTGCCAGTGCGGCTGGGTTGGCTCAGGCGGCGCCGCCGGCGGCCTGCTCCAGCTTCTCCATCACCCGCTCCAGTGAGAAACTGGCTGCCTTCTGCCGGGGCGGATAAGCCACAAACGTCTTGAGGAACTCGGCCACATAGGCCTGGGCCGGCACGATCAGGAAGATGTGGTCGAAGATCCAGTCCCAATAGGTGTTGGAGGTGATGTCGGCCCGCTCGTAGGGATCGGTGAGCAGGTTGAAGATCTTCGGCACGCGCAGTTCCACAAACGGTTCGGCCCAGATCTGGCAGGTGCCTTGCTGGCGCTGCTCGCGGAACACGAATTTCCAGTTGTCGTAGCGCAGGCCCACCAGATCGCCGTCGTCTGAGAAGTAGAAGAATTCCCGGCGTGGGCTCTTGTCGGTCTTGCCTGTCCAGTAATCAAGCATGTTGTAACCATCCAGGTGGATGCGGAAGGTTTTGTTGCCCACCTGGTAGCCCTCCAGAAGCTTCTGCTTGATCTCCGGTTCGCCGGCGGCGGCCAGCAGGGTGGGCAGCCAGTCGAGGTGGCTGCAAATGCCTGTGATGTTGGTGCCGGCGGGGATCTTGCCGGGCCAGCGCACCATCGCCGGCACGCGGAAGGCGCCCTCCCAGTTGGTGTTCTTTTCGCTGCGGAAGGGGGTCATGCCGGCATCGGGCCAGCTGTTCATGTGCGGCCCGTTGTCGGTGCCATACATCACGATCGTGTCGTCGCTGACGCCCAGCTCATCGAGGAGATTGAGCATCTCGCCGATGCACTCGTCGTGATAGATCATCACGTCGTGGTATTCCGACTGCCAGCGGCCGCTGCGGCCCACATCCTGGGGCCGGGCATAGGTGCGGAAGTGCATGTGGGTGGTGTTGAACCACACGAAGAAGGGCTCGCCGGAGGCCACCGCGTCGCGGATGAAGCGCTTGGCCTCGGCCAGGAATTCATCGTCGGCCGTTTCCATGCGCTTGCGCGTCAGCGGGCCGGTGCTCTCGATCCGCTGCGTGCCATCGCCATTGGCCCAGCAATGCAGCACCCCTCGCGGCGCGAAGCGCTTGCGGAAGTTCGGGAACTCGGGGTCGTCCTCCTTCGGGTAATCGCGCAGCTCGGGCTCCTCCTCGGCGTTGAGGTGGTACAGATTGCCAAAGAATTCATCGAAGCCGTGCATCGTCGGCAGGTGTTCGTCGCGGTCGCCGAAGTGGTTCTTGCCGAACTGGCCGGTGCGATAGCCCTGGGGCTTGAGCAGCTCGGCGATGGTGGGATCCTCGGCGCGGTAGCCCAGCTCGGCCCCGGGCAACCCCACCTTCGAGAGGCCGGTGCGGTAAACGCTCTGACCGCTGATGAAGGCGGCGCGGCCAGCGGTGCAGCTCTGCTCGGCGTAGTAGTGAATGAACTTGGCGCCCTCCTGGGCCACCCGGTCGATGTTGGGGGTCTGGTAGCCCATCAGCCCGTGGCTGTAGCAACTGAGATTGCTCTGGCCGATGTCATCCCCCCAGAGGATGAGGATGTTGGGCTTTCCGGCAGGCATGGAGGGGCACTCAGAGCATGTTTCCAGGATGTCCAGTGCTTGTCGGCCTGTCCAGCCGCCTCAGCAAGTTGATGATCCTTGAAACGGCGTGATTGCGATGAAGCTGCGCGTCGCGGCAAGGGTTGTCCCCAGCTGGCTGGCTGATTGCGCAACTGTTGTCGCATGGCGCCAGGGGTGGCCGTTGTGCGATCCCAGCTCTGAAGTCGGCAATCATGATCGCTTTCTTCGCCGCTGCTCGTTCATGCCGGGCTCGCCCATTAGAAGCGGGATCCTGATCGGCTGGCCGGCCGCTTGGCCCAGCACGATTCTCTGCTCGATTGCGGTCCCCGCCCGGCTGCCGCCGATCGTTGCGACACCGGTTCGTCATCGCCGCCGTCGGCGATCTCACGCTCAGCTGCGGCAAGACCAGCCCGATTCAGGGCGCCATCGGCGATACCGCCGGGTGGGCCTGATCAACTTCTGTGCTGTCGGCTCCTCCACCGACCTGGTGGCTGGGCAGGAGCAGCGGCTCAGCTCGGCCCCGCCGCTGCTGCTCTCCCCCGGCCTCAAGTCTCGCTACAGCGTTGATCACGACAACGGCCTGGCCTTGCCGATCAACCTGGCGCTCCTGCGGGTCACCGCAGCCGCCATCGTCGGGCCCTCGGCATCCCCTCGGCACTAGGGCGCCAGCGGTCGGGGCAGGTGCGCCACGCGTTGCTGCGGCCCAGCCCCAGCGACAGCGCGATCGTCAGCCGCCACGGCTTGCGCCATCTCTCGATGTTCAGCCGCGATGTCAACGCCCTCTTCCACGTCGGGCTGCGCCCTTCGCAGCTGCTGCGGGACGCCCGCCGCCAGGCTTGAGGCCGCTGGGGTGTTGCCAATCCGGGCTGGACTGTTGGATTGCTGAAGAGGCAAGAGTGTGCAAAAAACGTCTGGGTAGAAACGCCGGGTTGGCTGTGGCTGAGCTCGATTATCATTGAAGCTCGCAAAACTTCTGTTAACCGCAGATTGAGGTGGCCAGTGATGGTGTCGATCCCCAGCGAAGCTGCTCACGTCGCCACCATGCCGCTGCTCTTTCACAATGAGCAAGCACAGGTGGACCGGGATCCGGAAGTGCTGGCGAGTCGCCTGGCACAGCATTACTCCCTGCTCGACTTCGGCCCGCGGCCAGGTTACGAGCACAGTTTCCTGCATCGCTCCAGCACTGCCGCCGCTGGCGAACTGTTGCTCAGCTGCGGGTATACCAGCCCGATCCAGGGTGCCGTCGGCGAGCGCGACGGGGTGGGGTCGATCAACCTGTGTTGCTCCGGGGCCGCCACCTATCAGTTGGCGGGCCAGGAGTTGCGCATCAACCCCCAGCGGCCCCTGTTCTTCTCACCGGGCCTTGAATATCGCTACAGCGTGGAGCACTTCAATGGTCTCGCCTTCGATTTCAACCTGACGCGGCTGCGTGAGACCGCTGCCGCCATCGCCGGTTTAGGCGCCTCGCCACGGCGCTTTGCCGGCCTCTTCGAGGCTCCCCGGTTGATCGGCCTGGAGGAAGGCCGTTGCCAGCGGCTGCTGCGGCTGCTGCGGCGCGAACTGGCCCTTCTCGACGACCCCCTGCTGCAGGAGGGACCGGAACTGAGCCATCTGGCGATCGACGATCTCATCTATCGCACCCTGGCGTTGTTGTTCTGTCCCGAACTGGCGGTGGCCAGCGAGGACCAAGTCCATGGCCGGGTCCCCCGCAGCGCCCAGCGGGAGCGCCACTTCGAGGAGCTGCTGGAGTGGATTCGCGCCCATCTCTCCGAATCGATCCGGCTCACGGCCCTGGAGCAGCGCAGCGGCTATTCGCGTCGCTCGCTGCAACTGGCGTTTCAGCAGCGCTTCGGCTGCGGGCCGATGCAATGGGTGCGGCGCCAGCGGTTGGAGCAGGCGCGCCAGGCGTTGCTGCAGCCCAGCGCCAGCGACAACGTCAGCGAAATCGCCAGCCGCCACGGCTTCCGCAACCTCTCGATGTTCAGCCGCGATTTCAGCGCCCATTTCGGACTGCGCCCCTCGGAGCTGCTGCGGGACGCCCGTCGCCAGCACGACTGAGAGACCCTGCCCCGGGGTCGACTCGCCGCCCACCAGCTGCCCGCAAACCCCAGCCCGCAAACCCCAGCCCACAGGTCAACCAGCCTGTGGAACGCCAGCCGCTTCGTCACCCAGCCCGCTGTACCTCAGCAACCTGGTCACCAAGCCCGCGTCAGCAGAGCTTCAGCGTGCCGGCCCATCCAGCGGCAAATCGCTGCCGCAGGACTGTTGCGGCTCCGTTCAGGCGTTGCGGCGGGCCCCCTCCAGTCGGGCAGCGCTGAGGTCCGCCCCCTCCAGTCGGGCCTCGTGCAGGTCGGCGTGACGCAGATCGGCGCCGGTCAACATGGCCCCTTGCAGGTTCACGCCGCGCAGATCGGCATGGCGCAGATCGGCCCCGCTGAGGTCCGCCTCGCTCAGGTCGCTGCCCCGCAGATCGGTGTCGTGCAGGCAGGCTCCCCGGAGGCTGCTGCCCTGCAGCCGCATCTGCCGCCAGCGGGCCTGGGGCGCCCAGATCCCATCCAGCTGGGCGCCGGCCAGATCGAGGCCATCCAGCCAGATGCCCTGGGCGCTCAGCCGCTCCATGGCGTCGTTGCGGGCGAAGCTGAGGCGCGCCCCAGCCTGTTGACAGGCGAGGATCACCTCCATCGCCTCGCAGTTCTGGCGTTGGCGGCGCTGCTTGCCCTCCAGCAGAAACAGCATCGCCGCGGTGACGATGCTCAGCGATTCCACATTGGCCACGCTGACCACACCGCCCGCATCGCTCTGCAGACAGCCGTGCTTGAAGCCCTGGTCGCGGCAGTTCTCCCAGCGGTTCACCGCCCCCAGCAGCGCCCCGGCCAGCAGCAGCGCCAGCAGCAACCGCAAGCCGAAGGCGTGCTCCAGCCGCCACTGCAGGCCCCGTCGTCGACGGCCCGGCCGCTCGGCCCACGGGGCCCGGCGCGGCCGCCGCGGGCCGACCTGGGGCGCGGCGGGGTCTGGGGCGGTCATGGGCTGGCCGGCTGGCGCAGCTGGCGGGATTGCAGCGCCAGGGGGATGCCGGCCAGCACGGTGACCAGCACGTAGGCCAGGATCCAGAGCTTCAGCCCCTCCAGGTGGGCACCGTGCCGCGTGGCGAACAACAGGGCCAGGCCCGGGTTGCGCATCGCTGTCACCAAGGCGGTGCTGACCCCCTGCCGCCCCCGCCAGCCTCCCAACAGGCGCCCCAGCAGCTGGGAGGCGCCGATCAGCAGCAGCATCACCAGCAGCCCGGCAGGGTGCCGCGGCAGCGTGGTCAACAGCAGCGGACCCGCCTTGAGCAGCACGACCAGCAGCACCAGCAGCAGTAGCAGGTTGGCCACCTGATTGAGGGGCCGTTCCAATCGTTCCGCCAGTTGGGGCAGCCGTTGGCGCAGCAGCAAACCGACCACGAGCGGCAGCACCTGCACCTGGCCCACCTGCAACGCCACGTCCACCGGCCGGATCTCCCAGCCCTTCAGGGCAAACGCAGATCGGAACAGCATCGCCAGCAGCGGCACGCTGAGGATGGCGATCAAGGCGGCGCTGACCTGCAGCAGAGCCGCCAACTGGCGATCGCCGCCCGTGGTGCCGGCCTTGCGCAGGGCCAAGGGGGCGCTGGGGCACAGGCCCATCAGGGCGATGGCGAAGCGGGCGGCCGGCGGGATCGGCCAACCCCGGGTGAGGTGCAGCAGCAGCAGTGCCTGCAACGGCACCAGCACGCAGGAGCCCAGCAGCACCCGCAGCGGCAGGGCCGGCCGGTGGCGCCACTGCAGCAGCGCCTGGGGGCGCAAGCCCAGCCCCAGGGCCAGCATCACGGTGAACAGGGCCGGTGCGACGACCAGCGAGGGGGAAAGGGTCATCCGCGGGAGCTGCCGAGTAACAGCAGAACGATGGCCGCCACGCCGATCAGGCTGAGCATCAAGGCGGTGCCCTGGGCGATCGAGGGCGTTTCGCGGTAGGTGAACTCTTCGCGCAGCAGCCGCTTGAGGTTGCGGCGGTGCTGCAGGGTGGCGGCCAGCATCGCCACCACGCCGGTACCCACGAAGGCCAGGGAAATCAGCCTCAACCCCCAACCGCTCTGGGCTTGTACGTCCCCTACCTGGCTACGGATCGCGCTGACGATCTTGTCGAGGCCGAAGCCGAAGCTGATCAACGACAGGCAGGTGCGGATCCAGGCCATCAGGGTGCGCTCCGCCGCATCGCGGTTGCGCTGCCGGGCCAGTTCATCAGTGAGGGGCATGGCGATCGCCGCTGGTGTGGGCAAACAGGCGCAGCCGCCGGCGCTGGCGCCCTTGGTGGGCGAGCCAGCCGGGCGCCGCCAAACAGACCACCAGGATGGTCAACGAGGTGCTGAGACGGCTGGAGAAGGCGCGGGCTCCATCGAGCCCGGAGTGCACATAGGTGAGGGTGACCAAGGCGGCGAAGGCGCCGGTGGTGAGGCCGCTGGCGGACTTCAGCACATCCGCCGGCCGCCGCCGCGCCAGGGCTGGCGCTGGGCCTGCATCAGCTCCGCCACCGCCACCATTCGAGCTGGGGCCGGCGAGACCGTGGCCGGCGATGGCGCCGGTGAGCAGCATCAACAGCACCACCATGGCTCGCATGCCCAGGGCTGTGGCGGGGTGCTTCTCCTTCAACACCACGCTGAGCACCCAGCCCGTGCCGACCAGCGACCCGGCGGCGAAGCCGACGAGCCCCCACCACTGGCTGGATTGCCGCAGCCGCGGGCCGAAGTTGGCGCCTGCCGACAGCACCAAGGTGCTGAGCAAGGTGGAGGGCACCAACGGCAGCAGGCGACCCAGCGCCACGCCGGAGGCCATCCCCACCACGCTGGCAAGCACCACGCTGAGCGGCTGGCAGGCGGAAGGGTCGCTCCGGGGCATGGTGCCGTCGCATCGACCGCAACCTAGGCAGGGCTTCGGCCGCGGTTCTGCGAGATCCGGCCAAGCTGCCCCAGATCGGCAGGGGCCTGGGGCTTGGAGCACGAAGGAAGGCTGGAACGCCCTGCCTGGTGGCAGCACGGGAGCGGCGGGCGTTGCACGGCTCGCCGCACCGGAACCTGACGAGAGAGCGCTGGAGATGTTCGGCGCCCCGCACACTCCCGATCACCAGGACCGAGCTGCGGTCGCACCAGGAGCTGGCTGAATCCTCACCGGGCCGGTGAGGGCCTGATGCGCTCAGGAGCCGACGCGACGGCGCAGCTCCTCCAGCTCCTGTTGGGTGGCGAAGGCGTGCCAGGCGGCCTCCAGATCCACCGCCGGATCCACTGGCGGGTGCTCCCTGCCCGCTGCGCCGGAGGCGGAGCTGGCGGGACCGGGCTCGTGGCGGCTGGTGCCGCTGTTGGTGTCGGCATCGCGACGGGCGCTCGAATCGGCGGTGCCACCGGATCCCGCGGTTGCGCCTGCAGGAGCGGAGCCGGTTCCGCTGTTGGTCTGCCGAGCTGTGCCCACCCCCCGGTTCGGCGTCCCGGAGGGGCTCGGCTTGTTGAGGGCATCCAGGGCGGCCTCGACGCTGGCGAAGCGCTGACCCAGTTCCGTCAGGTGTTGCCAATCGCCGCGGCCCTGCTCCATCAGTCCATTCAGGTGCGCCGCCGCTTTAGTGGCCAGATCCGTGGCGCCGGCGGCGCTGGCCTTGTCGCGCCGCTGCTGCCACAGCCGAATCTCTCGCGCCAGCTCCAGCAGCCGCTGCCGTGTCGCCTCCGCCTGCTGCTGCAACGCCAGCCGCTCCTGGCGCAAGCTGAGCTGTCGGTCGCGGTCCTCCTGTTCCGTCAGCAGCTCCTCCTGGCGCGGATTGGCCCGCAGGAAACCTTCCAGCTGCTCCTCCAGCCGGGCCTCCAGCTCCTCCAGCCAGCTGGGGCTCATGGCGTGCTGGCGCCAGGGGCGCTGGCAGGGGCCGCGGCGCCCGGCGCGCTGGTGATCAGGGGCGCCTCGATTTCCTCCCGCAAGGGCGTGATCGCCGCCTCCCGGGAACGCAGCAACAGCTGGGTGAGCCGGGCGATGGCGCCTTCGCCCAGCGCTTCTTCGGAAATGCGGTCGAAGGCGCGGCGGTACAGCTCCTCCAGTTCGGCGATCAGGTTTTCGCGGGTGGCCCGCATCGCCTGGCGCTGCTCCTCCCTGCTCATCCCAGCTAACGCAACTGCAACAAGTTTGCCTGTTCCAGCCGCCAGCGCCCGTTGGCTGAAGCCTCGGCCCGGGGTGCAAGCGCCAGGGCCTGGGATTTTGGGCGGCACCAGCAGCCTTGGTCCCCATGGACCTCATGCGCCATCAGGCACCTTCAGGGCTGGTCGCGCGGTGCTGGGCTGCCCGTGTGGCGGTGCGACAGCCTGAGACAACGTCTTCCCACGGAACCTGCCCCTACGATCGCGCCACCGCAAGGCCGGGCAACGCCACGTGATGGGAGGACGATCGGTGGGGATCAGTGAGGGATTCGCGGCCGCGGTGGGTCAGACCCCTTTGATCCGGCTGCGCCATCTCAGTGAACTGACGGGCTGCGAAATCCTCGGCAAGGCGGAGTTCATGAACCCTGGCGGCTCTGTCAAGGACCGGGCCGCTCTTGGCATCCTCCGGGCCGCCGAAGCCAGCGGTGCTCTCACACCCGGAGGCACGGTGGTCGAGGGCACGGCCGGCAACACCGGCATTGGCCTGGCGCACCTCTGCAACGCCCTGGGCTACCGCTGCCTGATCGTCATCCCAGAGACCCAGTCGGCGGAGAAGATCGGCCTGTTGCGCAGCCTCGGGGCTGAGGTGCGCACCGTGCCCGCGGTGCCTTACAGCGATCCAAACAACTACGTGAAGCTGTCGGGGCGCATCGCTGCAGAAACGCCCGGAGCGGTGTGGGCCAATCAATTCGACAATCTGGCCAACCGTCAGGCCCATTACGACAGCACCGCCGTGGAGATCTGGGAGCAGTGCCAGGGGCGGCTCGACGCCTGGGTGGCCGCCACCGGCACCGGCGGCACCTACGCCGGTGTGGCCCTGTTCCTCAAGGAGCGTGACGCGGCGATCCAGTGCGTGCTGGCCGATCCCCATGGCAGTGCCCTGCATGCCTGGGCCACCCGGGGCGAATTGCGCTCCGAGGGCAGTTCCATCACCGAGGGCATCGGCAACAGCCGGGTGACCGCCAATCTTGCCGATGCGCCCATCGATGCCGCTGAGCGCATTGACGACCAGGCAGCGCTTGAGACCATCTATGGGTTGCTCTGGCGGGAAGGGCTGTTCATGGGCGGATCGGTGGGGATCAATGTGGCGGCGGCGGTGCAGACGGCCCGGCGCCTCGGCCCCGGCCATCGCATCGTGACGGTGCTCTGCGACAGCGGCGATCGCTATCGCTCGCGCCTCTATGACGCCGGCTGGCTGGCTGGCCGTGGCTTGTCGCAGCCGCAGCGCCTGGCGGCGCCGGAATCCCGATGAACGACACCGCGATCGCCCCGGGACAGACCATCGGCGAGCGCTACAGGCTGGAACGGCTGCTCTCGCCCGCCTCCAGCAGCCGCCAGGGGGATCTCTGGCTGGCCCGCGACCAGCTGGCCGGAGAGGCTCCGGCGGTGTTGCGCCGCGTTGGCCCCGGCCTGGATCAGGAGCGAGCTCGTCAGATCTGGAGCCGCCTGCAGGGGGTGCTCCATCCCCAGATCCCCCGGTTCGGGGCGGAGATCCTTGAGGCGGATCAGCTCTGGCTGGCGCGCGACTGGCAGAACGGCCGCACCTTTCAGGAGCTGCTTGAGGCCCGCCGCGAGCGCCAGCTGGTGTTCGGCGCTGGTGAGGTGCTGCTGTTGCTGCGCCAGCTGCTGCCCTTGCTGGTGGCCTTGCACGGCCAGGGCCTGGTGCATGGCGATCTCTGTCCAGCGAATCTCTTGCGGCGCGACAGCGACGGCCTGCCTGTGCTGCTGGATTTCGGCCTGGCGCGTCTGCAGGCCGACGAGGCCCCTGCGGAACGGGCCGGGCCGGAGGCCGCCGGCCCGCCTTTGGCCGCCACCCCGGGCTACGCCCCGCCAGAGCTGCTGCGTGGCGAGCCGGTGCAGGCCTGGATGGATTTGTATGCGCTGGGGGTTGTGGCCTTGGTGCTGCTCAGCGGCGATGACCCCGGAGCTCTTGTGGATCCGGTGGGCCTCGCCTGGCGCTGGCCGGCGGCGCTGGAACAGGAGCCCGGACTTCAAGCCCAGTTGGCCCGCTTGGTGAGCACCGATCCGCGCCGGCGCTTCCGCAACGTCAGCCAGGCGCTGCAGGCCCTGCAGGAGCTGCCGATGCCCGACAGCACCGGCCCTGTGCCGCGGGCGGACCGCACGTTGGCGTTGCTGCCGCCTGAGGTGTCTCCGGCGGAGGCCGCGGCCTTGCGTGGGCGCGAGGCTGCGGCGCCTGAGGCTGGTGCAGACGCGCCAAGCGCAGGCGCCGCAGTTGCAAGCGCCGCAGTCGCAGGAGCGGCGGTCGCAGGAGCGGCGGTCGCAGAGGCTGGCGCCGCAGATCAGGCTGGCGCCGCAGAAACGGCTGTGGCCAGACAAACCGCTGCCAGCGAGGCGGATGGCCCAGCCGCCGGGGCGACGGGCGGTTCCGAGGCGGCCGCGGCGCTGGAGGAGGATGGGGAGGAGTGGTCGCCCCAAGCCAGGCCCGCCTACCTGGAACGGGAGGAGGCGGCGGAAGGCGGCTTGTGGCCGGTGTTGATCGCCCTCGTGCTTTCGGCCATCGCCGGCACCGCCCTGGGCTGGTGGTGGCTGGGCCGCGACCAGGCGCCCCAACCGCCGCCGCAGTTCAGTGGCCTGCAGGATCAGACCGCGAGCTTGCCACCTTCAGAGGTGGATCAGCGCCAGCAACTGCTCAACCGCCTGCGGGCGCTGCAGGTCGACCGCGGCTGGTTCTTGCGTTTGGTGGATGCCGCGCTGCTGGCCCAATACCCGGAACAGAAGGGCCGTCTGCCCAGCGCCAGCGCCGAGGACGCGCCGCTGCGCAAGGTTTGGAACGAGCTGGCGGACGACTGGCTGGCGCGGGTGGAGCAACTGCCGTTGACGATTCGCGGCCGCCTCGGCCGGCTTGGGCCCGACGACTGGGAGCGCAGTCGCAAGACCCTGCTCGATCAGGGCATCAGCGCGGCGGTGCTGGAGCAGCTCGTCAGCGGCAATGCCCAGAATCTGCTGCCGGGCAGCGCTGGCAGGGGCATGCCGCCCGAACCCTTCCGCCAGCTCTGGTATGCCGCCGCCGAGCAGACCCTGTCGGGGCTGCGGGTCGACCCGATCGTGGCCAGCTCCGGTGTGGCCCAGATCGTGTCCGCCGATGTGCCCGCCAACGGTGTGCGCTTGTTCCCGATCAAGCTGCCGCTGGGCCATTCCCTGGCCTTGGGCGTGAATGGCACGCCGCTGGTGCAGATGGCCGTGTTCGATGCCACGGGCAAGCCGCTGGAGGCCAAGGGCCCGCTGCGGGTGGTGACCGTGCCCGGTCAATCCCTTTCGCCGCTGCAGTTGCTGGTGAGCAATGAAGGCGTGGCGCCGGCGCTGATCCGGCTGTCCTTGCGGGCGGATCCTCCCCCGGCTGTCCCGGCTCCCTCCAGCGACCCCGCCTCCGGGGCCCTGATCGTGCCGCTTGAGCCCCAGCCGAACCCCGGCGCCAGCCCCAGCGGCGGCGAGCAACCCGGCGACCCCGAGGCTGGTGGCGCGGTGCTGCCGCCAGCCCCCGCCCCTGCGGCCAGCGCCCCATCGCCCACCGCGCCAGCGTCGCCGGCTGCCCCCCCGTCGCCGCCGCCCCCGGTCCCGCCCAGCGGCGGCGCGGCGGGGCGCGCGCCTTGAGCGCCTCCGCGTCGATCGCGGCGGCGTTTCGAGATCGATCCGATGCGGATCCGGTGAGAGGCTGTGGGGCGAGTCAAGAGTCCTGTTGGTGGTCTGATCCGATGACGCCCTCGATCCACGCCCATGGTCGTTGATCCGTTGATGCCGCCAGCCTCAGAGCACGTCCCATCCGCGTCTGATTCCGCCGAGCCCGAGCCTGCCGCGCCTGAGGTCAGCCCTGTGGTGGTGCCCACGGTCCTGGTGATCGCCAGCGGCAACCCTGGCAAGTTGCGGGAGTTCGCGGCGCTGCTGGCGGCGCTGCCGCTGGAGATCCGCCCCCAGCCGCCGGGGTTGGAGGTGGAGGAGACCGGACGCACGTTTGCGGCCAATGCCCGCCTCAAGGCGGAGGCGGTGGCCCGAGCCTGTGGCTGCTGGACTCTGGCGGACGATTCCGGCCTTGAGGTCGACGCTCTCGGCGGTGCTCCCGGCGTGTTCTCGGCCCGCTATGCGGCCAGCGATCCGGAACGCATCGCCCGGTTGCTGCGGGAGCTCGCCGCCGTCGGCCAGCAACGGGCCGCCGCCGGCTTGGAGCCGGACCGCCGTGCCCGCTTCTGCGCTGCCCTGGCCGTGGCGGATCCCTCCGGCGCGATTCGGCTGGAGGTGGAGGGCCACTGCCGCGGCCAGATCCTGGAGGAACCCCGCGGGGAGGGCGGCTTCGGCTACGACCCGGTGTTCCTGGTGCCGGAGCTTGGGCGCACGTTCGCCCAACTCGACAAGGCGGAGAAGGCGGCGGCGGGACATCGCGGCCGCGCTTTGGCGCTGCTGGAACCGCGCCTGCGCCAACTGCTGGATGTGGCCGACGTCTAAGGAGCTGCGGCTCTCAGCCCACCACGGTTCCAGGCCAACCGCTCAAACCAGCCGGCCGCTCAAACCAGCCGGTCCGCAGTTCTCAGCAGAGGCTGGACGCTGCTCATGAGCGGGTGAGAGTTCAAAATGGATCATCAATTACGTAGGCCAGCATGAACGGCTTGTGGACGCCAACAGGCTTGGAAAAGGTGATGAATATACGAGCAATGAACATGCAAGTGATGAGCATGTGATTCCCAGGCGGCAGCTGTCGACTCTACTTAGGCGGAATTCCCTCTTGCTGAGTTTTCGTTTATTTGGAGGCAAACATGATCACACCGGCATGGGGAAAGACCAACAATTTGCCGGGATGCATTTTTACGTCGACTTTGGAAAATTTACGCTCAAGTAGGCTCGAATACTGATGGGGAAAGCGCACGAATTGCCCGCGGTCAAAGGAGGTCAGGAAATTCGAAAAGCGAGGCTGATCTCGGGTAAAGCACGGATCGGCCGTGATCATCAAACCGCCGGGAACAAGGAGATCCGAAACTTCATCGCACAGTTTCATGACTTGATCATCGCTCAAATGATGGAGAACAGCCATCACGATGACAACATCAAACGGCTCCAGGTGCAATTTCTGCAGTTCACCGACGGGAGCCGCGTAAAATTCGGCACGATGTCCATAGTGCTGTTTGGCATGTTCGATATACTTTTGGCTCAGATCGCAGCCAACATAGGCAACATTCTTTGGGAAAACCTCGCAGTTGACCCCGGTTCCGCAGCCAACATCAAGAACCCTTGATTTCACCAGTGGAGCAACCGTCTCCTTGAGAAAGTTAACGCGATCCTGCTGGGCTCCAACAAACTTTTGGTAAGAATCATAGACCTTTGGAATCGCAAAAATCTTTCTGGGGTCAAGTTTGCTTACCACCAGGCTGGAGCTCCTTTGCTGTGAGGTGAAGAATATTAACTGAATCCATAGTTCTGCGTCAATCCTGGACGACGCTGGGCTGCGATTTCGGCAATTCAGCACAGGCCAAGGTCGCCGACGCTGCTGACCCAGCGCTGCAGGCTCCAGCGCACCAGACCGCTGCGCAGCATCGGGTCCTGCTCGATCAACGCCAAGGCGTGGGCGTGGTCGGGCGCCTCCAGCAGCAGCAGGCCACCGCCTCCCGGGCGGTCGTCCGCGTCCACCAGGTAGCCGCTGCTGATGCGGGTGCCGGCGGCCCGCAGCCCCAGCACCCAGTCGCAATGGGCGGCGCGGTGGGGCGCCAGCTCGGCCGCCGGCCGCAGGAAGGTCTCGTGTTTGATGAACCAGGGCATGGCGGCGGCTGGGCCGGGCGCGAGGGTGCGCATCGGTTGCGTTGAAGCGTAGGCAGGGGGCGTGGCGGCACGCCCGTGCCGTGATCAGTGGTGTTCACGGGCGATGCTCCCGCGGCGTCAGCTGCGGATTGGGCCGGCTTCGGCGCCCGGAGGGCTGATGGGCTGGCCGCAGGCTCGGCGAGGGGCCGTTGGTTGGGCGTTGGCTTGGTGGCAGCGCGTGCGGCGCCGGGTCTGTTCTGTTGCTAGGACCATTTGTTGCCGTTGATGATCCGTGCTGGCTTTTACCTGGACGATCGCGGGGCAGCCGAGCGCCTCCGGGGGCCAGCGGGCCAGGCCTTGCCGGCCCGGCAACCGGGTGCAGCGCCGGCGCTGGCCTATGCCGCTGGTGGCGCTTGTTGCGCTGTGCAGCGGCGCCGCGCCGGCATGGGCGCAGCAGCGGATGTCCTTTCCCCCCTTCCCCGTCCCGGGGGTCCAGCTTGCTCAGGCCTATCCACCCCCAGCCTCCGTGCCGCCGCCAGGTCAATCCCCGAGCACGGCACCAGCCAACCCTGCCAACAGGTCCACCACCGGCTGCTCCCTCAGCATCGACCAGATGCAGAAGGTGGCGCGGGGCCAGGTGCTGCGCTTGGGCCAGGGCGACTGCCAGATGCTGTTCAACACGATTCGCTGAGCCAGGTCGTCTGAAGCAGGTCCGAGGAGCCACGTTCGCCGGGACGGGTGGACTGAGAGCGGTTGGCTGAGAGCGGTGGGGCGTAGAATTGATGCAGAAGACATCTCGGGCGGCTGGATCCGAGGGAGGGCTGGCCACCGCGATGCAGAGCTCGCCTCCCCCGGCGGGGCTGCCGGACCCTCTCAGCGACGAACTGCGCTGGCTGCGCCGCCTGAGCCTGCCCCTGCGCGCGGCCGCGCTGGCGTTGTTCGTGAACTTCGTGCTGGGGGTGGTGGCGGCCAACTTCCCCCCCCGCTGGGCCGAACCCGGCTGGTATCTCAACCTGTCCACCACCCTTGTGAATGGGGCGACCTTGCCGCTGATGGGGCTTTGTCTGCTGCAGGTGGTGGCCTTCCTGGAGCGGGGATTGGAGATCGACCAAGGATTGCTGGAGCGTTCGCGCTACCTCGCCTTCTGGGCCGCGCTTGGCTTCGCGCTGCTGCTGCCGCTGCTGGGCTGGACCAGCTGGAGGGTGCTGCAGACCGCCAGCGCCGGCGACGCGAAGCAGACCAGGCTGGCCCTAGAGGCGATCGATCGGGTCGAAGCCCTGAGCAAACGGGCCGACCTGCAGGCGCCGGACCTGCGCCGCGAGCTGGAGGCGATCCCGGGGTTGCAGCTATCCGCCGATTTTTTTACGCAACCGCTGCCGCGGCAGCGCCGCAACCTGAGCAACAACGCCCAGCGGGGACGCACCCAGTTGATCGAGCAGGGGGTGGGACGCCGCAACCAGCGGCTGCTGGTGATGGCGCGCAATTGGCTGCGGGTGCCGTTCTCCTGTCTGGTGTACGCCCTGGCCTACGGCGCCTTCGCCCGCCGCAGCGGCACCACCCGACCGGTCTACGAGGAGCTGGCGCAGCTGGGGCGCCAGCTGCGGCTGTCGCGGCTGAAAGCCTGGCTGGAGGACCAGGAGCGGTTGGCGTTGGAGGAGGAGCAGCAGGCCCAGGAGAAGTTGGGGCGGCCCCGGCCTCCTCGAGGTTGGCCGCGTCGGCGTGGCCAGGAGCCATGGGATGACGACGACCCCTCCCTGCCCCGCCCCTGAGCCCGGCCCCCACCCTGCCGCCCTGTCGGCGGGGCGAGGGGCTTCCCCCGTTTCCTCCGGGGAACCCTGGCCAGCGGGTTTGGCCCCCGGCCTCCGCCAGCGGCTGCGGCGACGCGTTCGGCGGCGGTGGCAGCGGTTGGGGCGCTGGCTGTGGCAAGCGTTGCTGGCGCTGGTGGTGACCCACAACCTCACCGTGATCGCCACCACCCAATTCGCGCCGGAGCGATTGCTGAGCGCGGTGTTGGCCTGGGGCGGAGCCCTGCTCTGCCTGGAGGATCAGCTGCCAAGGCTGCGGCCGAAGCCGGACTGGAGCGGCCTGCTACTGGGCAGCCTGCTGTTGCTGTCCTGCCTGTGGCGTTCGGCCCGAATCCTGGTGCCGGATGGGCTGATCTATCTGTTGGTGCCGTTGCAGGGGCTGGCGTTGGCCTGGCTGGTGCTGCCCCGGCGGCAACTGGCGCGGCTGTGGCGGCCGCTGCTGGTGCTGGCGGCGCTGCCGGCCAGCATCCTGCTGTTCGAGGCGGTGCCGGAACACGCCCTGTCGCTGCTGACGGCGCGGCTGGCCCAGCTGCAGTTGCTGCTGCTGGGGCTGCCAGCCCTGGTGGATGGCGCAACGCTGCTGCTGGCGGGCGGCGGGGCGGTGCGGGTGGCAGGTGGCTGCAGCGGCAGCTTGCAGTTGGTGCAGGTGGGATTGGTGACGCTGATCCTGCTGCTGGCGTTTCCGTTGCGGCGCTGGCAGCACTGGTTGCTGATGCTGTTGCTGCCGCCTCTGTTCGCCCTGGTCTGTAATGGCTGGCGGGTGGCCTTGCTGGCCTGGTTGAACAGCCTGCCAAAAGCCCAGGGCATGTTCTGGTTTCAGTTTCTGCATGAGCAGGCCGGCGCGTTGCTGATCGGCGGCGTGGCGATGACGTTGACGGTGCTGCTGCATGTGGCGCTGGTGGAGCGCGAACTGAAGCCGCTGGAGGCCGCGTTCGCTGCCGCGACAGCGAGCAGCCTGGCCCGGACTCCAGCGATCGGGAGCCAAACTCGCCCCAAGGCCAGGACAGGCACGACCACAACGACTGCAACCACAGCGACTGCCACTACAACGACTGCAACCGGGATGGGGTGGAAGCCCGATGCCGATCCTGAAGCCGATCCAGGATCTGGATTTGAGGATGGGCCTGGTTCCCGCGGACCATGAACAGGCCGTTGCGGCGCGTGGCGCTGGTGCTGCTGCGCCCCCTGGTGCGACCACCGGCCGGTGGCCCTGGAAGCCGGCTGAGCAGCGCCGGTGCCGGGGGAGCGCCTGGACGCGGCGGTTCAGGATGGCGGCTGAGGTTGCAAAGGGCCAAGCAGCGGAGGCCTGAACAGCACCCCGCCCTGCTGCTGGCTGGGCTGGCGGCCTTGACGGCGCTGACCCTGGCGGCGTTGCTGCAAAGCCTGCTGGCGCCGCGCTGGCCAGCGGCCGCGCTGCCGCCGGATTTCGGCGAAGGTCTGCGGCTGGGGGACCGGCCGCTGAGGCTGCTGGGAACGCTGCCGGGCCAGCGGGATCGCGATCAGGCCCTCAGCGAGACTCTGATTTTTGACGCGGGCGAACCGGGCTCGGCGGCCGTCGGTGGCACCGGCAATGGCGCCAAGGGAGCGCCGAATCCAAGCCTGGGCTCCCTCTCTGGCCCCGCCAACAGCGCTGGACGAGGAGCGAGGCGCGTGGACCAACCAAGATCAGCAGCGCAACAACCCGGGCTGGAGCTGCGGCTGCTGGCCGCTCAGACGCGCCATCGCAGCGATCTGGCCGGACCGCGGCTGACCCGCAATCGTCCCGATCTGCGGCTGACGCAGCTGCGGCTGATTCAGGCGACGCCAGAGTTTGGCTATGCGAAGGGGCTGTGGAATGGTCAGCCGGCCTTGCAAACCTGCCTCACGGGCCAGCGGCAAGGGGGGTACAGCGAACAGCAGCTGAGTCACCTGCGCGATCGCCCGCCGCAACCGGGTTGGCCATGGGTTCTGACGGTGTTGGGGCTGAGGGACAACCGCGATTTCAGCTGCGTGCTGGTAACGGTGGTGGCTGTGCCGAGGCGTTGAAGGTCGGCGGAACAACAATCAGGAGGATGGCAACAACCCGATGCCATCGTTTGGCACGGGTTGCCGAAGCAGGTTCATCGCCGTGCCTAGATCGCGATGCCGGCGGAGGGCTGACCTGTCTAGTAAACAGCACCCAACTCAGGATGATCGAGGCCATGAGCCGCGCCATTCGTTTCGGGTGGCATCGAATCCAGCTGCTTTGACCTGCCGAATAGCGCCTCACGAATCAACCAGCACCTAGAGCAGGCACGCAAGCCTGGCGCGTGCCGACGATCTGCTCGCGGATGGGGCATCCCCTCACCGCATCGTGCTGGCAAGACAAAGGGCTGGTGGCACTTCCGACAGTGCCGTATTGGAGCGCCGATCCAATGGCCTTCCAGCGTGGATCATCTCCCCAGATTTTGTCGATTGCAGCGCAGCACGGAGGACCCGAACAACGGCTCCGAGGCCTCAAGAAAGGTTTTGCGGCGGATGCGACGTCGTAGGCGCCGACTACCCAGGAACAGGCTGGCCGCGCCAATCGCCGGCAGCGGAGCGGGGATCACTGGGGCCTTTACGGGGGTGGCGCTGAAACCTGAGACGGATAAGTAGGCTGACGGCATTGCGATATCGGCCAATTCGTTCGAAGAGAAAACCCCAAAAGTCAATGTCTGCCCTGCATCGATGCGTTGAGTGATGAGAGGTGGAGTATCGCCGGCTGAAACTCGAGCTATTTGGGTGCCATTAATGTTGAAAAAGCCATACGTTTCACCAATCTGATCTTGGTTGCCATCAGTGAATGCAAGGCTAAATACCAGGTCATAGGCCGTTGAGGGTTGAACCGTGTTGCTCCAAGATGTAAGTCCTTGATAGTCATTTTCTTCGGAGGCCAATGTCATGTTGATGCGAGCTTGTCCTGGTGACGCTTCTGCAAGGATGGATCCGCATGCAAAATCATCGAAAACGTCATTGCAGTTGGAAGTCCAAGCAGAGAAAGGACCTTCAAATCCTATTGCTTCGGCTTTGGCAAGTCCAGGAAGAATGGCTAGGGAAAGAGCTAATGCGGCTCGACTAAGATAATGGTGATATTTAACGATCTGGGAGGCAGTAAAAGATTTTAAGTGCGAGCAATAGATGTAGGTCATGGTGTAATTCATGTGCTAGTGAATAACATGGATGGATTAAGATATCCAGACGTGTTCAGGGGTGGGACGGCTCACAGGGCACTTCAAGCCCTGCTGAACCCTTTACGACAGCTTGATTCCCGATTGAATCTCAGATAGAGACATCCTCTGATGAGCACGCCTCCCGCCGGGATTTCGGAAGTGGACTGGACGTCCTGGCCGGCTGGTGCCCGTCAGCTCATTCGTGCTCAACAGCTGGAGAATGATGAGCTCCGCGATCAGGTCACCGCTTTGGCCACCGAGTTGGCGAGCCTGCGGGAGCGGATCGGCCGCAGCTCGCGCAACTCCTCCAAACC
>JBKDOR010000182.1:0-10432 GCA_046342775.1 Synechococcaceae cyanobacterium
CGGTCTTCCCGTTCGGCGAGTCGCAGCCCTTCGAGGCCGGCTGCCCGCAGCTGGTCGCGCACCTCCTCCAGGCGGAAGGCGGCGTGCAGGGAGGCTTCGAAATCGTGCCGCAGCTGCGGGGAGGCGGCGGCGGCGTGGCGCGCCACCAGCTCCTTCACGGCGGCCGGGCTGGCCGGTCGCCGCAGGTCCCGCAACACCAGCCAGGCGCCGGGAGCCGCCAGCCGCCCCAACTCCCGCCAGAACACCTGGGGGTCGGCGAGGTGGTGCAACAAGCTGTTGCTCACCAGCAGGTCGAAGCCGCCGCCGAGGGCCTCCAGTTCATCGTGTGAAAGGGGCAGCCTCCCGGCTCGGAAGCTCAGGCGTCCCGCCAAGGACGGTTCGGCCCGCAACCGCTCAGCCGCGATCGCCAGCATCGGCGCCGAGCCATCCAGGCCCAACACGGTGGCGTGGGGGCAGGCCCGGGCGAGGAGAAAGCTGATGTTGCCCGGCCCGCAGCCCAGATCCACAACCCGCAGCGGCGGGCCGTCGGCGCTGCCCCCCCGCCGATCACCAGGGGCTGCTGGGCGCCACCGAGCTCGCTCCCGCTCGGCCTTTTCGGCCCACAGCGCCAGGATGCGGGCGCTGAAGGCGGCATCGGAGACGCTGAAATCCGCTTCGGCATAAGCCAGCGCCTGGGCGGCGTCGTCCATCAGCTCCGGCTCGCAAACCCGTTGCATCGCTGCCGCGTCGTTGCGGCCATCCTCGGCGCCGGATCGTCCCGCTGACGATCCCGGTCTCCACCGGGACGATGGCATCGAGGCCCCGGCCCGTGGGCCTGTCCCAGCTTCTGGGCGGGCACCAAGCCCGGCAGGGGGAGCGTCGCCCAGCCAGCCCACCTGCCAGCAGGCACAGCCGCCTGCCGCCGCAGTGCCGATCCATCAGCCTGCCGATCCATCAGCCTGCCTGACTCGACCGGGAGGCCGCGGCGCTGTGGCCAAGCCCACCACCGTGGCTGGTGTTAACGATCGCTTGCCCCCCCCAGCGGTGGCGTTAGGGTGCCGGCAACGCCCTGGTTGTCGCTGCCTGTGACTCTCTCCCCCTCGCGCCCCGCCGACGCGTCCAGCCACGCCATGGGCCACGGCTTGCCCGCAGAGACCAGCTTGCCCGCAGCGAGCGGTTTGCCCGCAGAGAAAGGCTTGGCCGCAAAGAACGGCTTAGCCGCAGAGCGCAGCCCCGCCACCGACCGGTTGGAACAGCTTCTGGATGCCGCGAGCCCACAGGATCAGGCCCCTCAGCCCGACTTCCCGGCCACGGCACCGGCCGCCAACCCGGTCTTCTATCGCACCTACAGCCGCCGCAGGCCCCACGGCCGCGAGAGCTGGAGCGATGTGGCCGAGCGCAGCCTCAGGGGCCTGCGGCGCCTTGGCCACCTCAGCGATGACGAAGTCACCCTGATGCGTCGCATGCAGCTGGAGCAGAAGGCCCTGCCCTCGGGGCGCTGGCTGTGGATCGGCGGCACCGACTGGATTGAGCGAACCGAGAACTTTTCCGGCGCCTACAACTGCACCTCCACCAACCTGGTGGATTGGCAAGCCTTCGCCCTGATGATGGATCTGGCGATGATGGGCTGCGGCACCGGCGCCATCATTGAACCCCATCTGATTGAGCGGCTGCCGCTGCTGCGCAACCCGCTGGAGATCTCCGTGGTGCGCGACATCGGCATCACGCCAGCCGAGCAGCGGCAGGAGCACACCAGCCATCAGATCGATGGCCACCACGTCTTCATCAAGGTGGGCGACACGCGCCAGGGCTGGGTGGAGAGCTACCGGCTGCTGTTGGAGCTGAGCAGCGATCCCCGCTTCGATGGTCCGGTGCGGATCGAGGTGGATCTGGCCGACGTGCGGCCGGTGGGGGAGAGCCTCAAGGGCTTCGGCGGCATGGCCAATCCAGTCAAGTTGCGCGATCTCTACGGCCGCGTCGCCCACATCCTCAACAAGGCCCGGGGTCGGCGGCTCACCTCGGTGGAGTGCTGCCTGTTGATCGATGAGGCTGCCGTCACGATCGTGGCCGGCAACATCCGCCGCAGCGCCGGCATGCGCCAGTTCAGCGCCGACGACACGGCCGCCGCCAGCGCCAAGGACAACCTCTGGCAGCAGGACGCGCAGGGCAACTGGCGCATCGACCCGGAGCGCGACGCGCTGCGCATGGCCAACCACACCCGCGTGTTCCACACCCGCCCCAGTCGCGACGTGGTGCTGGAGGCGGTCAAGCGCCAGTTCCAGAGCGGCGAGGGGGCGATCCAGTTCGCCCCCGAGGCGATCGCCCGCGCCAACGCCGACCTGCTCACCACCCCGGAGTTGCGCGAGGAGTTCGTGGGCATTTATTGCGACCAGGGCCGCGAAGAAGCCGGCCGCTGGCTGAGTTTGCACCACCCGGAGATCGGCGCGGCCGAACTGGAGCATCGCCTCGGCCGCTATGGCCTCAATCCCTGCGGCGAAATCCTCGGAGCCGACTTCCACTGCAACCTGGCCGAGATCCACCTCAACCGCATCAGCCCCGACGACCACCTGGGCCAGGAAGAGGCGTTCCGCGCCGCCGCCCTGTCGGTGGCCTGTTTGCTGAACCACCGCTTCGAGGTGGAGCGCTACCGCCAGAGCCGGGCCTGGGATCCGATCGTGGGGGTGAGCTTCACCGGCCTGTTCGATTTCTTTGTGCATGCCTTCGGCACCCCCTGGTTGCAGTGGTGGGAGGCCAGCCGCCCGGATTCCGAGGAGGGGCGGGCGTTCCGGGCCGAAGAAGCCCGCTACCTCAGCCGTTGGAAGCACATCGTCGATGAAACGGTGTGGGACTACTGCGACCGCCACGGGCTGCGGCGCCCCAACCGCTGCACCACGGTCCAGCCCGCCGGCACCAAGAGCCTGCTCACCGGCGCTTCCCCGGGCTGGCATCCACCCAAGGCCCAGCGCTTCATCCGCCGCATCACCTTCCGCAAGAACGATCCCGTGGCCCTGGCCTGCCTCGACTACGGCTACACGATCGTGCCCTCCCAAAGCGACAAGGATGAGCAGGGGCGGCTGCTGGATGATCCCTTTGATCCCCGCTGCAGCGAATGGCTGGTGGAGATTCCCACCGAGGTGAGCTGGGCGAACCTGCCCGGCGCCGACCGGGTGGAGATCAATACGTTCTCAGCCTTGGCCCAGTTCGATTTCTACATGCAAGTGCAGAAGCATTACACCGCCCACAACACATCGGCCACGGTGGAGTTCCGCGAGCATGAGATCGAACCCTTGGCGGACGCCATCCACCACGCCATTGAGAACGGGGAGGGCTACATCTCCGCCGCGCTGCTGGCCCGGTTCGACGCCAATGCCACCTTCCCGAGGTTGCCGTTTGAACCGATCGATCTGGCCACCTACACCGCCCTGTCGGCCCAGGTGCTGGAGCGGCGGCGCACGCCGGATTTCTTCGCGGCCTTGCAGCGCTACGACCGCGGCGAGCAGATGGAGGCCGGCCCGGCCGGCTGCGACTCGGACAAGTGCCTGCTGCCCAGCACCAGCCCCGCCAGCTGAGCCGTCAGACCTGGTGGTGACCAGCTTGGGCGCTTCGGCCTCGGCCAAGCTGAGCACATGGCCCCGGCGACACAGGTGATCGCCGGGGCCCAGCCTGGAGTGCATCGCGATCGCTGGGGAGTTGGCCGATGGGCGAGGCCTTGGGAACGCAGTGGTCTCTCTCCCATGTCAGGCTCAGTCATCCGGGCGAGTCGCTGGCCGGCTCGGCAGTTCCCGCTCCTTCCGTGATGGGGCCATCCAGGCGTGAAACCCCTTTCCCCAGCGTTGCGCAACGGCGAACGACAGGTGCGCGTTAACCCTCGTCTCCCAGCGGCGCCTGCATCCTTGCTGGCGATGGTGCTGATGTTGTCGATCAGCCCTGGCTGCGCCTCCTCCTCCGAGCGCCTGTCCTCGGCAACCGCCGGAGCTGCGCCCTCGGGGGCTGGAGCGGCGGGCGTTGGGTCCGGCCCGCCGCCTCCAGGTCAGCTCCCCTCCGTGGAGCCCCCCAGCCCCGCAACTCCAGCCCGTGGCTATCCCCGACTTCCCGCGGATGCGGCGGCGATCGCCACCCTGCTGGTCCAGGTGGAGCAGGCCCTGCGCGATGACACCACGCCCGAGCCAGAGCTGCCGGCGTTGGGACATCAGCAGCAGGTGCTCTATCGCGCCCTGGCCCGCCAACCCCAGCTGGCCAGCCAGGTGCGCCAGGCCCTGCCGCCACGCTGGCAGGCGGTGCTGGATCTGCACCTGGAGGCCCGCCGGGCATTTCTGGCGATGCATCCCCCGCGGGGAGGGGTGAGCGCGGTGCCGGCCTGGCGCATCCGCACCCCCGCGCCGGCGGCCGAGCTGTTGCGCCTCTATCGCCAGGCGGCCAGCGCCACCGGCATCCCGTGGCAGGTGCTGGCGGCCATCAATCTGGTCGAGAGCGGCATGGGCCGGATCGATGGGGTGTCGGTGGCCGGAGCCCAAGGCCCGATGCAGTTCCTGCCAACCACCTGGGCCGAGGCCGGCATCGGCCAGGGGGGAGACATCCGCGCTCCCGAAGACGCCATCCCCGCCGCCGCCCGCTACCTGGTGCGGCGCGGCGGTCTGCGGGACATCCGCCAGGCGCTGTGGGGCTACAACAACCGCAACAACTACGTTCGCGGCGTGTTGGCCTACGCCTCCCTGCTGCGTCAGGACCCGGCCGCCTACCGCGGCTTGTATCACTGGCAGGTTCACCTGAACTCGAGCGGCGGCGATCTGTGGTTGCCGGAGGGGTTGGAGCTGCGGCGCCCTGTGCCGGTGGCGGTGTTTCTGAAGCGCTACCCCCAGAGCGCGCCTCCCGGGCCGCTGCTGCCTCAGGGGTCCGCAGCGCCTGGGTCAGCACAGCGGGCCGGAGCGCAGGGGGATGGAGCCCAGGGGGCGTTGGGGCAGCCTTAGGCAGCGCACCGCTCTGTTGTTGGGCCTTCGGCGCGCCGCCCTACGGCGTTGTGGTGAGCCTTGGCCGGCTGCTCGGGCCGCTGATCGCACGTCACTCCGCCCAGCGCGACCCATCCCCCCGTTGTCGCCGTGGCTGCCACCGCTGGCGGGCCGTGGGATAATAGGTCCGACTGCCGCTGGCAGCCAATTGGAGGGGTGGTCGAGTGGTTGATGGCTCCGGTCTTGAAAACCGGCGACCCGCAAGGGTCCGTGGGTTCGAATCCCACCCCCTCCGTTTGCTGAAGGATCTGCAGCGGTTCCAGGCCACCTGAAGGGTTTTGGTGCTCAAGGGATCAGCTTGGATCAGGTCGTCGCTCAAGATCGCGGCTAACGGCAACGTTGAAGTGCAGGACGCCAGCCAAGCCATGGTGAGGCGCACACCATCCAATCCGGCCCAGCGATGGGTGCGATCGCAGCCTGAAGTTTCCCGTTGGATCGCCGACCTCCAAAACCTGGCCGACGCTTTGAGCGACAAGGACAAACGCAGACTGGTTCGGAATTCTCCATAGGAGCCTTCCACGGACCTGTTGAGTTTGAACTCTTCCTGGCTGTCTCGCAACCCTGGGGCGGCAGCAGCGGTCCTGACGGCACCCCTGATCAGGCAGACCCGTGATCTGCCGAACCCTTGAGGATCCGCTTGTCAAGGCATAGCGCCGTGAGCTATATTTGCGAGGCGATTCTGCTGCATCTTCTGCCTGCGACTCCGCCGCTTTGGCCTATCGCTTCGCGCGGCAGCTTGATCTGGGCCGATCCTTCCACCATCCATTCTTGCTGGGCTATTGAGCGATGAGCGAGCGCAATTTCAAACTTCTTGTGCCTTGCGGCTTCCCCGCGTCCTATCGAATCGAAGGCGCGGTCGGGGCCATCCCTGATGTGGAGTTGATTGGGTTGAGGGAAAGGTGTCGGCGATCAACGCTGCCACCTTTCCTGGCCAACCTTGTTTTCAATTTTACCGGAATTTCCCGAGGCGGCATCGATAGCCTACAGAACTTTTTTCACCTGGGGGATTTTTTTGTAGTTTCAGATGCCATCAGAAAGTTCCTTGAGAAGCGTTCGGGCTGTGAATTCGAGGTGGGCAGAATCCAGACGAAGCACGGCCAAGCAGAAACCACCGAGCCGTACTGGGCGATGAAAGTAAAAACACGAATCGACTGTGTGGAACCGGATCAATCTTTTTCTTCAAAATCATCCTGGTCAGCCGAGCCGGCCAAGCCCTTTAGCGAGCTTATCGTGGATGTGAAGCTAGCTGATGATGTAGCCCCATATTTCGCCAACAAAGATTCCAACACCTATCACGTGTATCCCAGCTCGGGCATTGAGCGTGTGTCATTGAAGCTCAGCTCGGTCCCTTCGGGAGTGAATCTTTTTGAGCCAATGTATTGGCCACATTACTTGGCCGTCGAAGAAAGCTTTGCTTGGGAATTGGAAAAGCAATGCAAAGGTGGAGAGCTGGGATACTACTTCTGGACGCTGGGCCTCAACAACGTCTCGAGTCATTTCAATCAGAAAATGCATGATCTGAGATAGCAAGTGCCTGGCCGATGCTCTTCGAGAGGTGCGCCGCCAGCGGGCTCGGCAATCTGTCTGCGCGCGCCCCCTACTGCCGAGAAGGTGAAGGAACCGCTGAAAAACCCACTCCAATCCATCGAGATCCAACACTGAAACCGGAACGGATGGCCGACCTTCTCCAGCTTGGCGTTTCGGACGTCGAGCAGATCCACGCGAAAAGAGAACGCGCGGCCAGTGCTCCCAGCCCCGGCCGATCTCGGCCCGCTTGTCCTCAATGCCGAGACCTACCAGCACCTGCACAGCAGCACGCTGTGGGCTCTGCCGAAGGACGCAGTAGTTTACCTCTGAATCGTTGGGCTATTCAGTGTCCTCACTTGCGGCCAACGGCCAAGGCCTGAGCAGGCCGCCAAGAGACGGGGATGGCAGTTCAGGAGGATGATCATCTCGCCTCTGCCTGGGCCCATGATGCCAGGAAGAATCGACCAGGGAAAGCTTTTGACAGCCGGGTCACAGCTATTCAGGAGCATCGCAACCCTGCAAGAATCCTTGTCTTTGGACCAGTTGGACATGGCCAAGCCGTTCTCACCCGGCATGGGAAGAGAATCAAGCAAATCTACATCCCCAGCTCCTGCATCCGCTACCAGAAGCCGCTCTTGCGTGCATGGTTCTGGCGAATCGCGGCGAGGTAGGCGTCGTGGCTCGGGATCTCCTCCCAGTCGGCGATGCGCTGGCTGAGCCGCTCACAGCTCTGCAGGTGGTGGGCGGCATGGCCGTAGCGGCTGGAGCGGGCAAACAGGCTCCAACGGGCGGCCCGGGCCTCGTCCTGCCGGGCCAGAGCTTCCAGGGTGTCGATGTGGGATGGGGTTGCCCCAATTCTCTGGACAGAGCCCCGGCCTCACCTGCCGAGGCAGCTCATGATGCCATCAGGCAACCCATAAGCTGTTTAAGCTGTCATCACACACCCTCATGCTCTGTCCGACGGCTTGCCCCAGCTCAGTCCCCTCGTTCAGCAGCCCCCGGCGGCCCTGGAGCAGGTCCTGCAGCGGCTGGGGCGCCACATCCACACCGCCCGGCTGCGCCGCCGCTGGCGGCTGGAGGATGGGGCCGAACGGCTGGGCGTGAGCCGCTTCACCGTGGCCGATGTGGAGCGCGGCAAGCCCGGCACCTCGATCGCCGCCGACCTCGGTGCGCTCTGGGCCTGTTCGATCAGCTGGAGGCGATGGCCGATCCCGACCGGGATGGGGAGGGCAAGGCCCTGGAGGCGGCCCGCCAACCGGGCCAGGCTCCACGCGGTGTCATTCCCCTACGCCGCAAGATGGATAACGACCCAATCGATGGCGCTCTCATCTGCTTCCTTCGGCTGCACCGCGATCAGGCAGTGGTGATCATGATTGGATTATTGTTTAAAAATACGTGTCCCGCGTCAACCCATTGTCCGGCTTCATTGTCGCCGGACAAACACAGATGAAGAATGCCAATCGACAGGAGGGCAGCAGGCTTGCGGAGGGCTGGAACTGGATCTGGATCTGGAGGAGGTCTTGGCGGTGTGGAGAGGCGGTCAGACCACGGGTTCCGGCGTGAGCCAGCACTGGGAGGATTTTAGCTCCCCCCGGACATCGGGCCAGAGGGCAATGGCAAGGGCCCGCAGTCGCTCCACAGGTTCAGGTTGCCACTCATAGGCATACAGATGACGCACAAGATGGCGAAAGCGCAGCAACTCTTGCAATGAGTTGATGGAGACCGCACAAAACGCGGCAGGCCGCGCCTGCGTCGCGTGCTCCATGCGATCCAACAGTCGCCGATGCCAATCCCATCCGTCGAGAGTGCTGCCGTTCAACACCCGAATGATCTGCAGGAGGCAGCGTTCGATTCCCGTGTAGAAACTCTGCAGCCGCAGGGCCGCAGCGTCGACCCGCAGCCGGTCGACCACCACCGCATCCAGTGCCACCAGGCTCTCCAACAGTGCATCAAGCTTTCCCACCTCCACAACCAGATCAAGGGCCAGATCGCTCAGTTCCCGTGGGGTAGGCGCCTCCATGGCATCAGGTGAGGGCCAGGGCCTGCCGCCGCAAGCGCTCTTGCCAATGGGGAGGGAGGTCTTCGCAGCGCGCCAGATCGATGGCGTTGCCGCGCTGGCCAGCGTTTCCCAGAAACGGGTCTACCAAAGCCTCAACAAGGCCAAGGGCCTCCAGCTTGGCACCGGCAGGTAGCCCCTTAACGGCCAGATCCGGATGGGAGTGGCGCTGAAAGGCTTCAGGATCGAGCACAGAACCAAACTGCCCGACGCCCCGCAGTAACGGCCAACGCTCGCGCAGAGCCCGCGCCGCCCTTGTCGCCGAAATCAGCAACTGCCCGCGCCGCTTTTCCAAAGCCGCTGCTCCTTGGCCCGGACATGCCGCAGGTGCTGGTGGTGAAGATTGATGGCCAGCATGGTGAAATGTTAAGGGAGCTGATGTCAAAATCAGTATGCTCAAATGCATTTCATGCGACCACCTGAATGCAAGAGCCGGACCAGGCTTGGGGGGATTGGAATGTTGCTAAGGAGGTGGCAGAGAGACCAGCGGAGCCGTCCCCGTCCCAGAGCAGCTGATTGATGTTTGTTTGATAAATAAACTGGCCAACGCCTGCTGCCGACGTTGCCAGGCCGGTGATGTTTTCCACATAGTGCCCGCTGGTCAGGATGTTCATGCCAACATTGAGCTGGCCGCCAAAGCCTGCCGCTGAAACAATCATGGAATCGACAGCGCCGTCGAAGTCGGTGATCACGTCGCCACCCTCGCTCGCAGAGTTGTAGATGAAGTGATCAACACCCGTCCCTCCTTGAAGACTGTCGACCCCAAGACCGCCGACAAGAATATCATCACCCGCCCCGGAAGAAATTGTATCATCGCCTGCGCCAGCAATGATGGTGTCATCGCCTCCTCCGGTGAGGATGTCATCAGCCACGAAAGTTCCCGTAATGTGAAACTGTTCGATATTATAGAAGGCCGCAATGTCATGGTCTGTATAATAATTGACTGAGTCGTAAGTGACGTACGAGTCACCGTAATATGCCTGATAGGAGCCCGTAAAGCCGCCAGTGTCGTCGCTCACGAGGATACTTTTGAGTCCAGCCAATGGCGTTAATCCTGCATAGGTGTTGCTGGAATAATCGACGGTAAGCACATCTAGTCCCTCACCACCCCAAACAATATCAACTCCCAGACCCGCATTAATCAAATCACTCCCCCCTCCAGTTCTGATGAAATTATCGATGCGTCGTGTATATGAGACCAGGTCTTCGCCACTCCCCAAAACAAGAGATGTAAAACGTTCCACATTGGTGATGCTGGGTCCGCCTACGATGCTGATGGACTTGCTGGAATCACTATCATCAATCTTGAGACCTAAAGTAGACTTGCTGAAATCTGCATCGTAAACCGTATCGATACCAGGTCCACCATCAATCGTATCTGTGCCCCCTGCGTTGCCAAACCTGTCGTCACCCCCTGTGCCTATGACGTGAAAAATTTCGATATTCGAGAATGAAACAAAGTTTCCAGGACTGGCTGAATAGTAACCACTATATCTACCCAAGTCATCCCTGATGACAGAGCCTCTGGCGCCCTCCGTTACGTCTGTAGGAATAATGCTTGAATAATCGATACTCAGCGAATCAAGTCCTTCGCCCCCATCGACATCATCATGACCAAGTCCTGGATTGATCCGATCATTTCCGGCACCTGTCTTGATTGTGTTGTTGATGCGACGGAAGTAGGCGACAACGTCATTGCCGCTGCCGAGGGTCAGATTGGTGAATCGCTCCACATTACTGATGCTCATCCCACCAGGAATGCTGTAGCTCTTGGCGGCATCACTATCGTCAATGGTTAGGTTGTGGCTGGCTTGGCTGAAATCCGCATTCGCAACCGTATCGATGCCAAGGCCACCATCAATGC
>JBKDOR010000183.1:0-10522 GCA_046342775.1 Synechococcaceae cyanobacterium
GAGCGGCAGGAGCAACGTTGAGCAAGAGCAGGCTGAGAGCCGGCGGGGAATGGGCCCCTCCTGCCGTGGATCTCGAAACCGGCAGGCCATGGGACAACCATCCGACCGGGGTGTCTTCACGATCCAGCGACAGCGCGTTCACCAGCCAGGTTTGGACCACGTGATCCAGCGCAAGCCCAGCTGTGCAATGACGGCAGCAGCAGCCCTCTTGATGAGCCGGATCACTCTGTGCCCCCCACTCACGCGTGGAGCGGAAGGCTGCGGTTTGTGAAGCAGAGGAATGCTGATAATCGTGGATCAGCCAAGGAGCGTCATGGGGAAGTCATCCCGCCTTTTGCCTCCAGCGATGAACGACCAGAAGCAGGGACTGCACCCCCCACTCCGGCAGGCCCAAGCTGGCTGCGACAACGCCGCGGCCGAGCCCATGAAGCAGCCTGCGGATCTACAGCCGCCCCACTCGACCCTGTCGCGCGATCAAGCCGCCGAACACATGTACTATATTGATGGATCGCGCCGCCGCTAGCCCCCGCCCCGCTCCGCCCGTGGTTGGGCCTGGATCGCCAAGGCCTGCTGGAGGCTCTCGGCGGCACCGTGATCGCCCTGATCGCTCTGTTTTCCTCCTATGACCACATCTCCCTCGCCGATCGCTCCATCCCCTTGCGGCAGCAATGGGGCGTCTGGCTCATCGCTGCCTCGCTGGCGCTTGTGGTTGTCGATGCTCAACTGGCGACGCGATCCCGATTACGAGAGCAAACTTGCCGACGTCGAGATGAGAATTATCGACGAAGATCTGAGAATCGCCGCAAGCGAGAGGCGCACGAGGCAGATCGAGAGCGACATCGTGCGGCTGAGGAGCGAATCCGAGCAGATCAAGAAAGAATCCGAGCAGATCAGGCAAGAAACAGAGCAGATCAGGCAAGAAACAGATCTGCTGAGGCGGCAGAACGCCAAAGGCAGGGAATTGCTCGCCTCCATGCATGCGCTCTGCTATCCGGACGCGTCCAACTCGATCCCAGCCCCATCAATCGGGACCGATTCCGCGCCCTCCTCGCTGTGATGGCCAGCGGCGAGGAGCTGTAGGGTATTTATCAATGCATCTTCCTTTTCAGCAACAAAGATTCCTGATCCCTGAATTCAGCCAAGGGTCCAAAAACACGGCGCAGCCAGCATGTCGACAGGATCCCCAAAAATGCTCCGCTTTGTTCAGCTGAGTTTTGGTGCTGATCCAGTGCATCGTTGCAGCGGCGATCGCAGCCGACTCAGGGGGGTTCCGATTGGAGCGTTGGGTCGCTCGCCAGTGCAGGTGATGTCAACGGCGACCGCCTCGCCGATCTCAGCGTCGGCGTGCGCCAGCGCCGCCAACCGGCTGGTGCGCCTCGGCAAGCGCTGGTGGACGCCGCCGCTGAGCAGTGGCTACCTGCCGGGCATCCTGCGCGGCCTGGGCCTTCGCAGGGGCTGGTGATAGAGCGGGGGCTGGTGATAGAGCGGCCGCTTGAGGCGGAGGATCTGCCGAGGGCTGATGGGGTCCTGCGATCAACAGCCTCGGAAGCAGGCCGGTGCAAAGCTTCGAAGGCACCGCCTTGAAGGCGATGACATCGGGGCAAGCCGAGGCGCTTTGGCGCGACCTGCTGCAGTGCCAGCCGGAGGAGCTGCGGTCCTGACCAGGCCATCAAGCTGGCTGGCGTTCACAACCGTGGCGATGGATGTGCCCCGTGTTGAAGCCGCAGGCCAGCTGCGGCGCCTTCATCAGCTCGCTGGATCAGCCCGCCTTCTTGGCTGCCGCGGGCGGCTGGCTTGGCAGCTGGTCGATCCGGCCATCGCGCTTGAGACGCCCCTGCAGCCGCAACCAGCCCAGGCCGATCGGCAGCCCCAGCACCAGGGGCACGGCGGTGAGGGCCGGGCGACTGCTGGCCGCCAGCAGGGCAGCCGCCACCGCCAGACCCCCTAGCAGGAACGACTGGCCAGCGCTTTGCTGAGCCAGGGCCAGGCGCCGCAGCAACCGGTCGGTTTCTCCCGCGCGGATCTGCACCTGCAGATCTCCCTGCTCGATGCGGGCCAGGCTTTCATCCAGCCGGCGTGGGATGCCGAGGGCGCGGCTGCCCACATCCGCCGCCTGGCGGGTGATTTCGTTGAGCAGATCGCCGCTGCCGGACCCCCCGTTGGACATCAGCGGTAATAGGTAGGGGCGAGCAATCGCCACAAGACTAAAGCCAGGATCGAGGCTGCGGCCCACCCCCTCGAAGGTGGACAAGGCCCGCATCACGAAGATCAGCTCCGGCGGCAGCCGGAAGGGCTGGCCGTACACCAGGTCGTAGAGGTCGGCGGAGAGCTTCTCCAGCACATTCGCCGAGAACGGCGGGGTGAGGGCCTCGTTGAGCATCAACCGCACCAGCCGCCGCACCGGGCCGGGATCGAGGCCGGTGGCGATCAGCCCGGCCTTCTGCAGCTCGTCCACCAGGCCGGCCGCATCGCGGGAGGCGGCGCAGCGCACCATGCGGCCGATGCGGGAGCGCAGCTGGGGCGGCAGCTGCCCCATCATGCCGAAGTCGTAATAAATCAGCGTCCCATCCTTGGCCACCGCCAGGTTGCCGGGGTGGGGATCGGCGTGGAAGAAGCCGAACCGCACCAGCTGCTGCAGATAGCTGGCGGTGCCTTTCTCCGCAACGGCGGCAGGGTCGATGCCGGCGTCGAGCAGGGCCTGGCGATCGTTGATCTTGATGCCGGGCACATAATCGAGACACAGCACCCGCCGGCCGCTCAACTCCCAGATCACGGCGGGGATGCGGATGCCCGGATCATCGAGGAATTGCTGGCGAAACCGGGCTGCATGTTCAGCTTCCAACCGGAAATCCAATTCCCGCAACAGCACGCGGCGGCATTCCCTGGCGATCCCCACCCACTCGCGGCCCTGCCCCCAGCGGGGATGGCGCTGCACCGCCGCCGCCACCTGCTGCATCACCTCCAGGTCAAGGCGGAACAACCGCTCCAAGCCCGGCCGCTGCACCTTGAACACCACCTGGCGGCCGCTGCGCAGGCTGGCGCGATGCACCTGAGCGAGGCTGGCGCTGCCCAGGGGCACCACCTCCAGATCGATGATCTCGGCGCGGCGCTCGCCCAGCTCCTCCTCCAGGATCGCCTCCACCCGCTCGAACGGGAACGCCGGCACCCGGTCCTGGAGATGGGACAGTTCCTCCACCACATCGGCCGGCAGCACATCGGGCCGGGCGGACAGCAGCTGGCCGAGCTTGATGAAGGCCGAGCCCAGCTCCAGGAACTGTTGGGTGAGCCAGCGAGCGCGACGCCGCTGCCGGGCCGCCCGCCGGACCGGGCTCACGCCCCCGGGGTAGGTCCAGCCCTGGCCATCCCACCAGAGTCCAGCGAGCAGCTGCAAGGCGAGCAACCAGATGCGCAGCGATCGGGCCAGCGGTGAAACCGCTCCGGAGAAACGTTGCACCAGGGCCATCAGCCGCGACCCTGGGGACGGGCTTCCAGGCGGCGGCAGAGCTCAGCCACCTGGGCCCGCAGCGCATCGATCTGGTCCTGGGGGTCGCTGTTGCCACGGCCCATGGAGCCCTCCCCAGCGGCTCCCTGCTGCCGTTCCAGCCGTTCCGCCTCGCGTTCCACTTCCTCCCAGAACAGGCTCAACTCCTGCTGCAGTCTGGCGGGGGCATCCTGGGCCAGGACGGCCAGGGTGGCGGCCGAATCGGCCAACGAACTCGACAACCGTGCCGTCAGCCGGATCGCGGCGGCCTGAAGCAGGGATTGCGGCGCTGCCATGGGGTGCGGGGCGGTCAGCCGAACTGTGACAGATCAGGGCTGGAGCGGCGCTGGACTGGGCAGCGGCGTGGGGTCGGGCAGGGGCGGCAGGGGGGTGGGTTCGTAGGGGGGGGGCTCGGGAGCGGGGCTCGGGGGTTCGGCGGGCAGCTCCGGCAGGGGGGTCTGGCCCGCCTGGTCGAGCTCCCGCTGTTGGCGCTCGCGGTCGAGGCGATCCTGCTGCTCAAGGCTCTGCAGGCGCTTGGCCTCCTCTTGCTGCTGGCGCTGCCGCTGCTGTTCGAGCTCGATCTGCTCCAGGTTGCCTCTCAGCGCCTTGCCCTCGCCGCCGAAGCGCTGCCGTAAGGATTCCAGGCCCGTGCCTGGCGTGGCCTTCACCCCGAAGGGTTGGGTGTTGCGCCAAGGCACGTTGAATTGCAGGCTCAGCAGCCGATGGGTGATGCCAAAGGCGATCCCCCCGCAGAAGCCGAGCAGCAGCCAGCGCCGCCACGACCAACCGACCGCGGGCCGCGATCGGCTGACCGTGCTGACGGTGGCGGAGCCGCGAGCCTGAACCATCAGCCAGGGCCTGAGAGCCTGCCATCATCGCCTGGGGGCGACGCTTCTCGTTTCCGAGACTCCCGGTTCCAGCACCGAATGACGCCACCGCCATGGGGACCCGCACCAGTGGCAGCCGAGGCCAGCGGTGCCAGCGCCAAGGGCCAGAGCACCCACGAGGACAGCGGCGGCGGCCCACCCCAGGGCTCCGGGGGGACGCAGACCCAAACTGCGCCTGCCCCTGCTGCCTGCCCAGCGACGGCTCCTGCGCCAGCGCCTGAGGCCCCGCCAGTGCCCGATGAAGATCGACTTCTGGATTCCGCCCCGGCCCTAGAGGCCCCGCCAGCAACGGATGCCGAGCCGGAGCTCGCTGCCGAAGTGATCGTCGTGGGAGCCGGCATCGCCGGCCTCACCGCCGCCGCCCTGCTGGCCCAGGCGGGCCTGGAGGTGATCCTGCTGGAGGCCCATCAGCAGAGCGGCGGCTGCGCCGGCACCTTCCGGCGCGGCGCCTATGTGTTTGATGTGGGGGCCACCCAGGTGGCGGGCCTGGAGCCGGGGGGCATCCATGAGCGCCTGTTTCGCCATCTCGGCGAGGCGCCACCGGAGGCCGAGCCCCTGGACCCCGGCTGCGTGGTGGATCTCGCCGATGGCCGGGAGCCGGTGCGGATCTGGCGGGATCCCGCCCGCTGGCGGCAGGAGCGGCAACGCCAGTTCCCGGGCACGGAACGCTTCTGGCAGGCCTGCGCGCTGCTGCATCGCTCCAGCTGGGCGTTCGCCGAGCGCCAGCCGGTGCTGCCGGCCCGCTCGTTCAGCGATTGGCGGCGCCTGCTGACCGCCCTCGGGCCCGGATCCCTGGCCAGTGGCCTGCTGGTGGGGGCCTCGATGGCCGATCTGCAACGCCTGTGCGGCGCCGCCCAAGGGGAGAGCGGTCAACGGCTGGGGCGCTTCCTCGATCTGCAGCTGCGCCTTTATTCCCAGCAGCCGGCCGCTCGCACCGCCGCGCTGTATGGCGCCACGGTGCTGCAGATGGTCCAGGCTCCGCTCGGGCTCTGGCATCCGTTGGGCTCGATGCAGAGCCTCAGCTCCGCCTTGGAGCGAGCGCTGGCGCGCCACGGAGGCCGTTTGCTGTTGGGCCATCGCCTCAAGGCGCTGCGGCCGCCGCCACGCCCAGGCGCGGGCTGGAGCCTGGAGGTGCGCCAGCGGGCCCGGCCGCGAACCATGAGGGCCAGGCAAGTGGTGCTGACCCTGCCACCCCAGACCCTGGAGCCGTTGCTGGGGGAACACCTGCCGGAGGGCTATCGGCGTCGCCTCGATGGCCTGGAGGATCCCAGCGGCGCCCTGGTGTTCTACGGGGCGGTGCGGCGCGAGCGGCTGCCGGAGGACTGCCCGCCCCATCTGCAGCTGGATTGGCCCGATCCGGGCTCATTGTTCGTGAGCGTGAGCCGGGAGGGAGACGGCCGGGCGCCCCGGGGCGAGGCCACGGTGATCGCCAGCGTGTTCACCCCCGCCAAGCCCTGGTTCGAGCTGGAGCGGCAGGCCTATGCGATCCGCAAGGCGGAGGCGCTGGCGGCGATCCAGGCGGGACTGAAGGTGCTGCTGGGAGTGGAAGGCCGCGATTGGGCTTGGGCGGAGCTGGCCACGCCAAGGGGCTGGGCCCGCTGGACCGGCAGGCCCTACGGCTTTGTGGGAGGCCTGGGCCAGGCCCCCTGGGGCTTCGGGCCATTCGGGCTGGCCAGCCGCACGCCGTTGGCGGGGCTGTGGCTGGGCGGTGATGCGATCCACCCCGGCGAAGGCACCGCCGGCGTCAGCCAGTCGGCGTTGATGCTGTGCCAGCAGCTGCTGGGGGATCGGGGGATTGCGCTGCGGCTCCCCTGAGGGCTGGCGGCTGCAGATAGCCCGGCCGCAGGGTTTGGCAGAGGCTGAGCAACCGCTGCAGCTCCGGCCAGCGCTCGTCGCCCACCAGCCGCTCCAGCTCCTCCAGGGCCTGGCGGTAATGGCCCAGGGCCGAAAGCAGCGCCTGGCGGTTGGCGCGGGCCATCAGCATCCCCAGCTCCGGATTGCCGCCCCCCACCCGGCTGGTGTCGGCGAAGCCGCTGGAGGCCAGCCGCCGCAGCAGCGGCGCCAGCTCCGGCGCCTCAACCGAAGCGCTCTCACAGGCCAGCAGCAGCCCGGCGCTGACCAGCACCGGCAGATGGGAGATCAGGGCCACGGCGCGGTCGTGATCGGAGGCGGAACAACAGCACCAGCGCGCCCCCAGCGCTTCCGCCAGCTGCCGCACCGCCTGCAAGGCCTGTGGGTCGGTGTCTGGAGCGGGGGTGGCCACCCAGGGGCGACCGGCGAACAGATCGGCCTGGCCCGCCTCCACCCCGGCCTGGGCGGTGCCGGCCATCGGGTGGCTGGGCACGAAGCGCGGGCCCAGGGCATGCCAGGCCTCCTGCACCGGCCCCTTCACCGAGCCCACGTCGGTGAGCACCGCATCGGGGGGCAGCGCCGCCAGCAGGGCCGGGTCCGGCGCCAGCAGCCGATCCAGCGGCAGCGCCAGCACCACCAGGCCGCAATCGCCCAACACGCTGGGGTCGGTGCTGACCGTGGTGGCCAGACCGCGCTCCCTGGCCCGCATGGCGGTCTCCGGCCGATGCACCAGCGCCCGCACGCAGGCGCCGCGGGCTTGCAGGTCGAGGCCGAGGGAGCCACCGATCAGCCCGAGGCCCACGATCCCCACGGGCTGGAGGCGCCACAGAGCTGTCATGGTGGCGGCGGCGCCCGGGGGCCTTATTCCTACGATCCCGCGATGCTGGAAGCGAGCGCCCACCAACAGCTCAAGGCCCTGCTGCGGCAGGAGGGAGCCCAGCGCTGGCCCCACCACCTCACATTGAGCCGCCTGGTGGCCCGCAGCCTGCGGCGCGGCGACCACACCCTGGTGCGGCTGGCGCCCGGCACCGACCCCAGCTGGTGGATCAGCCTGCTGGTGCCGCTGGCCCTGAGCGACCAGCCCGTGGCCCTGGTGCTGAGCGACAGCCTGCGGCGCCGGTTGCTGCGGGTTGAATGGCCAAGGCTCGCGGCGGTGGGGCTGGCCCTGCCCTGCTGGGAGGGAGCGGAGGGGCCACCGCAGCAGCGGCTGCTGTGGCTGCTCAATCACGGGGAGCTGTTGAACGCCTGGAACGCCGGTCTGTTGCGGGATCGGCAGCTGGTGATCCCTGAAGCGGAGCTGCTGGAGCAGGGCCTGCGCCAGGTGATGGCGGTGCGGCTCGATCCGGAGCACTGGGATCTGCTGCGCCGCGCCCATCCCGCCGCCGAGGCCGCCCTGTTGACATTGCGCCGGCGCCTGGGGGAACGGGTGCTGGGCCATCCCCGCCAGACGCCGGGGCCGGTGCCCCTGGCTCGGGAGGACCAGGCGCCCCTGCGCCACCTGCTGGGGCTGCTCGATCCCCTGCCGGAGCCATGGGCCCGCTGGCGGCAGGCGGGAGAAGCGGGCTGGGCCGGCTGGGCCACGGTGGAGCCCTCGCTGCTGCACTGGCACCTGCATGCCCAGCCCCTCCAACCCCTGGCGGCCACCGGAGGTCTGCTGAAAGGGCGGGGGGCGGTGCTGACCGGAGAGCTGGGCATCGGCCGGGCGGCGGCCGTGCCGTTCAGCGGCGCCGCGCTGCTGGGATTGCAACCCCAGGTGGAGCTGGAGCTGGGGGATCCCTCCCTGGCCGACCCCCTGCCCCTCTATGCCCCTCCGGGCCAGCCGTTGCCGTATCACCCCGGCTATGGAGACCACCTGCTCGATCACTGCCGCCGCTTGGTGCTGGGCCAGGGGGGGCTGACGGTGGTGCTGGTGGATGACGCGGCGCTGCGGCAGGGGCTGGCCAGCGGCCTGGCGGCGGAGTTCGGCAGCCGGGTGGACCAGGAGACCACGGCGCCCGAGAGCAATGGGGTGCTCTGCTGCGGCTGGAGCTGGTGGCTGGAGCACCAGCCGAGGCTGCCGCTGCCCTGCCAGCTGGTGGTGGGCCTGCTGCCGATCGCCAGCCTGGAGGATCCGCTGATGGCCGCCCGGGTTGAGGTATTGCGCCATCAGGGCCGGGACTGGTTCCGGGAGTTGTTGCTGCCGGAGGCCCTGAACCGGATGCAGCGAGGCGTGGCGGGGGTGCGCCGCGGCGGAGGCCGCTTGGCGGTGCTGGATGGGCGCCTGCGGGGGAGGGAATGGGGCAAGCGGGTGCTGACGGCCCTGGAGCCCTGGGTGGCGCTGCCGCGCTTGCTGCCCAACTGACCCTGGCTGCCCGACTGACCCTTGCTGCCCAACTGAACCTGGCTGCCCATCTGAACCTGGCTGCCCAACTGAACACCAAAGCGACAACACCGCTCCCGGCCTGTCCTTAACTTGAGGAGCAACCGTTCTGATCGCCGCCGATGGGGGAAGCCAAGCGCCGCGCCGCCCAGGGATTGCCACCCCGCACCACGAAGCCGCGCCAGCCGTCCGGCGCAGCCAAGGCCGACACGTCACCGCGCCTGATCTCCTGGCTGCCGCTGACGCGCCAACAGGCCGACAGCTTTGTGCAGGTGAGCACCAAGGGAGCCTGGATCGGCATCGCCGCCCTGGTGCTGTTCTGGGTGACTGTGCGCTTCATCGGCCCCGCCACCGGCTGGTGGACCCTGGCGGACGGCTGAGGCTGGGGCCAGCAGCTGAGCCAAGCGGCGGGGCGCTGGGACTGGCTGAAGCGACTGGCTGAAAGGTCAGGGGGCGGGGGCAGGGTCGTCGAGCGCTGGGGCTGGACGTGCGAAAGACAATATGAAGGCGCGCTTCAAACGGCTGAGCGCCCTTCGGCCCCCAGGGTTTCAGATCAGCCAGGTCCCCTGAGCAAGACATCGCCGCGAGCAGGAGCAGCGAGCGGGAGCAGCTTGCGAAGGACTGCATGGCGCCAGGGGATCGGGCGCGATCAGGGGAGGCTTAACACCCCCCAGATCGACAGCCAAGAGCATGTGGGAGGGGCTTGAGGCGATGCAACGGACCACCGGCCATCGGTCATCCGCGCTGGTAATGACAGTTCCAGGCAGAACCAATCACTTACAGCAACGGCTGGTCCCCGTCATCCTCAAACTTTCTGACGAGAGCTGGCTGGACCACCCAGCTACCACGTCCGCCCGCAGCAACGCCAACACGTAGCTGTCGGGTCCGAGAACCGCGGTTCACCTGTAACAGGGACGCGGGAAGGCGGCTGCGGTTGAAATGTTTGCCCATAACATGCCTAGGAGGTTCTCGGAACTCCACAGACGCGGCGAGGCGGCTATCGGAAATCACCAGCTTGGCTTTTCAACAGTCAACAATCCGAGCCATGTTGGTCCATTTAGATAGAAGAGTTTTTATTTCGTGAGGGCGCATTAGGTGCTCGTTTCAATTTTTGTGCCAAGGTCAATCAATCATGAAAGTCTTCGCTATCACGCCCCAGCTCTCTGGCGCCACTCTGTAGCGTGATGAACACATCTTATGCGGATCCGTCTATGATGCAGCAGTGTTGACCCTGGTGGCGGAAGGTCCGTTATGGTGCAGTGCTTCTGCCAGCTCTCGTCCGGTCATGAGCTGCGTCTTAGGAGGGCAGCCATGGGGTCACGGAGCGACTTGGGCGGATCCGCCCAAATTGTTGTTAGCCGAACTAAGAGGACAGTAAAGCCAGTTCTCGAAAGCGCCAACATGTGGCGCGTCTCAGATCGGGAATCAGCCTCTGCCAGGATTCTCAAGCGCTGTGAGCTTGGCTTCGATTTCAGGTTCTGGCAGGTCTTGAGCCTGGAGTATCTTCAGGTAGTTCCCCTTCGCCTTCTGGGTTTTGGGATGATCCATTCCCAGACTCGCCAGGAAGATCCGCGCAGCGCGCCCTGACAGTGGCTCCGCCTCCGCCAGTCGGTTTGTGTCCTTTAGTAGCTGCGCCAGGTTGTTGAGGCTAATGGCCACGTTGGGATGATCGGGGCCGTAGCTGGCCTCATAGATCGCCAGGGCACGGCGCATCAGCGGTTCCGCCTCCGACAGGCGGTTGGTGGCCTGCAGCAGATGCGCCAGGTTGTTGAGACCCGTGGCCACGTCGGGATGGTCATTGCCGTAGCTGGCCTCATCGATCGCCAGGGCACGGCGAAAGAGAGGTTCGGCGTCTTCGTATCGGGCAATCACTCGCAGGAGGGAGGCCTGTCGATCGAGTAAGCCGGCAACGGCTGGATCGTTCGCACCCAGCTCCTTTTCCGC
>JBKDOR010000184.1:0-5743 GCA_046342775.1 Synechococcaceae cyanobacterium
CTTCAACGGCGGCGCAGGATCTGACAGTTACGAGGTGAGTGGCACCCTGGCCAGTGGCTTCGCCGGCTTCGACACCTATGCGGATGCCGGCACGGCAGCCGGCGAGGTGGATCGCATCGTCGCCGCCGCCGGCACGGCTGCTGTGGATATCGGTCTCAGCGGCTTCTCGTCCACAAGCCGCATCGAGGAGATCGACGCCACAACCACCACCGGCACCGTGCGGCTGCTGGGGGATGGCACGACCAACAACTTCAACTTCAGCGGTGTCAACTTGAAGGGTTCCAACCTGGTCATTGATGCCGGCGGCGGTAACGACACGGTCGTGGGGAGTGCTGGCAACAACTGGCTTGTTGGCGGCACCGGCACTGACAGCCTCAATGGCGCTGGCGGTTCCGACACCTATGTGGTGAGTGGCACCTTGGCCAACAACTTCGGCGGCTACGACATCTATGCCGACAGCGGCACGGGGGTCGGCGAGGTGGATCGCATCGTCGCTGCCACGGGCAGCGATGCTGTGGATATCGGCCTGACGAGCTTCTCCGCGTCCGCCACCCGCATCGAGGAGATCGACGCCACGACGACCACCGGCGTTGTTCGCTTGCTGGGCAACACGGCGGCCAACAATTTCAACTTCACGGGCGTCAGCCTGCGGGGCAATACCGCGGTCAACAGCTTCAACTTCCCCGGCGTCACCCTGCTGGGCACCAACGTGCTGATCGATCTCGACGCGGGTAACGACACCTTCACCGGCAGTGCCGGCAACGACTGGGTGCTGGCCGGCACCGGCACCGACAGCCTCAACGGGGCCGGTGGGTCGGACACCTATGTGGTTCGAGGCACCACCACCAACGGCTTCGGCGGCTACGACGTCTATGCCGACAAGGGAACCGGTGTCGGTGAGGTGGATCGCATCGTCGCCGCCGCGGGAAGCGATGCAGTGGACATCGGCCTGACGAGCTTCTCCGCGACCACCGGCATCGAAGTGATCGACGGCACAGCCACCACCGGCACGGTGCGCCTGGTGGGCAACAGCGCGGCCAACAACTTCAACTTCAGCAGCACCACCATCAATGGCGCCAACGTGCTGATTGACGCGGCCGAAGGCAACGACACCGTGACCGGCAGCAACGGCAGCGACCGCATCCTCGGCGGCCTCGGCAACGACAGCCTCAACGGCGGCGGCGGCAACGACACCTTGCAGAGCGGCAGCGGCCTCGACACCCTCACCGGCGGCGGCGGCGCCGATCGCTTCGATTACACCACCCTCAGCGATGGGCTGATGGTGGTGAGCGCCACCTCGGTGCTGCAGTTCGAGCGCATCAGCGACTTCGTGATCGGCCAGGACCTGATCGATGTGGCCACAACACCTCCGACCAACGGCTTCAAGAACCTCGGAGTTCAGTCGTCGCTCACCAGCGGTTCCATCGCCACCCTGCTGAACAGCAGCAACTTCGTGGCCAACGGCGCCGCCACCTTTGGCTTCGGCAGCCGCACCTTCCTGGCGCTCAACAACGCGGATGCTGGTTTCTCCAGCGCCAGCGATGCCGTGTTGGAGATCACGGGGTTCACGTACGCCAGCGGCTTCAGCAGCCTCAGCCAGATCAGCTTCGTCTGAAGCGGATCAGCGCCAGCTTGCGGCACCCGCGCCGGCGCGCCGGCACCAGCGCTTCGCCAGGATTCCCCCACCCTGGCCGCTGGTGCCGTGATCAACGGAGCCGCCCTCCCCACGGAGCCCGAATCCCAACCCCCCTCCCCCGAGGCCTCCGCCCGGGATCTGCATCCGGCGGATCGCGAGGCGATCCGCCTTTGCCATGAGGTGGCGGGGCGGCTGTTCCCCTGGGATCTCACCCGCTCCCTGGAGCTGGCCCTGCTCAAGACCTTCTGCGTGCCCTCCATCTCGGGGCTGTTGGCGGAAACCGGCGAATTCCTGCAGCGCCCCCGCAAGCGTTATGACGACACCGGCCTGATGGTGGCGGAACAGCTGCGCCACGGCCCCGACAGCGCCAAGGGAGAGGCGGTGATCAGCCGCCTCAATCGCATCCATGGCGCTTACCCGATCCGAGCAGAGGATTACCGCTACGTGCTCTCCACGTTTGTGTGCGAGCCGATCCGCTGGCTGGCGCGCTACGGCTGGCGGCCCCTCAGCGCCGCGGAGCAGGAGGCGGTGTTCCGCTTCTGGCGGCTGGTGGGCGAACGCATGGGCATTGCTGAGATTCCACCCGATTTGCCGGCGATGCTGGCCTTCAACCAGGCCTTCGAAGCCGAGGTGTTCGCCCCGGCGGCGAGCAACCGCCAGGTGGCGGAGGCCACCTTGGCGATGCTGCTGCGCGATTGGCCGGCGCCGCTGCGGCCGGCCCTGGGCCGGCTGCTGGCGGGCCTGCTGGCCCAATCCGAGGCCGACTGCCTGGGTTGGAGCCGTCCCGCCGCTCCCCTGCAGGCGTTGCTGCTGGCGGCCCTGCGCAGCCGCAGCCGCTTGGCGGGCCTCAGCCAGAGCCTGCGCCCCCCCCAACGCAGCCGCTTCTTCTCGGAACAGCCCACCCCCAGCTACGGCACGCGGTTTCAGCTCCACCAGCTGGGCCCGCCGGAGCGGCTGGCGCAGCTCAACAGCCCGCGCTGGGCGGGTCGCCAGCGGCGCATTGGCCTCACGGGCGGGATCGCCAGCGGCAAGAGCACGGTGGCCCGGTTGTTGGCCGAGCAGCGGCGACTGCCGATTCTCGATGCCGATGTCTATGCCCGGGAGGCGTTGGCCCCTGGCAGCCCCGCCGCGCTGGCGGTGCTGGCCCGTTATGGGGAGCGGGTGCGGCAAGCCCCTGGCGCGGCGGCCGCAGGCGCCGCCAGCGTGGACCCTGCCGCAGCGGGCCTGCCCGTGGACGCTGCAGCGGACCGCATCGATCGGGCGGCCCTGGGCCGGATCGTGTTCGCCGAGCCGCGCGAGCGCCACTGGCTGGAGCAACTGCTGCATCCCCAGGTGCGCCAACGCTTCGAGGCGGAGCTGCGGCGCCTGCAGGCCGAGCCGGCTGTGCTGCTGGTGGTTCCGCTGCTGTTCGAGGCCGGGCTGGAGGGGCTCTGCCGGGAGGTGTGGCTGGTGGATTGCGACGACGAGCAGCAGCGGCAGCGGCTGCTGGCCCGCGACGGCCTCAGCGACGCCGAAGCCCGGGCACGGCTGGCCGCCCAGTGGCCCATGGCCCGCAAGCGCCCGTTGGCGGATCTGCTGATCGATAACCGCGGCGAGCCATCCGCCCTGGCCCCGGCGACGGAGGCGGCCTGGCGCCGACGGTTGGGCGATGGCGGCGGCGTGCAGGCGCCGGCGGGGGTGATCGATCCGGGGCTGTAGGCAGGTCAGGAGGAAGGTGTGAGCGAGGCAGCGCCACCGCCGGGAGGCAGTTGCGAGCAGGTGCTGCTCCAGGAGCTCAGCGGCAGGCTGGCTCTTGCGGATGCAGGTCGTGGGTGGAGCGTCCCAGCCCCACCTCCATGAGTTGTTCTGGATCTGCGCCCGCCATGGGCCACGCAGCGATTCCTTCCTGCTGAGTTGAACCCTGCTGGAGGCCTTGGGCTGCGCTGCCGTACTGCAGATCCGCAGCGGTTCCGCTGCCGGGGCCATGCTGCCCGCCAGCCGATAGCGGAGAGCTACGGCCTGGCAGGCGATTCCCGCCGGCTCAGCTGGTGCTGGTGGCTGGACGACCGCCCAGGCGCAGATTTCACGAAGATTCGATTGCGAGCCTCCACTGCGGCTGAAATGCGGCGAAACACCCTCCAGGAAAGTGCTATTGGCTTGCATTCTCATTATCCGCCGTTACGTCTTGTTAAATTGATGACGGCCTGTTGTGAAGACCTGAATGTCCGCGGCGTAGCGGCTATAAGTTGAACCAGGGATCAGGTGACTTGGGTCACATCCAACCAAGCACCAACCTCCGATGTTGCATCACTGCGTGTCCAAGATTTCGGACCTGATCCACTGTTCACGGTGCCTTAACACGTCATGCCCCTCCCTCCAGCCGGCTCGCTCATCACCGGCACCGACCTCGACAACCTCCTCACCGGCGGCGACGGCGACGACACGATCCTGGGCCTGGGCGGCAACGACATCCTCAACGGCCAGGGGGGCAACGACAGCATCGATGGTGGTGACGGCAGCGATGTGATCAACGCCGGCACCGGGGCGGACACGGTGCTGGGCGGCGCGGGCGCCGACAGCATCCTGGGCGGTTCAGAGAATGATTCCCTCGATGGCGGCGCCGGCAACGACACGATCAGTGGCGAGGCGGGCGACGACACCATCGCCGGTGGCACGGAGAACGACAGCCTCTACGGCGGCGAGGGCAACGACTCCATCTCCGGCGGCGAGGGCAGCGACCGCCTGGAGGGCAACGCCGGCAACGACACCCTGCTGGGTGAGGCGGGCAACGACACCATCTACGGCAATGCTGGTAATGACAGCTCTGTGGGGGGTGATGGCGCCGATTATCTCGACGATACAGATGGCAACAACAGCGCCCAGGGCGGCGCCGGCGACGACACGATCTCCGGAACCGGTGTCATCGACGGCGGAGCCGATAATGACAGACTTTATTACGGTACCCCCTATGTGAATGGGGCCTATGTTCCGGCCACGGTGTCTGGCGGCGACGGCAATGACTACATTACACCGTATCGAAATTATACCAACGGCTCGCTCGTTGATGGTGGCACCGGCAACGACACGATCGATGCCAGCGGCTACAACGAGTCGATCCTCGGCGGCAGCGGCAACGATCTGATCGATGCCAATGATGGCGCTGACAGCATCGATGGCGGCAGCGGTGACGACACGATCAGCGGCGACGCCGGCAATGACACCATCGATGGCGGCGATGGCAGCGGTGACCGCGCCGTCTACGCCGGCACGATTGATCAATACACCGTGCTGCGTGATGGCAGTGATTTCCTGGTGTTCGACAACCGCGCTGGCGCCCCCGATGGGGTCGACCGGTTGCGCAATGTGGAGACCATGGTCTTCGCCGGCGGCGTTGAATTCCAGCCCACGGCCGCCAATACCGGCACCCTCCAAACGGGCACGGCGGGCAACGATGCGCTCAGCGGCAGCGCCTTCGGCGATCAGATCGATGGCGGCGATGGCGACGACACGATCCTGGGCCTGGGCGGCAACGACATCCTCAACGGCCAGGGTGGCAACGACAGCATCGACGGCGGTGACGGCAGCGATGTGATCAACGCCGGAGTCGGGGCGGACACGGTGCTGGGCGGCGCTGGAGCCGACAGCATCCTGGGCGGTTCAGAGAATGATTCCGTCGATGGCGGCGCCGGCAACGACACGATCAGTGGCGAGGCGGGCGACGACACCATCGCCGGTGGGACGGAGAACGACAGCCTTTACGGCGGCGAGGGCAACGACTCCCTCTCCGGCGGCGAAGGCAGCGACCGCCTGGAGGGCAACACGGGCAACGACACCCTTGTGGGTGAGGCGGGCAACGACACCATCTACGGCGGCGCCGGCAACGACAGCTCCGCGGGGGGCGATGGCGCCGATTATCTCCAGGATTCGGAAGGCATCAACACGGCATCTGGAGGTGCCGGCAACGACACGATCTATGGTGCGGGTGTGATCGACGGCGGAGCGGATAACGACACGCTCAGTTAATACGGCTACACATGGGAAGGACAACCAGCTAGCACGGTCATCGGTGGTGCTGGGAATGACCTAATCCAGGAGTGGGGCACCAACATCGACGGGGCGATCCTTGAT
>JBKDOR010000185.1:0-61490 GCA_046342775.1 Synechococcaceae cyanobacterium
GCGAGGGTCCCTCGGATCCGCGCCCGCCCGAGGAGGGCTCGCCGCTGGCCCGGGTACGGCGCTCGGCCCTGAGCGATCGGCGCACCCTGGCCCGGCAGATCAATCAGCGGATCCTGGAGGCCAACCAGCTCTCGCGTGCGCTCCAGATGAGCAACGCCGATCTGCAGCGCACCCAGCTGGAGCTGGAGCACCTGCTCACCACCGATCCACGCACCGGCTGCGGCAACCGCAAGGCCCTGGAGCAACGCCTCCAGGAGGAGTGGCATCGGGCCCGGCGGAGTGGCGAGCCGCTCTCCTGCCTGTGCTTTGCCCTCGACGGGGTGGACCTGGCCAGCAGCGCGTTCGGCGCCGCAGCCGGGGAGGCGCTGCAGAAGGCTGCGGCCCTGGCCCTGCGGGAGCGGCTGCGCATCACCGACCATCTCTTCCGGCCGTCCCACCGGCAGTTCGTGGTGATCGCCACGGGCTGCAACGCCAGCGATGCCCAGCATCTGGGCCGCAGCCTGTTGGCGGCGATCGACAGCGTGTGGATCAGGCCCCAGGGCGATGGAGCAGTGGCGGGACCCAGCTGCAACATCTGGCAGCGGGACGATCCCGAACTGCGGGCCCTGCCACGGCTGGGGATCGCCAGGCTGGACATCCATCAGGATTCAGCCGAGAGCCTGCTGGAGCGCGCCGAAGAGTGCCTGACGGCCACCAGGCCCGCCAGTCAGGCCTTCACCGCTTCTGGGCTCACCAGTTCAGACCATGCAGCTTCGGCAGGGGAGCTGTCTTGAAGGTGACGGCGAAAAGCCTGGGAATGCGGCGGCTGTTGTAAACCCGGAACTCCCGCACCACGCTCGCCCCCTCCTGGCGAACGGCCTGGTTCAGCACCACCGACCCATCGGGATCGGACACGGAGCGGTGAAAGGTGCCGGGCGGAATGCGGAGGATGTCGCCGCCGGCCTCCAGACGAACAATGTGATACGGATAATTCCAGCCAAAGTTCACCAGATAGAAGGTCCGCCCGCCATGCAGAGCAAGCAGGTTGTCTTCTTGGTGGGGATGCAGATAAAACTGCCAGGCTCCGGTCTTTTCTTCGTTGGGGGGGCTGATGGCCGGACCGCTATGGATGACGAGATCTCGGGCATTCGAGGTCGGTACGGTGATATCAAAAAAACGAACGGCGGGAGTATCGCGGAACTTCTCGTAGGGAATGAGTTCAAACATCGGTGCAGGTCTAGGGCCCTGCTGCTGCCGTTCGACAGGCATGTCGACAAGGTTTGGATCGGGCATGGAAGCATCCGGCGCCACACCGGAGGATGCGAGAGCTTAGTGAACCGAACCGCTTGCCGAGGCAACCGTAAGCCTCGCTACCGAAACCCAGGGATCGTGGGACAGTTTCCAGGGTGATTGCGAAGCGGTTCCCTCAGCCTTCGCCGATCCCCGTATCAGCTAACCCAGCGGATCTGAGCCACGCCCGCGCGATCGGCATGCCACCAACCGCAAACGGGCCCCACGCTGAGGCTGGTCGTGCTGCGGAGATTGGTCATGCCGCGGATGGCCGCTGCGCCGCTCAGAACGGGATCGGCATCTCCACCGCCGCGGGCGGTGGCGCACAGGCGGCCACCCGCTGCTCCACAACGGCGCCGATCACCACGATCGACGGCGACGCCAACCCCTCCGCTTCCACCTGATCCGCCAGGACAGCCAGGGTGCTGAACAGCTGCCGCTGGCCCTCCACGGTGCCCTGCTGGATCACCAGGGCCGGCGTGGAGGGGGCCAGGCCTCCGGCTTGGAGTTCCTCGGCGATCCGTCTCAGATTGTGAAGCCCCATGTAGATCACCAGGCCATCGCTGCAGCGAGCCAGGCCGCGCCAGTCCACGCCGGGCCGCTGCTTATCAATCTCCTCATGGCCGGTCACGAAGGTGACGCTGGACCCGGCGGCGCGATGGGTCACCGGCACGCCGGCGTAGGCCGGAGCGGCGATGCCGGAGGTCACACCAGGGACCACCTGCACGGGGATGCCGGCGGCGGCGAGGTAAGCCGCCTCCTCACCACCGCGGCCGAAGAGGAAGGGATCGCCGCCCTTGAGCCGCACCACGCAGGCATGCCGGCGAGCCAACTCCACCAGCACGGCATTCGTGCTGCGCTGGGGCACCGAATGATGGCCGCGACGCTTGCCGACGAAGTGCCGCTCGCAGGCGGCCGGCACCAGTTCCAGCAACGCCACCGGCACGAGGGAGTCGTACACCAGGGCGTCACAGCGGCGCAACAGGCGCTCCGCCCGCACCGTCAGCAGCTCCGGGTCCCCTGGTCCAGCTCCCACCAGATGCACCGTTCCAGGGAGTCTCCCCCTGTCCACAGCCTCGGCATCCATCAGCGCATCTCCAGGCGATGGCGGTGGCCCGCGTGACGGCACACTCCCGCGGGGGGCGTGGCGGGCAGGACCCGTTCCCGCAGGCGGGTGCTGGGCGGGGTCGCGGGGGACGGCGGAGCCGAGCGGTTCAGAGCGAAAGGGGCGTCCGCTTTCGACTGTATGGACTCCGCCGCGACGGAGCCGCAGGGTGGGGCCTCCCTGACCGGTGGAGCCAACGGCGGCGACGGGGGCTGGCCTGGTCCGCGGCTAACCAGCGCCTGCCGCGGGGTTGGTGATGGCGTCAGCCGTGGCCTCAGGCCCGCCCATGGGCGTTGGGATGCGCAGGGCCCCAATCAGCAGGCCCCGCGACTGGCCCTGCACCAGGGCGATATCGCGCAGATGGCCCACCGTTTCGAAGCCGAACTCGGCATTGAGGCGGCGAGTCGCCTCGTTGTGATCGAAATAACAACTGAGCACCGTGGTGATCCCCAGCCGCGGGCACTGGCTGATGACCCAGCCCTTGAGGCGGCGGCCAATGCCACGCCGCTGCTGATCGGGCGCGACATAGACGCTGATCTCCGCCGTGGCGTCATAGGCGGGACGACCTTGATAAAAGGAGGTCAGGTAGGTGGTCGCCACCACCTGACCCTGCAGCTCCGCCACCCAGAGTGGCCGGCGGCGCGGGTCGAAGCTGCGAAACCAAGCGAGGCGATCGGCCACCGCGATCGGTCGGGTGTCGGCGGTGGACCAGCCGCCCGGAATCGAAGCGTTGTAAATCTCCACGATGGCGGGCAGATCAGCCTCGCGAGCCTCCCGAATCAAGAGCTCGGAGCTGGGGGCAGGCTCGGGGCTGACGGCATCCATGGGCGATGGAAATGGATCGCGAGTGCGGAGAAGCGCCAATCTGACGCAGCTGAGCGGCGGAGACCCCGATGGCAGCGTGTTGCCTTTAAAGCCATAGGGTGGCCGCTTCTGCCCTCCCAACCGTGCTGCTCCCCACACGCTTGCGGGTGCTGGCCGTAGGGAAGGTGCGCAAGGGTTGGATTGCCGAGGGAGTGGCGCTCTACCAACGGCGGCTGCCGGGGCTCGAGATCGTGGAGCTGCGCGACAGCACACCTGAGCGGGAGGCGACGGCGATCCAGGCGGCACTCCGCCCCGATGAACGGCTGGTGGCGCTGAGCGAGGAGGGAGAAAGCCTGACCTCCGAAGCCTTCGCCCGCCAGCTGGCGAGCCAGGAGGGGGCCCGGCTGGCCTTCGCCATCGGCGGCGCCGAGGGGCTGAGCACCGCGCTCAAACGGCAGGCCCAGTGGCGGCTGAGCTTGTCGCCGCTGACCTTTCCCCATGAGCTGGCCAGGCTGCTGCTGCTGGAGCAACTGTATCGAGCCCGGACGATTTTGGATGGCGGGCCCTATCACCGCGGCCAGAGTGGTGCGGGTTAAACAGCAGGTTGCAGATGCCAGGCGCTCACATGCCCAGACCAAGGTTTGACATGATTGTGATGGTCTCTCAAGCCATTATTTCTCCCCGCATCAACACGCTCCACTCGAGCCCATGGTTGACGAGCAGATGATGAAGAAGCCTGGGGATTGGCTGCAATCCAATCCCGAGTCGGCAGACACACGCCTCCTCAATGTGTCGACAGGCGGGGCGCTCACCGTTCGCACCTTGCTGAGCAACCCGGAGCCGGAACCCGCCTGAATCGTGAGCGTGGGTCCCATCGGGGGCTCCCGGGTCAGCCGCAGGATGGGTTCACGCCCGGTCGAAGCCGGCGGTCCACAGGCCGCCAGCCCGCTAAATCCTGCGCCAGGGTGAGTGCAAGACGCTTCACCCTCCCCCAGCCCATGACCGCCACCGCCGCACCGCTGGTCGCCACCTATTTGGGCGCCAACGGCTGGTTGCTGGATTTCGACGGCTTGCGGCTGCTGGTGGATCCCTGGTTGAGCGGTCCCCTGAGCTTCGGCGCTGGGGATTGGTTGCTCAAAGGCGAACTGGCCTCGCCCCAGCCGGTCCCGGAACGGCTTGATCTGCTGCTGCTCAGCCAGGGTCTGCCCGATCACACCCATCCCCCCAGCCTGGCCCTGCTGCCCCCTGACCTCGCCGTGGTGGCCTCGCCAGCGGCAGCCCGACGGGCCCGGCAGCTGGGCTTTGAGCGGGTCACCGCGCTGCGACCGGGCGAGCGGCATCGGCACGGCGAGCTGGAGCTGCAGGCCACCGCAGGCGCCGCCGTGCCCCAGCTGGAAAACGGCTGGTTGCTGGACCACCCCGCCGGCAGCCTCTACCTGGAACCCCATGGCTTCCCCAGCGCCGACCTGCCCAACCGCCCGCTCACGGCCGTGATCACCCCGGTGATCGACGTGGGGCTACCCGTGGCCGGCGCCTTCGTGCGCGGCCGCAGCGCCCTGCCGGACCTGCTGAGGCGCTTCCAACCCGGCACCGTGCTGGCCAGCACCACGGGCGGCGATGTGCGCTTCAGCGGGCTGCTGGCCGGCTTGCTGCAGGTGCTCGGCAGCCCGGCCGAGGCCGAGGCACTGGTGGCGGCCCAGGCCAAGGCCTGCCGCTTCATCAACCCCCAACCGGGCAAGCCTTATGCCTTAGGCCGCGGCTGAAGCCAGCGGAGAGCTCGCAACATACCCATCAAAGGGCGTCTGGCCAAGCGGCCCGCCGGTACGCCTTGGCCCTGGCTACTCTCAGCCGCGATCAACGCTGACTTCCCATGCTGCACGTGCTCAAGTTCAGCTCCGAGGACTGCGGCACCTGTCACCGCATGTCCCACTACGACGCCACGGTCTGCGGCGAGCTGGGCGTGACCTTCGTTAGCGTGATGATGCAGGACGTCACCACCTACCGGCGCTACCGCAAGGTGCTGTTGGCTCAATATCCCGACAAGCAGGGCATGGGATGGCCCACTTACCTGGTGGTGAGCGATCCGGAAGGCGAGTTCACGATCCACGGGGAATTGCGGGGAGGCATGCCCAAGGGCGACTTCCGCCAGAAACTCAGCGCCCTGCTGCCGGACTGAGCGGAAGTCCGATTTGCCTGCCTGAACAAGTTGCTGAAGAGCAACCCAAATCAGAGGTCCAGCTTCAGGCCTGTCGACAGCCCGGCTGGGCAGCGGCGATGCTGGCCGTTCAACAAGACCCTGATGGTCGTGGCAATCGAACACCACTTCGGTGATGAGAGCTGGGGCAGCCCTCACGCCCGTGAGCGGGGGAGCGATTGACCCTCAAAGGGCTTGTTCGGGAAGCCAACCTCCCTGGCCAGGAGCGCAACGACTCAATGACCGGATCGATCCAGCGGGGAGCTGCGGCAGAAAGGCATGGCGGCGGCAAGCGCCAAGGGCCCGACCCCTCGCCGCAGGATCAGGCGGCCAGGTCGAGCAGCTGGTCCAACTGACCACTGCGCTCCAGTCCGTACAGGTCATCGCAGCCGCCAACGTGTTCATCGTTGATGAAAATCTGCGGCACGGAGCGGCGTCCGCTGCCGGTGCGTTCAGCCATCAGCTCGCGGGCCCGCTCATCGCCATCAATCGTGTATTTCGTGTATCGAATACCTTTACGCTCCAGCAGCTGCAAGGCGCGAATGCAGAAGGGGCAGGTTCGCCAGATGTAGATCTCAACCTTCGGGTTCACGGCACTGTTGGGCTACTACTCCCACAGTCTGCCTTGCGATGCGTCGGTCGCGGGCACCCCAGGAATGGGTCAATCCCACACCTGGCACCCCGCAGGGCCCTGGGCTGCCAGGCCAAGCGGCACTCCGGCGGAACTGACAGCATGCCCGCAGCCGCAGCAGCGCCCTGGCGGACCCTTCCCCAAGCAGCTCGACGCCCAACTCCGGTGGCTTGTTGCGGTTGCTCGGCCTGGGCTTCGGGTTGGCCGGGGCCGTGGGTGGCACGATCGGGGCCGGCATCCTGCGGACTCCAGGCCTGGTGGCAGCCCAGCTCCAGCAGGGGCCCCTGATCCTGGCCGCCTGGTTGGCCGGTGGGCTTTACGCCCTGCTGGGAGCGTTGTGCGTGGCCGAGCTGGCCACCGCCATTCCCCTGGCCGGAGGGTGGTACGTGTACATGCGGCGGGCCTTCGGCGACCGGGCCGGTTTCAGCATTGGTTGGCTTGACTGGCTGGGGCATTGCCTCGGCGTGGCCTGGGTGGCGATCACGGCGGGCGAGTACACCCAAGCCTTGCTGCCCTGGCTCCACAGCGATCCGCGACTGATCGCCCTGGCCAGCCTGCTGCTGTTCACGGGCGTGCAGTGGCTGGGCTTGCAGGCCGCCAGCGGCAGTCAGCAGCTGCTCAGCCTCGCCAAGGCCTTGGCCTTCCTCGCCTTGGTGGCGGCGTGCTTCCTGGTGGGAGGCGGCAGCGACAGCCCGGAGATCGCCGCCACCGGCGGTGGGCTCTCCTCCCAGGCAGGGCCATGGTCCAGCCTCGGCTGGGGGGGGCTGGCGATGGTGCTGGTGCCGGCCCTGCAGCCGATCATCTCCACCTACGACGGCTGGCACAGCCCCATCTACTTCGCCGAGGAGTTCGAGCAGCCCCAGCACGACCTTCCCCGATCCCTGCTCGGGGGCGTGGTGGCGGTCACGACGATCTACCTGCTGGTCAACCTGGCCTTGCTGCACGTTCTGCCTCTACCCCAGCTGGCCGGTTCCAACCTGCCCGTGGCCGATGCCGCCGCGGTGATCGTCGGCCCAGCCGGCCGCCAGGTGATCACCGCCCTGGCGTTGCTGTCGGTGCTGGGGCTGATCAACGCCTCGCTGATGAGCGCCCCGCGGGTGCTGTTCGGGCTGGCCCGCGATGGGCTGTTCGCCCCGCCCCTGGCCTGGGTGCATCCGCGGGGCACTCCCTTGCCAGCGTTGCTGGTCACCACGATCACCACGGGGCTGCTCGTGTTGCTCGGCGACTTTGACCTGCTGCTGGCCATTTCGGCCTTCTTCTATGTGGCGCTCTACAGCAGCGGCTTCGTGGCGCTGCTCTGGCTAAGGCTCAGCCAACCGCTCCTGGCGCGGCCATTCCGGGTCTGGGGCTGGCCGCTGACGCCGCTGATCGTGCTGACGGGTTCGCTGGCGTTCCTGCTGGGCGCCCTGGTGGAGGATCGGCAGCGCAGCATCTGGGCTTTGCTGCTGATCGCGGCGGGCTGGCCAGCCCAGCAACTCAGCCGCGGCCTCGCTCCCCTCGCCCCGGCGGCCCCACCAGCCGAGGCTGAGGAGGAGCCAGCGGCACCAGCCGAGCGGCCACTGGACTGACTCCCTCGCCGCAGCCAGCCCACCGGGGCCTCAAACACGGGCCCCACGGCCGCTGGAGGCGGCTGTCCTGGCATGGCCCGACCCTGTCCAAGCCAGCTCAGTCCCGCTGCTGCTGCGTGGCTGGTGGCGGCGATGTTGTCGGCGAGTTGGGCGATGACGACGGCGGCTCCCGGTAGACCAGCACCGGCAGCGCCCCGTGGGTGAGCACCCGCTGGGTTTCGCTACCCAGCAGCAACCCCCCCAGCCCCTTGCGGCCATGGGAGGCCATGAAGATCAGATCGCAGCCATGGCGCTGGGCCGCCGCCAGGATCTCGGCATGGATCAAGCCTGGCTTGGCCAGATCCACGGCGCAGGCCACGCCCGCCGCCTCCACCAGCTCCCGACCCTGGGCCAGGATCTGCTCGGCGTTGTCGCGCTCCACGCGCTGCAACCGCTGCGGCAAATCCGGATCAGCCAGCACCGGATCCCCGAAGAGCGAACCCTGGGGCAGCAGCAGCACGCTTTGGCTGACATACAACAGGGTGATCCTGGCGCCGCTGTCGGCCGCGAAGCGCGCCGCCCCGCGGATGGCCGCTGTGGAGAGATCCGAACCATCGGTGGGCACGAGCAGATGGCGAAACATCAAGTCGCCCCGGGGGATCACTGATGCCACTATCGCCCCGGACCGCCACCCCGCGCCCGCGATCGCTGCCGATCTACCGGCTCGGGGAGGCAGACCCCTGGCTGAGCAGGGTCGAGGCGAGCACCAGCAGGGCCGCAACCAGGGAGCGACTTGACGGGATCTCGGCAAAGAACAACCAGCCCCAGAACGCCGCCAGGGGCACCTGGCTGTAGGTGAGCGCAGTCGCCTGGGCGGCGGGCAGTCCGATCAGGCCGCGGGTCAGCCCCAGCTGCCCGATCTGTGTGAACAGCCCCACCCCCAACAGCGCCAGAAGCTCCAGCGGGGTAGGCCACACGGGCTGGCGCAACGCCAGGGGCAGGCTGATGATCAAGCCCACCAAGGGGAACCAATACACAATCACCAGCCCCGGCTGACGACGGGCGAGGGCCCGCACACTCACATAGGCCAGGGCCGCCAGCAGGGCCCCCAGCGCCGCCAGCAACACCCCCGGCAACGGCAGGGCGGAGGGCGTGCCAGGAGCCATCAGCACCAGCACCCCCAGCCAACCGAGCAGCAGCGCCAGCCCGATCCGGGGCGACGGACGCTCCGCCAGACACCACCAAGCCAGCAAGGCCGTCAACGCCGGGTTGAGGAACTGGATCACCGTCACCACCGCCAGCGGCAGCCAGGCGTAGGCGGCAAACAGGGCGTAAAGCGCCAGGGTGCCGAAGAGCCCCCGCAGGGCCAACAGCGGCCAGTCGGGGCCCCAGGGGGAAAGGCCGCTGCGCCGCAGCAGCGCCTGACTGACCACCAGGCCGATCAACGACCGGGCCAGCACCACCTCGCTGACCGGCAGGCGCCCTCCCAGGGACTTCACACAGACCCCCATCAGGCTGAAGCTGAGCACACTCCAGAGCAGCGCGTGCACGGGGGTCAAGGCGGGCCAGCGGCAGGCAATCGTTGGCTGAAGTTTCGAGATGCCTTGAACATCGTTGGTTAGAGTGCTCCTACAGCAAATCCCCGCACCATGACAATCGCCAGCGGTTCAGTCCAGGGCCTTGGCCAACGTTTTGGCCAAGCGGCCGCGCTGCTGATCGGCACGACGCTGACCCTCCCTGCCGCGCCGGCGCTTGCCCAGGAGCGCTGCCAATTCCTCCAGCCGATTGGCGGCAACGGCACCACGCCCATCGTGTCCAAATCCGTAGGACGCGGCAAGGTTCTGCCGTTTACAAAAACCAATTGGAACACCGATTTTATCGTTGACAAGCCCTACAATGGCTACAAGTTCTTTTTCACGGCAAATTCATCCGATCCCAACGCAACCTATCCTGTACAAGGCTATATGAAATTCAGTGACGGCTCCACTCTGCAAGTCATCAATGAGATGATGAACCCGCCGATTGGCACCGGCCGCATGTTTGGTCCCTTCCCTGCCGTTGGCGGCAAGCAGGCGAGCCAAATGAATTTCAAGGTGGGCGCCAGCAACGACCCAAATGCACTGGGATTCAGCTACCGCATCTCGGTCCAGGGCTGCTACTGAAAGAGTGGGTGAAGCCGCCGGTTTCCAGGCCGGAAATCGGCGGCTTGCCTACAGGTGGCCATCACGATGAAATGGCGCTGTGACGGAACGATCAACTGCGGGGTTTGATCAGCTGCAGCACTTGGGGCCCGAGACTTCCGGCCCTGCGCTCGCAATCCAGGGTTTCCAGAATCAAACGACCAGCTTCCAGGAGATCGCCGTTTTCAGCTGCTTGGCGCGCCAACTGATCCAGTTCCGCGGCGCGAGACAAAAAAGTTCGGCGGGCCACGGGATCAACTCCATGACCTGCAAGCTGCAAGGGGGAGGTCGTAGGCTTTTCGGGCCTGTGGACCTTGTATGGCGTGGGGGCCAGGGGTTTCATGCCACTCATGCGTATGAGGTTGGATCACCCCACCATGGAGGTGAACAACAAAAAATCCCCTCTATTCTACGCAATGGCGCCTGGTTGTGCACCTTCAGCCAAATCGCCCCGACCACAATGCCTTCAGGTGCCCGGCTCCTCCTGATTGCCGCCTAGAGCGTCGATCTGTTCCCGAAGTTGCTGAGACCGCTGTTGGTCCCCACGGGTCAAAGCGACCGCCAAAGCAAACTCCAGCTTCTCCAGCTGATGCTCACCTTCGGGGGGAGCGTTGAGAGGAAATGGGGTGGGCTGACGTCGACCCTGCGTACTTGCTCCCCCATTGGATCCGGGGCGCGGATTCGGGGTGCCGTGGGCGGAGGAGGGAAAGGCCATGGCTGGCTTTCTTTTTATTTTGCCACCTGTCGCCAGCCCCTGGGGCCCTGAATCAGGCCGCGAGCAACTCGGCATCCTGATCGTCCTCCAGCTCAGCCGAGAAGGCCCGCTCCTCAGCCAGCTCAGGATCCTCCTCCAGCTGAGGCACGGCGCCGCCGCTGGAGGGCTGATCGACATCCAGCTCGAGCAGGGCGCGGCAGTCATGCAGCAGCCGATCGACATTTTCGAGACGGTTGATCTCCTGGGGATCAGGACGATCAAGGTTGGTCAGCTGCAGCTCCAGGGCTCCCAGTCGCTGCTCAAGCAGCACCAACCGCTGGGAAATCGCGTGGATCGTGGCAGCGAGATCCTCTGCGCTGCGGCTGATCCGAAACGAGACCGAAGAGCTGGCCATCGGAGAACTGTTGATGATCTGGCCGCATGACAGCACACATCCTTCGATGTCTCAAGCGCCTCAGGCCACCTGGACTTAGGTCTCCATCCCCCACAGTGGAAGCACTGAACCTGGCGGTGATGGAGCATTCGTGGCAGCTGGCGCTGTACGCCCTGGCGGGCTCCGCAGGGGGATTGGTAGCCCTGCGAACCGGCATTCCAGCAGCACCACTGGCTGGCGCCCTGATCGGTGCGGCCTTGGTGAGCATGAGCGGTCGGCTGGAGATCGCTCGCTGGCCGATCGGCACCCGCACCCTGCTGGAAATCGCCATCGGCACGGTGATCGGCACTGGGCTGACGGCCGATGCTGTGGCGGAGCTCAGGCTGCTCTGGCGTCCAGCCCTGTTGATCACGCTGACACTGGTCCTGACAGGCGTGGTGGTGGGTCTGTGGACCAGCCGATTGCTGGGGATCAATCCGGTGGTGTCTCTCCTCGGGGCCGCCCCAGGGGGCATCAGCGGCATGAGCTTGGTGGGAGCCGAATTCGGCGTGGGCGCCGCCGTGGCTGTGTTGCACGCGGTCCGCTTGATCACCGTGCTGCTGGTCCTGCCCCTGGTGGTGCGCTGGATCCTGCCGGGCGGTGGCACGCCACCGGCCGGCTGATAGGGGCAGCGGTCAGCCCGCGCCCTCTGCAGTCCTAGGGGCCGAGATCGCGCCTGCAGCGCTCTGGACAAAATCCCCGGGGCCGATACGTTTGACCGGTTGCTGGAGTCCCTGATCCGATGATCCGCCGTCCTGTCGCTGCGGCTTTGCCCACCCCCGGGGCCCTGGTCGCCGGACTGCTTGGATTGGCGGCGACCCTGCTGCCATGCGTTGCCGCCCAGGCCGCCAACATGCCCGACGGCCCCGGGGCGAAGGGGGCGCAGGTTTACTGCTTCATGCGCTCCAACGGCAATAATCACAACGTGAGCTGGAGTGCGGCCTACGCCCTGATCAAACGCCAGAGCGCCGGCATGTTCCGCACCTCCCCCGAACATGCCGCTGTGATGATCACCGAATCGGTGGTGCAGAACCCAGGCAGCTTTCCGGATTGCGGCCGATTTTTAGGAGATCTGTTCTCGCCAGCCCCTCCCATGGCGGAGGTCAACCCGACCGGCCCAGCCAACACCAGCCTCAGCGGCAGGTCGAACAGCGGCCCCTCCAGCCTCGGCGGCATGACGCGCAGTGATCGCTACGGATCCTGAGGTTTCCGCTGCCCTCCCACCGTCACTCTCCCGTCCTTGGCCTCCTCGGCTGACGACTGTGCTGCTGGTCGGATCTCTGCTGGCCGCGTTGTTGGGTTGTGTTGAAGAGCCGCTGCCCCAAAGGCGGCTCAGTTCCGGAGATTGCCTGCTGGACCTCAAGCTCAGCGATCTCCCGAACGCCCGACGACGCTGCGACAAGGTGGTGGCCGCCTTTCCCGGCGATCCCGCACCGCTGAACGACCGGTTCCTGATCCACAGCCTGCTGGGCGACAACGCGGCAGCCTGCACGGACATCCGCAAGGCGGCGAAGCTCGCCAGCGGGCTTCCAGCCGCAAAGATCGACCCGCTGCTACGCCGGGATCTGAACCAACGGCTCTCCAGCTGCCGTGACTGAGAAGGCCGCTCACCAACGCTCCAGCAACTGCCTCACCAAGGCGGGCAGAGCCCGCTGCTGACTCAGCCGCTCGCGGCTGTGCAGCAGAAGCTCGATGCGCTGTGCCTTGTCAGCGATCAGGCTGTCCACGAAGGCATCAGCCTGGCCGAGCTGGAGCCAATGGCTGGTGAGCGTGGCCGCCATGCCGATGCGGTGGCAACGATCTTCAGCCTGCTCTGCATCGCCGGGCGTCCAGGGGCGCTCGATCAGCACCACATGGCGGGCGCGATGCAAGGTGAACCCCAGCCCACCGGTGCCGAACGTGGCGATCAGCAGCCGGCGGCGGCCCTGCTGAAATTCATCCACCAATGCCTGTCGCCGGCGGACTGGTACGGCTCCCGTCAGCAACACCGCCTCGTCATCAGCTCCGAACTGGTGATGGAGGGCCTGGGCCGTCGCCACGAACGCGGTGAACACCACAACGGGCTCTTCGGCCGCCAGCAGCGACCGCAACAACGCGACAGCCGCCGGCAGCTTCCGCTGGGAGCCGATGCGGCGCAACGCCGTGAGCACCGCCAGGGCTTCGGCGTCTCGGCGCACCATCCCGCGGGCGGCGCGGTGGCGGAAGTCCAACACGTAACCGTCCAGCAACCTCTGAAACTCCGCCGCCGCCGCTGGGGCCAAAGCGACGGGGTGGAACCGGCGCTGCTTTGGCGGCAGATCGAGACACTGCCCCTTGGTGCGGTGAAGCAGCAGCGGCCGCACCAAGCGTTGCAACTCCTCAAGATGACTGGCGCCTGAAGCGTCCCAGATCCGCCGACCAGCCCGTTCCCGCCAGTGCCCCTGGCAATAACGCTCCTCAACAGCGCGCCGATCGACGGCGAGGGGATGGCCGATCGCGGCCAGCAGCGGCAGCAGCTGGGAGGGGCGACCGTTCTTCATCGGCGTGCCCGTCAGCAGCCAGATCGCCCGCATCCGTGGATGGCGGGCCAGCCGCAGCAAGGCCTGGCTGCGGGTCGCCAGGGCTGATTGCGCAAAGTGGGCCTCATCGACGATCAGCACACAACCCGCTTCGGGCAGCTCAGGCGGTAACCGAGCCCAACTGTGCAGATCCAGCTGCAACTGCAGGGCCAGTGCCTCTTGATGCCAATGGGCGCTCAAACCTGCCGGCGCGACCACGACCACGCGGCAGTCGCCACAGCGCACCAAAGCTCGGGCGGCCAACAGGGCCGAGAGGGTCTTGCCCAAGCCCATCGCATCGGCCAGGACAGCACCGCGGCGGGCGAGCAACCAGCGGGCGGCATGGCGCTGGTGAGCCATCGGCTGGCGGCCATCGGCCAGTTGCTCCTCAAGGGCAGCCGCCCGCACCATCTGACGGTGGGGGGGCAGGGGCGGCAGCGGCTGACGCAACCAGCCAAGCCAGCGGGTCAGCTCCGGGGTGACCGGGAAGCGACCCGACAGCGCCTGATCGAGGCCCGCCGCTGCCTCCAGCGGGAATTCCCAGCAGGAGCGATGGGCCAACCAGCGGCCAGCAGGCCGAATGCGGCGCAGCTGGGCCTGTGTCACGGGGTCGAAGGGCGACACCACCTCGATCAGACCACTGGGGCCCAGACGCATCTGCACCAGCGGGAGAACCAAGGCATCAGGCAGCAGCCTTCGACACATTGACAGCGGTCCAAGCGCGCCAAAATCCCTGCAACGGAGGTTTTTCCGATGCAGCCCAGGGATGGTGTGTTCCTTGAGGACCTCTGCCCCAAATTGCGCGACCGAAGCTGGCGGCGTTCCCTCCATGCGCTGACCGAGGGCAGTTGCCTGTACTGCGGGGCACCGTCCGAGTCGATCGATCACGTGTTGCCCCGGAGCCAGGGCGGCTGCAGCACCACCGAGAACTGCGTGCCGGCCTGCCTGGCTTGCAATGGCCAAAAGGGCGACAGCGACGCTTTCGCCTGGTACCGAGAACAGCACTTCTACGATCCGCGCCGGGCGATGGCCCTGCGGGCTTGGCTGGAAGGGGACTTGCGCATGGCTCAAAAGCTGCTGCAGTGGAGCCAACCGACGGTGCAAGCCAGCACCTGGAACAACCAGGCAGTCCGACCCGAATCGCACAACGCGGGGCCGTCTGCAGGGGATCGCGCTGCGGCGGCGAAGCTGAACCGCAACAGCAAGGCCGGCGGCAGCTACCAGACGCGGCAAGCCGCCACCCCGTTGTGGCGCTGGCAGATCGCCTCTTGAGCCAAGGGCTGCTCCGGCGCCACCAGCACGGCCGCCAGCAGCAACATGGCCGCCAGGGCCAGGGGGATGCCCGGTGCCGAGGTCACCTGCTGGTGGGCCCAGCTGCGAGCTCCCTGACACGGCGCAGCCAAGCCGACCGGATGGCGGCGGAAGCTGGACGGATGACCGCAGACGCCCCGCAACACGGGGGCATGGACGGAGGATGGAGGCAGAAACAAAGCGGCCACAACGGAACCGTGGAACATAATACAAGCGTACTGTCCACGCAGGGGGCTGTCAACGCCGGGGGGAGCCCGATGGCGTCGCAACCCGACCCGACCCATTCAGCTTTGCAGCATGCGGCGATCGGCCGGGCGCTGGTGCTGGGTGGCGGCTACACCGGGGGCCGCTTCGCTCTGAAGCTGGCCGCAGCCGGGGTGCCGGTGACTTCGACGAGCCGCCAGCCCGCTGCCGACAACCCTGGCCCCATCCAGCGCCTGCGCTTCGATCCCGCCTCCGGCTGCCTTCCCCGAATCGAGGAGCTGGAGGGCACCACCCATCTGCTGGTGACCATTCCTCCGGATCGCCTCGGCCAGGACCCGGTGTTGGCAACCCTGGCGCCAGTGCTGGAGCATCTGCCCCTGCGCTGGGTCGGCTACCTCTCCAGCACCGGCGTGTACGGCGACCAGGGCGGGGGCTGGGTCGATGAGACGAGCCCGACGCTGCCCGGCTTGGAACGCAGCCAGGCGCGCCTGGCCTGCGAGCTGGCTTGGCGGGCCCGGGGGCTGCCCCTGCAGGTGTTTCGGCTGCCGGCGATCTACGGGCCAGGACGCACCCCCTTCGGCAGCCTCCGAGATGGCTCGGCCCGGCTGATCCACAAACCAGACCAGGTGTTCTGCCGCGTGCATGTCGACGACATCCTCGGCGCCCTGGCCCACTGCCTGGCCCTGCCGACAGACCAGCGGCCGGAAACCTTGAACGTGGCAGACAACCGGCCCTGCTCCTCCAGCGAGACGCTCGGGTACGCCGCACACCTGCTGGGCTGCCGGCTACCCGCGGCGGAGCTCTACGCGGAGGCGGCGGAGCGGATGAGCCCGATGGCCCGCAGCTTCTGGAGCGAGAACCGCCGGGTCAGCAATCATCTGCTCTGCCAGGACCTCGGCTACCGGCTGCTGTATCCGAGCTACCGCGAGGGGTATCGGGACTGCCTGGCGGCAGAGCGGCAAACCTGATCATGCCGAGCGACACAGCGACAGCCTGGCTTGGTGGAACGCGCCTTGAGAGGGCGGCTCACTTGCTGATTTCCTTGATCGGATCATAAGTGTTGAGGAACTCCAGCCCCGCCGAGCGCAAGAAGCGGTCCACGTGAATCTCGATCCAGCCGTGTTGCAGCCCAACCCCGATCCCCGTGACGAGGGACCCAACGATCAACCAGCGAATCATGGATCTCCAAATGATGCCTTCTCCATTGAACCTCTCAGATCCACCGTTGAGAGCCCTCGTGATTGCTTTAGGGGATCCCGCCGGGATCGGGGCGGAAGTCACCCTCAAGGCCCTGTCCCAGCCACGGCCCTCCCTGCAGCGGGTGGAGCTGGTGGGCTGCCGCCGCTGGCTTGAGGAGACCTACATGTCGCTGCGCGATCGCAGCAGCGAACCGCTGGCTGATCCAGCCGCGTTCACGATCATCGACCTGCCCCTGGAGCATCCGGTCCAACCCGGTCAGAGCACAGCGGCCGCTGGCGCAGCGGGCTTCCATTGGCTGACGCGGGCCGTGGAACGGGTGATGGACGGCGGCGGCGCTCTGGTCACCGCTCCGATCGCCAAGGCCAGCTGGCACGCCGCCGGCTTTCATTACCCCGGGCAGACGGAACGGCTGGCGGAATTGGCCGGGGTGCCCGAGGCCTCCATGCTGTTCACCGCCCGGGCGCCCGACGGCCACTGGCGCTTCAACACCCTGCTGGCCACCACCCACATCCCCCTGGCGGCCGTGGCCTCGCGGCTCTCCGCAACCCTGGTGGAGCGCAAACTGGAGGTGCTGCTGGCCTTCTGCCAGCGGTTCCAGCCGCAACCGCGATTGGTGGTTGCCGGGCTGAACCCCCATGCCGGCGAGGCCGGCAACCTCGGCGTTGAGGAGAAGGACTGGCTGGAACCCGCTCTGGCGTCCTGGAGACAGCGGCACCCGCTGGTGACCCTGGAAGGTCCGCTGCCACCGGACAGCTGCTGGCTGGAGGCGGCAGCTGCTTGGCAGGGCCGCGGCGAAGGTCCGGATGGTTATTTGGCGCTGTATCACGATCAGGGCTTGATCCCGGTGAAGCTGCTGGCTTTTGACGCGGCCGTGAACACCAGCCTGGGATTGCCGTTTCTACGCACCTCACCCGATCACGGCACCGGTTTCAGCATCGCCGGCCAGGGGATCGCTCGCTCCTGCAGCATGGCCGCGGCAATCGAGGCAGCCTGGGAGCTGGGGGGCTCCAAAACCGTCGGCACGGAGGTCAGCTTGGCCTGATCCGCATCAGCACCTGGCCAAACTCCACCGGCGTGCCGTTGTCCACCAAGATCTCGACCACCTCGCCGGCGGTCTCGGTCTCGAGTTCGTTCATCAGCTTCATGGCCTCCAGGATGCAAACCGGCTGGCCACTGCTGACGCGGTCGCCAACGGAGACGAACGGCGGCTCGTCCGGAGCGGGTGAGCGGTAAAAGGTGGCCACCATCGGAGCGGTGATGGAGACCAGATCGCTTCGAACCACTGCGGCCGGAGGTGGCGGCACGGAGGGGGAGGTGGAGACCGATAGGGGAGTCGCCGCCTGGACCGCGGCGGGGGCCAGCCCCGGGGCTGGGGCCACGGGTAGCGGCGCGGGCAGGTTGCGACGCACCTCAAGGCGGAAATCCTCTGCTTCCAGTCGGAATTCCTGAATGTCGCTCTCACCGATCAGGGCAAGGAGCTCGCGCAGTTGCTGATGGTCGAACTGCATGGTGTCAGGACTCCCGACCGAGGTAGCTGTCGGAGCGGGTGTCGATCTTGATGCGATCTCCAATCGAAACAAACAGCGGAACCATCACCTGAGCTCCGGTTTCGACGATGGCGGGCTTGGTGCCGCCGGTCGCCGTATCGCCCTTGACGCCCGGGTCGGTCTGGGTCACCTCCAGCACCACCGAGTTGGGCAGTTCCACCTCGAGGGGCTTGTTGTTCCAGGAAACGACCGTGACCTCCATCCCCTCTTTGAGGTATTTGCGCTGGGGGCCGATGTTGTTGGCCGTCAGGCGCGTCTCCTCGTAAGAAGCCATATCCATGAAGACGTAGTCGTCACCTTCCATATAGGTGTGCTGCAAGGTGGCCTTCTCGAGCACGGCCTGGGGCATGGTCTCGCCAGCCCGGAAGGTCTTTTCAACGACGCTGCCGCTTTGTACAGCCTTCAGCTTGGTGCGCACAAAAGCCGAACCCTTGCCTGGCTTGACGTGCAGAAACTCGATCACCCGCCACACCTGACCATCGAGTTCGATCGTGGAGCCGGTGCGAAAGTCGTTGCTGGAGATCATCCCGGCACTTCGCTTGCCCGCGGATTGTACGTCCGGCTACTGGAGCCTCTCCGGCGCCGGCGAGGGCGGCGGCCAGCGGGGCCGCCTGGAGCTGTGCCAAAGTCCAGCCACAGGCTGGGAGGCCATGGGCTTTCGATCCCTTGTTTCGCGCGCGCTCAGCGGCCTCTGCAAGGCCCTGCTGCTGATCGCCCTGCTGCTGCCGATTTCAGTGGAACCGGCCCTGGCAGCTCTACCCCAGGGCAATGCGGTCACCGATCCGCAAGCCTTGCTGCGCGATGCGCTGCCGATGCAACAAGCTGACTTGCGCGCCCTACAGCATCGGCTGGAGGCCACCAGCGACGACCTCAGGGCCAAGCGCTGGGCAGCCCTGACCAGCTCCAGCCGCCGCGCCGAGGCCCAGTTGGCCACGCGCCGTGTGGCGATCCTGGCCAGCTACCCAGAGGCCGAGCGGCCGGTGGTGGAGGCCTTGCTGGATGATCTCAGCAGCCAGCTGAAGCAACTGAGCGCCGCTGCCGAGGCTCAGCAGCGCGAGGAGTTTCTCTCGGCCCGTCGCGCGGCCCTCAGCGCGATCGGCACAGCCGAAACCATGCTCGTGGGGCCATTCCCCTTCCCGATTCCCGACACCTACGCCAACCTGCCACGCCTGCTCGGTCGGGCCACGGCGCTGCTGCGCACCACCAAGGGCGATCTGACCGTCGTGGTGGATGGCTACAACGCCCCCCTGACCGCGGGCGCCTTCGTTGATCTGGTGCAGCGTGGGTTTTACGACGGGCTGCCCTTCATCCGGGCGGAAGACTTCTATGTGTTGCAAACCGGCGATCCCAAGGGCCCGGAAAGCGGCTTCATCGACCCGGCCACCAAAACCGAACGCAAGGTTCCCCTGGAAATCCGCGTACCCGGCCAGGAACTGCCCTATTACAACCAGACCTTCGAGGAACTCGGGCTGTTCAAGGCTCAGCCGATCCTGCCCTTCAACGCCAAGGGCACCCTCGGCTGGGCCCATTCCGACGAACTCCTCGACGACGGCTCCTCCCAATTTTTCCTGTTCCTCTTTGAACCGGAACTCACTCCGGCGGGCCTGAACCTGATCGATGGCCGCTATGCCGCCTTCGGCTACGTGGTGGATGGCTTCGACGTCCTCGACAAGCTCTCGGCCGAGGATGGCATCGTCAGCGCCAAGGTGCTTGAGGGGGGGGACAACCTCCAGGCCCACGCCTGAACCGGGCTCATGCTTGAACGCGATGCTGCTGGCGGGCGCCACCGGGGTGGTTGAGCCATGCCCGGCGAGGAGCACCCCAAGCCTGGGCGACCTGGGCGAGTGGGAGCTGATCCGCCGCCTGGCCGCCTTCGCGCCCCCCGGCCAGTTCAACGATGACGCCGCGCTGCTGGACCTCGACGCCAGTGCCGGGACACTGGTGGTTAACACCGATGTGCTGGTGGAAGGGGTTCATTTCAGCGAGCGCACCACCAGCCCCGCGGACGTGGGCTGGCGCGCTGCCGCCGCCAATCTCTCCGACCTGGCGGCGATGGGCTGCGCCACGGTGGTGGGACTGACGGTGGGCCTGGTGGCCCCACCCAGCACCAGCTGGGCCTGGGTTGAGGGGGTGTATTCGGGGTTGGCGGAGTGCTTGAGCCGCCATGGTGGCGTGCTGCTGGGAGGCGACTGCAGCAGCGGCGCCACACGGCTATTGGCGATCACAGCGCTCGGTCGGCTGCCAACCGCCGCTGGCCTGGCGCCACCACGGCAAGCCGAGCCGTCATCCGGGCCGATCCGGCGGGCGGACGGCCGGCCGGGGGATTGGCTGGTGAGCAGCGGGCCCCATGGGTTAAGCCGCCTTGGCCTGGCCCTGCTGCAGGGAGAACTGGCCACAGCACCAACAGCCGAACTGGGCCAATGGGCGATCACGGCCCACCGCCGGCCACAGCCACGCTTCGACGTGGTGCATGCCCTGATCGGCTGCCGACCCGCGGATCTGGCCTGGCGCGTCGGCGGCTGCGACAGCAGTGACGGCCTGGTGGCCGCGGCTGCGGCCATCGCTGCCAGCAGTGGCTGCATCGCCTGTCTCGATGCGGAAACCCTGCCCCTGGAGCCCCTCATGGCCAACCTCGCCAACGCCCGGGCCTGGTGCCTGGCGGGGGGTGAGGATTTCGAGCTGGTGCTGGCCCTGGAGCCCGCCTGGGCCACGGCGCTCTGCAAGGCACGGCCGGGCTGCCAAGTGGTGGGGGTGCTGGAGTCAGGGGAGGCGGGCGCAGTGCGTTGGAGCACCGGCGAACCGATCACGGCGGAGCTTGGCGGATACCAACACTTCGGCTGAAGCCTCGCAGCTGGCCTGTTGCCTCCGGGCAGACCTGGCAAGGCCATGAAGGTGTCCATCACCCTTTTGCGGCCGACTTGAGCGGACAGTGATCCAGGCTCGGGCTACGCCTGGCAACGCCATAAGGTGGGACCCTTCGCCATTCGCGAGGCGGCCCTTTGCCGCCTTGCAACGCCGTCGCGACCCTCCCGATTTCCATGCCCACCCTTGTTACCGGCGCAGCGGGTTTCATCGGCTTTCATCTCTGCCAGCGACTCCTCAGCCGAGGCGAACAGGTGATCGGCTTCGACAATCTCAACCCTTATTACGACCCGGCCCTGAAGCAGGCCCGCCTGGAGCAGCTGACCGGCGAGGCGGGATTCAACTTCGTGCGGGGCGACCTGGCGGATGGCCAGGCGGTGGCAGGGTTGTTCGAGCGCTTCCAACCCAGCCGGGTGGTGAACCTGGCGGCCCAAGCCGGTGTGCGGTACTCCGTTGAAAACCCCTCGGCCTATATCCAGAGCAACATGGTGGGTTTCGGCCATGTGCTCGAAGGGTGCCGACACGGAAACGTGACCCATCTGGTTTACGCCTCCAGCAGCTCGGTCTACGGCGGCAACACCAGGCTTCCATTTTCGGAACATCAGGGAGTCGACCATCCCGTGAGCTTGTACGCCGCCAGCAAAAAAGCCAATGAACTGATGGCCCACACTTATAGCCATCTATTCCAGCTTCCGGCGACGGGGTTGCGCTTTTTCACGGTGTATGGACCCTGGGGCCGACCCGACATGGCGCTGTTTTTGTTCACCAAGGCCATGCTGGCTGGTGAGCCGATCAAGCTATTCAACAACGGTCAAATGGTGCGTGATTTCACCTACATCGATGACATCGTGGAAAGCCTGGTGCGGGTGCTGGACAAACCCGCCACGGGTGATCCCAACTTCGATCCCGCCGCTCCGGACCCGGCGATCAGCTGGGCACCCCATCGCCTGTTCAACATCGGCAACGCGCGGCCCACCCCATTGAGCGATTACATCGCGGCGATTGAGCGAGCCGTGGGGGTCAAGGCCAAGCTGGATCTCCAGCCGATGCAACCGGGCGACCTTCCTGCAACCGCGGCCGACATCCGTGACCTGGAAGCGTGGATCGGGTTCAGGCCAAACACGCCCGTGGCGGTGGGGGTTGAACGCTTCGTGGCCTGGTACCGCGAGTTTTACAGGGTCTGAATCGACTCGGTCACACCACAGTGCCGAACAGCCGCCCCACCCCGGCCGTGAGCCCCATGGCCAGGGAGCCCCAGATCAGCATCCGCACGGCTCCGCGCCAGCGGGAGGCTCCGCCAGCGGAAGCGGAGAGAGCTCCGAGAGTGCCCAGCGAGAGCAGCGCCGCCAGGATCGTGCCCGCGGTGATCAGGGGTTCGGGGCTGAACAGAAGCACCAGGATCGGCACCAGCGCGCCGATGGCAAAGCTGCCGGCCGAAGCCAAGGCGGCCTGTAGCGGTCGAGCCCGCAGGATCTCGCTCAGGCCCAGTTCATCGCGGGCATGGGCCGCCAGCGCATCGTGGAGCGTGAGCTGCTCGGCCACCTGCTGGGCCAGGGCGGGATCAAGGCCGCGGCTGCGGTAGATCTCGCTGAGCTCGGCCAGTTCGCCGGCGGGATCAGCGGCCAGCTCCTGCCGTTCACGGGCCAGATCAGCCCGTTCCGTATCCGCCTGAGACTGCACAGACACATATTCTCCCGCCGCCATCGAGGCGGCGCCGGCCACCAGAGCCGCCAGACCGGAGAGCAGCAATGCCGGGCGGTGGGCCCCAGAGGCGGCGATGCCCACCACAAGGCTGGCCACGGAGATGGTGCCATCGTTGGCGCCCAGCACCACGGCCCGCAACCAGCCGATGCGATGGGTGTTGTGGGATTCACCGTGCCGCCGCGGCCCATGGCGGCGGGAAGCCCCTGAAGCCTGAAACGGGTCCTGAGGCGACATGAAGGTCAAGGCAACCGATCAGCCCTTCCAGCATGGCGAGCGATGGTCGCACAGGCATGCATCGCGGCTGACGTTCAGGGGAAACCTTCCAGGCCAGATCACCAGGCACCCTAGAAACAGATCCCCGCCCGCAAAGCGCGGATAAGGGATCCAACAGAACTGCGTCTGATGCTGGTGATTCAGATTCCGATGGGGGATTCAGCCGGACCCTCGGAACCGAATCGCTCACTTCCAGTTCTTCGCCACGATCTCGGCCAAATCGACAACTCGCTGGCTGTAGCCCCACTCGTTGTCGTACCAGCAGATCACCTTCACCATGTTGCCGCCCATCACCAAGGTGAGGTCGGAATCGACGATGGTGCTCTCATCGGTGCCGGCGTGATCGCTCGACACCAGCGGCAGATCGCTGTACTTGATGATGCCCTTCATGCCGTTCTCAGAAGAGGCCTTGAGCACGGCGTTCACCTCCTCCTTAGAGGTGTCGCGACTCATCTCCAGCACCATGTCCACCACCGACACATTGGGGGTGGGCACGCGCAGGGCGATGCCGCTCAGCTTGCCCTTCATCGGTGGATACACCAAGGCCACGGCTTTGGCGGCGCCGGTGCTGGTGGGCACGATGTTCACCGCGGCGGCGCGGGCCCGCCGCAGATCGCGGTGGGCCGCATCGAGGATGCGCTGGTCACCGGTGTAGCTGTGGGTGGTGGTCATCGTGCCCTTGACGATGCCAAAGGCCTGATCGAGCACCTTGACGACCGGCGCCATGCAGTTGGTGGTGCAGCTGGCATTGCTCAGGATGTCCCAATCCTCGTGGCGGTATTCATCGGAGTTCACGCCGACCACGAAGGTGCCCACCTTGGCCCCCTTGCCTGGGGCGGTGAGGATCACCTTCTTGGCACCAGCCTCGAAGTGCTTGCTGGCGCCCACGTCATCGTTGAACACGCCGGTGGACTCGATCACCAGATCCACGCCCCACTCCTTCCAGGGCAGGTTGGCGGGGTTGCGGTCGTAGAAGACCTTGATCTCCTTTCCGTTGACCGAGATGCTGTTGTCAGTGGTGGTGACTTCGACGCCCCGCAGGGGACCAAGCATCGAGTCGTACTTGAGCAGGTGGGCGTTGGTGGTGGTGTCGCCCGAGCCGTTGAGACCAACGATCTCAAGGTTGGTATTGGCACCCCGGCTCAGCCAACAACGCATGAAATTGCGACCGATGCGTCCGAATCCATTGATCGCAACCTTCAAGGTCATGGCAGGAAGCGGCGAAACCCGCTAGTAAGGGTGATTTCGGCTGCAGATCATACAGAAATGGCAATCCCAGGGCGCCGGCAGCCACGGCTGGACCTGGGCAGCCCCTGAGTGATGGATCCTTGGCGCGGCAAGGGCTCAGGGGAACTGATGGCATCCTGGCACCCGGCAGAAACCCCTGAGGAGCGTGCCACCGATGCATCTCGTAAGAATTCCGCCCCGCTGCTCCCTTGAGCAGCAGCCCATCCCGCCCTATTTTCGGCGAGTTCTGAGGGGATGTCCTTGAGCCGGATGCTGGATCGCCACCAACCGCTTCACTTCATCGGCGTTGGCGGCATCGGCATGTCGGCTCTGGCCGCCATCCTGGCTGCCCGCGGCTACCGGGTCAGCGGCTCCGACCCCCGGCACACCCCCGTGCTCGACCGGCTGGCCAGCGCCGGGGTCCGCCTGTTCACTGAACAGCAGGCCAGCACGATCAACGCCCTCCTCCCCGGCGAGCGGCCTCCGGCGGTGGTGGTGAGTTCAGCCGTTCCCGAGAGCAATCCCGAACTGGCGGAAGCGCGGCGCCTGGGGCTATCGGTGCTGCATCGCTCCGACGTGCTGGCGGCGCTGATCAACAACCAGCCCTCCATTGCTGTGGCCGGCAGCCACGGCAAAACCACCACCAGCACCCTGATCGCCACGCTGCTCGACCTGGTGGAGCTTGACCCCACCGCCGTGATCGGTGGCATCGTGCCGGCCTTCGGCAGCAACGGCCGCCAGGGCGAGGGACGGCTGCTCGTGGCGGAAGCCGACGAATCCGATGGCTCCCTGGTGAAATTCCAAGCCAGTCTCGGCGTTCTCACCAACGTGGAGCTGGACCACACCGACCACTACGCCGACCTCGACGCCCTGATCGCCACCCTGCAGCGCTTTGCCCGGTCATCGGCCCAGCTGCTCGCCAACCGCGATTGCCCGATCCTGCGGGAGCACTTCGAAGCCCAGGCCTGGTGGTCGATCCGCAGCGCTGAGGGGGTGAGCTTCGCCGCCCTGCCGCTGGAGGAGCGCGGTGATGGCAGCCGCGCCCTGTTCTACGAGAACGGCCAGGCCGTGGGTGAGATCGATCTGCCTCTCCCCGGTCGTCACAATCTCAGCAACGCCACGGCGGCGATCGCGGCCTGCCGCCTTGAAGGGGTGCCGTTCGAGCTGCTGCAGCAGGCCGTGGGCCGCCTGCAGTCGCCGGGGCGACGCTTCGACTGCCGCGGCGTCTGGCAAGAGCGCATCGTGGTGGACGATTACGCCCATCACCCCAGCGAGGTGGCGGCCACGCTGGCGATGGCGCGGTTGATGATCGGCAGCGGTCGCAGTCCCCTGCCGCAACAACCCCAACGGCTGCTGGCGGTGTTCCAGCCCCATCGCTACAGCCGCACCGCCCAGTTTCTGGAGGCTTTTGCGGCAGCCCTGGGCGAGGCCGATCAAGTGCTGCTGGCCCCGCTCTACGCCGCCGGGGAGGCGCCGATCGCGGCGGTGTCCAGCACGGCCATGGCCGACAGAGTGCGCCAGCTCTCGCCGCAGCTGCCCGTGCAGGTGGCCGAGAGCATGGAACACCTGGCCGAGTTGGTGGCGGACAACAGTCGGCCGGGCGATCTGGTGCTGGCGATGGGTGCCGGAGATGTGAACGGCCTCTGGGAGCGATTGCAACGGTTGGGTGAACGGGATCGACCCCAGCCGTTAGCGGTCTGATGGACACCCTGCTGGCACCGCCGCACGGCCTGCGGCAAGCCGTTGCTCTCGCCGACTTCACCACCTGGAAGGTCGGGGGCCCGGCGGAATGGTTTGCCGATCCCTGCAGCCGTGAGGAGTTACTGGCCCACTCGGCCTGGAGCCGGCGCCACGGCATCCCCCTCCGCTGGATCGGCGCAGGCTCGAATCTGCTGATCGCCGATGCCGGCCTGCCTGGTCTCACTCTCTGCAGCCGGCGCCTGCAGGGGAGCCGCCTGGATCGGCTGGAAGGCTGGGTGGAAGCGGAGGCCGGCGAACCCATCCCCACCCTCGCCCGCAAAGCCGCCCGTGCAGGGCTGCACGGGCTTGAGTGGGCGGTGGGAATCCCCGGCACGGTCGGTGGTGCCGTGGTCATGAATGCCGGCGCCCAGGGGGGCTGCACGGCCGACTGGCTCGACTCGGTGGAAGTGCTCGACCCTGAACGTCCCGATGCGCCCTTCCGGCTGCCGGCCCGGGAGCTGAACTACGCCTATCGCCATAGCCGATTACAAGAGGGGCGCTTGCTGGTGCTCTCGGCCCGTTTCCGTCTCCAGGCCGGCCACGATCCCGCGGCGGTGACAGCCCGCACCAGCGCCAATCTGCACAGCCGCACCAGCAGCCAGCCCTATCAACAACCCAGTTGCGGCAGCGTGTTCCGCAACCCGGAACCCCAAAAGGCCGGTTGGCTGATCGAAGCCCTCGGGCTCAAGGGGGAGCGCATCGGCGATGCGCAAGTTTCGCCACTTCATGCGAACTTCATCGTGAATCTTGGCGCGGCCAGTGCTGGGGAGATCGACGCGCTCATTCGACTGGTGCAAGACCGCGTGCGTCAGAGCCACGGGTTGGAACTGCATCCTGAGGTGATCCGCCTGGGGTTCCCGCTGGCGGCAGCCGATGGCCTGCGGGACAAGCTTTAACCTGCCCCCAGTTCCCTCCCGTTCCAGGACAGCCCATGGCCGGCTTCGGTCTTCCCAATTTCAGTCAACTCACCGGGGCCTTCCGCAAGGCGCAGCAAATCCAGCAGGACGCCCAGAAACTCCAAGAAGAGCTGGATGCGTTGGAGATCGAAGGCAGCAGCAGCGATGGTCGGGCCAGCATCTGGTTGAGCGGCAATCAGCAACCGCTGCGGGTGCGGATTGACCCCAGCCTGCTGGGTGGAGCGTCTGCCGAGGAGGCCGAGGCATGTGTGTTGGAGGCCTTGCGCAAGGCCTATGAAGCCTCCACCGCCACCATGCGCGATCGCATGGAAGACCTCACTGGCGGACTGGATCTCAACCTGCCTGGTCTGGGGGGCTGAGCTCAAGGCCGGGCCCCTGAAGCTGAGGCCCAAGATCCTGGCGCTGACGCCGCCGCGAAAGGCGGCGCCAGCGGGGATCGAGCAGGGGCTCGGTCCTGTCGCCCCGCTGCCGCACGCTTCCCTGGCGAGCACGCTGAGGCGGCATGGGCCGATCAGCCAGCTGACGCTCCAACTCCGCCAGACATTGGGCATAAATCCCCTGGCGATCCCAGCTGGAGCCTGCCACGCAGCCTGGATCCCCCAGATGGCGACAGTCCGCGAAGCGGCAGCCTGCCTGGCTCAGGCGTTGCCTCAGCTCCGGAAACAGCTGCTGCAACCGTGCGGCATCCCCGGGCAACTCCGGCCGATTGAAGCCAGGAGAATCCACCACCATGCCTCCACCTTCCAGGGAGTAGAGGCCAACATGGCGGGTGGTGTGGCGCCCACGCCGCAGCCGACCAGACACAGCTGCCACCCGCAATCCGAGACCTGGGCAAAGGGCATTCAACAGGCTGCTCTTGCCCACCCCTGAAGGTCCGCAGAGCACGCTGATCCCCGGTTCGATCAGCCGTTGGCGCAGCGCCTCGATACCGCTGGGCCGCTGGCAAGACACCACCAAGGCGCTGTAACCCCAATCCGACACCCGCTCAAACCAGCGGCGCTGCTCCTGTTCGGACACCAGATCCGCCTTGGTGAACACCAACAGCACCTCAGCTCCAAGGTTCTCAGCGGCGAGCAGGAAGCGGCTGAGCAGCTGGGGATCCGGCCGGGGGTCGGCCAGGGATCCCACCACCACCACCCGAGAGACGTTGGCCACCGACGGGCGCTCCAAGCGGTTGCGACGAGGGGCCAGGGAGGCCACAGCCGCCCGGGCGGCCGGCCAATCGATGCCCTCCAGCCCGACCCGATCGCCTACACACACCTCCTGGCCGGATTTATCAAGGCGGCGGCGACGGGTGCAGAGCAGGCTGGCCACGCCACCGGGCCCGAGTTGATCCAGGACTACCCGGCAATAGTTGGCCTCTAGCGCCACCACCAAACCGGCATGGCCGGTCGGGGGATCAGAGGCGATCGCCATCGCGAACCACCCACAAGCACACCCCGCTATCGGCGCTTGCCGCCGAACGCAGCGCCACGTGATGACCATCGCGGCGCAAACCCTCCCGCACCATCTCTTCCGGCTCCCCTGCATCGATCAGCAGCTCGAGCCGAGCTCCGCTGGGCAGTTTTTCCAGCGCCAGCCGGCTGCGCACGACGTTCAGCGGGCAGGGGGTGCCGCGCAGATCCAGGCGCGGCGTTGAATCGTCGGCAGAATCGCTGTTCACGATCCGCCGAAGAGTCCGCCGAACAAGCCACTTTTGTGGTGGGGACGCTGGCCTTTGCTGGTGTGATGGCCAGCCAGCTGCTCCAACAGCTGACGCTCATCCGAGCTGAGCTTGGTGGGCAGCTGAACGCGCACGTTGAACTCGTGATTGCCGCGGGCCACGGGATTACCGAGGCGCGGCACGCCTCGCCCCTTCATCATCAGCACCGTGCCCGGTTGGGTGCCGGCCGGGATCTCCAGTTGCTGCGGTCCGTCGACGGTTTCCACTTCGATCGTGTCGCCCAGGATGGCCTGCAGATAGTTGAGTGAGACTTCGGAATGAATGGTGGTGCCCTCACGGCGCAGATGCGGATGGGGCTTCACATCCAGCAGCACATAGAGATCACCGCTGGGACCGCCGCGTTGGCCAGCATTGCCCTCGTTGGCAATGCGCAGCCGGGTGCCGGAATCCACACCTGCGGGAATGTTGATGCGCAGTTTCTTGGTGACCTGCTGCAGCCCCTGGCCAGCACAACTCTGGCAAGGATCGGCGATCACCTGACCACTGCCATCACAACTGGGGCAGGGGGCCACCTGGGTGAAGTTGCCCAAAGGTGTGCGGGTGGAGCGTCGAACCTGGCCAGCGCCGCCACAGGTGCCGCAGCTGATGGGTCCGCTGCCAGCACGAGCCCCTGATCCCGCGCAGCTGCCGCACGCCTCGAGATGGCGGATCTGCACCTCTTTCTCCAAGCCGAAGACGGCCTCGCTGAAGCCGATGCTGAGATCCAGGCGAAGGTCATCGCCCTGGCGTGGCCCGCGGCGGCGAGGGCCCGAAGCGGCACCACCAAAGCCACTGAAAAACGTTTCGAACAGATCGGCGAAACCGCCCATGTCGCCCATATCGGGCATGCCAGCGGCACCGCCAAGGCCAGCCTCACCGAACTGATCGTAGCGGGCACGGGTTTGGGGGTCGCTGAGCACTTCGTAGGCACGGCTGATCTCCTTAAAGCGATCTTCAGCGCCGGGATCCTTATTGACGTCGGGATGGTACTGGCGGGCAAGGCGGCGGTAGGCACGCTTGAGCGTGTCGGCGTCGGCATCGCGGCCGACGCCAAGCTGTTGGTAAAGGTCGGCCATCAGCCGTTCTGCTCCAAGTCAGCCGTTTCCGCTCCGGAATGGCCAGCCGGCCCCGGGCCGATCGACACCTTGACCAGAGCGTGCCTCAACACGCGACCGTTGAGATGGTAGCCGCGTTGCAGCTCTTCGATCACCACATCTTCGGCGTGGTCATGGCTCTCCTCACGCATCACAGCTTCGTGAATGTTGGGATCAAAAGGCTCTCCTTCGACACGCATCGGCGCGACACCCAACTGCTTGAGAACATCAACCAGTTGCTTGTAAAGATTCTGGTAGCTGCGGTGCAGGGCCTTGGCCTCCTCACTCTCAGGATTGAGCTGCACCCGAGCACGATCGAAGTTGTCAACAACCGGCAAGATCTCAGTAATTGTTGACCGAGTGATCGATAACTTAAGATCATCCTGATCACGCAGTTGTCGCTTTCGGAAGTTGTCAAAGTCCGCGGCGATGCGCAAAGACTGGCTGCGAAGTTGCTCCAACTCCTCCTGCAGCGCACTGACGCGGCTCTCCAACTCCCGCTCCCGCTCGGTTGCGGGTGGTGCCTCAGCCTGAGCGCCTGTGCCAGTCTTGGCGGCCTCCTGGGCTGAGTCGGGCCCAGCCGCGGGCAGTAGGTCGCCATCGGCGGGGGTGACACCAGCCTGGGGGTCGGCATGGAGGCTGGGATCGCTGGCTGGGCTGTTGTCGCCGCTCATGCTGCCTGACACCAAAAATCAGTTCCAGTTATGTTGAAGCTTGATCCTCACCCTCCACAAGCGGCGGAAGCCCGCACCTCCCCCCTGCCATCCCGCCCAGGCGCCCTTCTCAGCGACTTCATGGCACGATGACCCCAGATTCCACGGCAACCCTGAACTCCGGAAACGAAGTCCAACGAAGCTCCCTGCTGGGTGAGATCGGCGCCACAGCGACCAGTGTCAGTGCTGGTGCCGATGCGAGCCTCCCAACGGAAGACCTGGAAGCCAGCGGGGGCAACGCGGCAGTCTCTCCGATCATGAGCTTGGTGGATCAGATCCTGATCCAAGCCTTGGTAAGTGGTGCCAGCGATATCCATGTGGAGCCCCAGGAGGATGGCCTGCATGTGCGGCTACGCCAGGATGGCGTGTTGCAAACGATGGAAACGCTGCCCCGCACCTTGGTCCCGGCGGTGACCTCCCGATTGAAGATCATGGCCGACCTGGACATCGCCGAGCGGCGCATGCCCCAGGACGGCCGCATCCGACGCTCCTTCAGGGGCCGCATCATGGACTTTCGGGTCAGCACCCTGCCGAGCCGCCACGGGGAGAAGGTGGTGTTGCGGCTGCTTGACAGTGGCGCGACCAAGCTCGGCCTCGATCACCTGGTCACCGACCAGTACTCCCGAAACTTGCTGCGCTCAATGGGCAGTAAGCCATTCGGCATGATCCTGGTGACCGGTCCCACCGGTTCGGGAAAATCAACCACTTTGTATGCCCTGCTCTCCGAGCGCAACGACCCCGGGATCAACATCTCCACGGTGGAGGATCCAATTGAGTATACCCTGGCAGGCATTACCCAAACCCAGGTGAATCGCGAAAAAGGCTATGACTTTGCGACGGCATTGAGAGCCTTCATGCGGCAGGATCCAGATGTGTTGCTGGTGGGAGAAACCCGCGATCTGGAGACGGCGCGCACCGCCATCGAGGCAGCTCTCACTGGCCACCTTGTGCTCACCACCCTCCACTGCAACGACGCGGCAAGCGCCTTCGCCAGACTTGATGAGATGGGGGTGGAGCCATTTCTCGTCAGCGCTTCTCTGCTGGGGGTCATCTCGCAGCGGCTGGTTCGGCGTCTCTGTGCCGACTGTCGGATCCCTTTTCATCCGGATGCCGAGGAACTTGCCAGATTCGGACTCGTCGCCAGCGACGAGACCGAAATCAACTTCTACAAAGCCAAGCATGCGCATGCCGGCGACTCCGATGTATGCCCAAGCTGTCAGGGTCGAGGCTATGCCGGCCGATTGGGCGTGTTCGAGATTTTGCAGATGAATGAGCAGTTGGCATCGGCGGTGGCCAAGCGCACCAACACCGAAATGCTGCGGCGTCTGGCTTTGGAAAATGGCATGAAAACGCTGCTCGGCTACGGCCTTAGCTTGGTACGTCAAGGGCTGACCACCCTGGAGGAAGTCGAAAGGATGCTCCTCACCGATACAGGTCTCGAATCGGAACGGCGGGCTCGAGCCCTCGACAGTCTCACCTGCAAAGGCTGCGGTGCCGGTCTTCGGGACGAATGGCTGGAATGTCCCTACTGCTTAACTCTGCGAGGTTGAAGCATGCAAGAGATCCTGATCGAAGACCTGATGAAGGCCCTGGTCCAAGATGGAGGCAGCGACCTGCATCTCGCCTCAGGCCATGAACCGTTTGGCCGTTTCAACGGCCAGTTGCGAGCGATGCACGAATCTCCGTTGAGTGAAGATGCCTGTAACCGCTTGATCTTTTCGTTACTTAACAATTCGCAGCGCAAGCATCTGGAGCAAAACTGGGATCTGGACTGCTCCTATGGATTAAAAGGCGTCGCCCGTTTCCGTGTGAATGTCTATCGTCAGCGCGGCAGTTACGCAGCCTGCCTCAGGGCGCTCGGCTCATCCATCCCGAAACTTAGTCAGCTGGGAATGCCTCAAATCATCGAGGATGTCGCCAGCAAACCGCGTGGCCTTGTTCTCGTCACAGGCCCCACTGGTTCCGGCAAAACCACAACGCTGGCCTCCCTTCTGGATCACATCAATCAAAGCCGCTCCGAACACATCATTACGATTGAGGATCCGATCGAGTTCACCTATACCAATGCCAAAAGCCTGATTCATCAGCGAGAAGTGAACGAAGATACCCGCAGTTTTGCCAACGCCTTGCGGGCAGCGCTGCGCGAAGACCCGGATGTCATTCTGGTGGGGGAGATGCGCGATCTGGAGACGATCCAGTTGGCCATCACCGCGGCGGAAACCGGACACCTGGTCTTTGGCACCGTTCACACCAGCTCAGCCGCCCAGACCGTTGACCGCATGGTGGACGTGTTTCCCGCAGGCCAACAGACCCAGGTGCGAGTGCAACTCAGTTCCAGTTTATTGGCGGTGTTCACCCAGACCCTCTGCAAATCCACAAGGCCGAGTGGCGGCTCCTTCGGACGGGTGATGGCCCAGGAAATCATGGTGAACACCCCAGCGATCTCCAACCTCATCCGAGAGGGCAAAACAGCCCAGCTGTATTCACAGATTCAGACCGGCGGCTCCTTGGGAATGCAAACTCTTGAACGCGCACTTGCCAACCTTGTGCTCCAGGGGAAGGTCACACGGGATGAGGCTACATTGCGCACCACCCGACCAGACGAACTGGACCGGTTACTGGCCTGACGATGCCCGTTTTTCTTGTCTCCTACACCGACAACGTTGGCCGGCGCCGAGAGCTCACCCTTGAGGCCGGAAGCCCTGCAACGGCGCGGCGCACGTTGCGCCAACGTGGCATTCTGCCGACAACGCTAGTCCGCAAGGACTCTGCATCTGCCCTGCCGACCACAGCGAAGAAAAAGCGCGGCAGCTCTTGGCAAGATCTGATGGAAGGAGGCGTTTCGGTGAAGGAAAAAGCCCTGTTCGCCAACAAGCTGGCCGCTTTGGTTGATGCCGGGGTGCCGATCATCCGCAGCCTCGATCTGATGCGCACCCAGCAGCGATCCGCAAAGATGCGGCGGGCTCTCACGGCCATCACCAATGACGTCAATCAGGGCGAAACCCTGGGTCAATCGATGCGCCGCTGGCCTCAGGTGTTCGACACGCTCACGGTGTCGATGGTGGAGGCGGGCGAGATAGGAGGCGTGCTGGATGAGACGCTGCGGCGGCTTGCCATTTTGTTGGAGCAAACCGCTCGCTTGCAGAATCAGATCCGAGGAGCACTTGGTTATCCGATTGCAGTGCTGGTGATCGCCATCCTGGTTTTTCTGGGGATGACGATCTTTTTGATTCCCACCTTTGCGGAAATCTTCAAGCAGTTGGGCGCCGAGCTACCCATTTTCACCCAGATGATGCTGGATCTGAGCAACCTATTACGATCTGCCTTCTCGATTGTTTTGGTCGGAGCAATCATGCTCGGTGTTTATTTTTTCAGCCGGTTCTATGCAACCGAATCCGGCAGGCGCCAGGTTGATGGCATGATTCTCAAGTTACCGCTATTCGGGGATCTCATTCAGAAGACTTCCACCGCTCAATTTTGTCGAACGCTCAGTTCACTCTCACGGGCAGGGGTGCCGATCCTCCAGGCCCTGGAGGTAGTGAGAGAAACAACAAACAATACCGTGATCGGCGATGCGATTTTGTCGTCCCGGAATGAGGTGAGCGAGGGCCTACCCCTAAGCTCAGCCCTCAGGATGAAGAATGTGTTTCCTGATATGGCCATTAGCATGTTAGCTATCGGCGAAGAAACCGGTGAAATGGATACCATGCTATCCAAGGTAGCCGATTTTTATGAAGACGAAGTTTCAACGGCCGTCAAAACCCTTACATCCTTAATTGAACCTGTGATGATTGTTCTTGTGGGAGGCATTGTTGGTTCAATCCTCGTCGCAATGTATCTACCGATGTTTTCAATTTTCGACAAAATTCGCTAGATCAAATATTCTGATTTTTTTCATTGTCTGGCTGCGTTCTCAGACCCATCGGACGATTCGGAGCTCATCAGGGCCCGCTGCAGCGCCTGTCCCGCCAACCAGCCAGATGTCCAGCAGTGCTGAAAATTAAAGCCACCGGTCACGCCATCCACATCGAGCAGCTCACCCACCAGCTGCAATCCCTCACAGCAGCGGCTTTCCAGTGAAGCAAGATTCACCTCACCCAGCGGAACCCCGCCAGCGGTGACAAACTCCTCACCGAAGGGCCCACGGCCGACCACCTCGTAACGACTGTTGAGCAGCGCAGCGCTCAGGCTCTGCTGCGACCGGCGCGTCAGCTCCGCCCAACGTGGCGCTTGCGGCCCTGTGGTCGCCAACCCCGCCTCTTCCAGCAGGGACAACCAGAGGCGCCTGGCCAAGCCTGGCCAAGGCCGCCAACTGGCGAGGCTGCGGCGGGCCTGCTGCTGGCGAGCCTGGGCGAACAACGCCTCCAAAGCGCTGGCCCCATGGCCTCCAGTCCAGTCCACCCGCAACTGGGCCCGGTAGCCCCAGGCCCGTAACTCTCGGGCGGCAAACGCCGTCAACCGCAGGGTGGCTGGACCACTCAGGCCGCGATGGGTGATCAGCACAGCACCGCGTTGTCGCAGGTCGTCCTGCTGCCGCCGCGATGACGGGGCGCCTTCAGGGGGAAAAAGCTCCAGCTCCACAGGATCCATGCTGACCCCAGCCAGGTCCACGAGACCGGGGGTTGCCAAAGCCAGACTGAACAACGACGGCACCGGCGCCACCAGGCTGTGGCCCAGGGCCGCCGCCAGACGATGGCCGCTCGGATGGCTGCCGGTGGCGAGCACCAAGTGGCGACAGATCAGGCTGGAACCGGCTCGCAGCGTCAACTCAAACCCTCCTTGGGCGCGGCGGCGCACGGTCTGGACCGCAGCTGCAGGTGCCAGTTGCACCCCCACGCGACGGGCGGCTTGGCGCAGGCACTCCACCACCGAGCTGGAGCGATTGGAACGCGGGAAAAGACGGCCATCCGCTTCCTGCACCAGCTCCAGTCCGTGCTGAGCAAACCAGTCCACGCTGTCCGCCGGGGCGAACTGGGAGAAGGGTCCCCGCAGGGCCTTGCGACCGCGGGGGTAGTGGTTCACGAGCAGCTGCGGTTCCCAGCAAGCATGGGTGACATTGCAGCGGCCGCCGCCACTGATCAGCACCTTATGCAGCGGCTCCGCGGTGGCCTCCAGCACCACAATCGACACGGGCTGCCCAGCCGCAACCAGGGCCTCCGCGGCGCTGATGGCGGCCATGAAGCCAGCCGGACCGCCGCCCACCACCGCCACCGTGACCTGACTGGGCAGCATGGAGGGATGGACGACCGACATCGCTTCAGTGTGGCGCCGATGCTGGACTGCACGGATCGGCATTTCCGGGTGCTGATGCGGCAGGTGAGTCGCCGCTGCCTGCTCTACACCGAGATGGTGGTCGCCCGGGCGCTCGATCACATCCTGCGGGAGGGTCCGCCCAGCGCAGCGGCACAGCGGCAGCGGCGGCTGGCGCGTTTGCTGGGATTCGATGTGCTGGAACGGCCGCTCGCCCTGCAGCTCGGCGGCGATGATCCGGCTCAGCTGGCCAGCGCCACACGCCTGGCGGCGGAATGGGGCTATGACGAGGTGAATCTCAACCTCGGCTGTCCCAGCGAAAAAGTGCGACAAGCCCGCTTCGGCGCCTGCCTGATGGCCGAACCGGATCGGGTTGCCCGCTGTGTTGAGGCCATGGCGGCTGCCTCCGACCTGCCGGTGACCGTCAAACACCGCATCGGCATCGACCACCACGACTCCTACGAAGAGCTGCTGGAGTTCGTGGATCGGCTGGCGCAAGCCGGCGCTCAACGCTTTGCAGTGCATGCGCGCAAGGCCTGGCTGCAGGGGCTTGACCCCAAGCAGAACCGCACGATCCCTCCGCTGCGTTGGGACCTGGTGCAGCGCCTCAAGCGGGACAGGCCGGGGTTGACGATCGAGCTCAACGGCGGCCTGCTGGATCTGGACACCTGCCGACTCCAGTTGGAGCAGCTGGACGGGGTGATGGTGGGGCGGGCGGCCTACGCCCACCCACTGCAATGGCGGGGCGTGGATCGGCTGATTTTTGAGGCAGCCGATCGCTCAGAGGTGAAGGCGTCCGAGGTGATCCGGGGCACCCTCCCCCACGCCCAGCATTGGCGGGAGCAGGGTGGCAGGGTCTGGGATCTTGCCCGGCACCTGGTGCATGTGGTGGAGGGTTGCCCTGGTGCCAGGCACTGGCGCAGCCAGCTCACCCGCCACGCTTGCCGGCGCGAGGCCGAAGTTGAAGTGCTGGAGCAGGCCGCCCTGCAGCTGGAGCAGCACGGCCTGTGAAAAGCGAGGGTTGAGGAGAAGCCGCTCAGGGCGATCAGCCCTGAGCTCCGCCATAACCACCCTCATCGAGAGAACCGCCGCCACGGCGACGGCGGGAGCGTCCGGCGTCGAAGCTGTCACCACCCCCATAGCTGCGATCCTCCCAGCCACGGGCACCGGAGCCGCGCTCTGCGGAGCGCTCTCCGCCGTACCCGCCGCCACCACCACCGCCACCTCCGTAGCCACCGCCACCGCCATAACCGCCACCACCGCGGCGCTGACCGCCAGAGCCGCCGCCGCCGCCGTAGCCACCACCACCGCCGCCGCCGCCAGCACCACGGGGCTCAGCCTTGTTGATGCGGAGCGGGCGACCCATCATTTCGATGCCCTGCAGGGCCTCAATCGCCCGGGTCTCGCAATCGGGGTCAGCCATCTCCACAAACGCGAAACCGCGCTTCCGTCCCGTGTCCCGCTCCAGAGGCAGGGCACAGCTGACGACTTCGCCATACGGGGCAAAAAGTTGCGCCACGTCTTCCTGCTCGGCGCGAAAAGGCAGGTTGCCAACAAAAATACTCACTGAAAGCTGGGGTACCGAGGACGTTGAAAGCGGGGAGGTTGAAACCTGGAGGGAACAACTCGTGGACAGGGCTGGGAGATGGGCTCGAGGGGAACCTCGAGCGATTTCTCCCGGCAATGCCTCGCAGCGGAGGCTTGCGCCGCCGAGGGCAGAGCCAACGGCACGGATGCACCAGGCTCGTTCCAAGATTAGACCGGTTCAGCCCAATCTGCCCTTCAGGATCCTGACGACATGACCGCAGCGGAATCACTGCAATCGTTGTCCTGAGCTACCAGCCGCCGGCGCCAGCGCTCCAGCTCCTGGCTCACCAGCTCAAAGCCGGTGCCCCCTTCGCTGCGCCGGGCTGCCACCACCTGCCGCGGCCGGATCGCGGCGTGGATGTCGGCCTCAAAAGCCGGGTGCAGGGCCTGCCAGCGCGGTAGGGGCAGATCCTTGAGCAGGATCCCCTCCTGCAGACAGCTCCGGACCAGACCACCCACCAGCTGGTAGGCCTCGCGGAACGGCACGCCGCGACCCACCAGATAGTCGGCCACGTCGGTCGCATTGGCGAAATCGGCCTCGACGGCCGCCTCCAACCGTTCGGTTCGTAACTCCAACCCATCCTCAAACACGATCGCCAACGCATCGAGGCAATCGAGCAGGGTGGTCACCCCGCCAAACAGGGCTTCCTTGTCCTCCTGGAAGTCCTTGTTGTAGGCCAAGGGCAAACCCTTCATCATCGTCAGCAGACCGATCAGATGGCCGAAGACACGGCCGCTCTTGCCCCGCACCAACTCGGGCACGTCGGGATTTTTCTTCTGGGGCATCAGGCTGCTGCCCGTGGCGCAACGATCGGTGAGCCGCACGAAGCCGAACTCCTCACTCGCCCAGAGAATCACCTCCTCAGCGAGCCGACTGAGATGCACCATCACCAGGCTGGCGGCGGCCATGAATTCCACGGTGAAGTCGCGATCGCTGACGGCATCGAGACTGTTGGCATAGATCGCCCTGAACCCCAGTTCCGCCGCCGTGGCCCGGCGGTCAATCGGCACGGGGGTGCCGGCGAGGGCGGCGGCACCGAGTGGACAGATGTCCACACGGCAGCGCACATCGCTCAGTCGCTCGCGGTCGCGCTCGATCATTTCGATGTAGGCCAACAGATGGTGGGCCAGGCACAACGGCTGGGCCCGTTGCAGGTGGGTGTATCCCGGAATCAGGCAGTCGGCGTGGCGCAGCGCCTGCTCCAGCAATGCCTTTTGAAATCGCTCCAGCGCCGCGTCGATGGCATCCAGGCGGCGGCGCAGCCACAGGCGCAGATCGGTGCCCACCTGATCGTTGCGGCTGCGGCCCGTATGCAGTTTCTTGCCGAGAGGGCCGACCAGCTCAATGAGCCGGCGCTCCACGGCAAAGTGCACGTCTTCGGCGTCGAGTCCGGGTTGGAACCGCCCGGCCGCCGCTTCAGCGCGCACCGATTCCAGAGCCTCGATCAACCCAGCGGCCTCCGCCTCGGAGAGAACGCCACAGCGGCCCAGCATGCGGGCGTGGGCAATCGAGCCATCGAGATCTTCCTGCAGCAGGGTGAGATCGAAGCCGATCGAAGCATTAAACCGCTCGATCGCCGGGTGCAGGCCCTGCTCGAAGCGATCGCTCCAGCTGCCGGCGCTGCCACCGGTGACCCCCGCCCCGGCTGGCGGCGGCGGCGTGCTGGAAGGGGCGGCCATGGCGGCGTCGCGGGGCGACTCCTCAGCTTGCCATCGGGGCGGGAGCCAGCGGCAACGGCGGCAGCATCACCTCCTCGCGAACCTTCAGCACGACCATCGAGGCGTCGTCATCAGCTTGGCGCCCGGCTCCGAGAAAGCGATCCAGGCGCTGGAACAACTGGTCGAGGATGCCGTTAGCGCCCAGCCCGGAACGGCAGGCGGTTTGAAAGGTGCGCACCAGGCGCTCTTCGTCAAACCGTTCGCCGCCGAGGCCAGCCGCCTCGGTCACGCCATCGGTGTAGTAAAGCAAGGCATCTCCTGGTTCGAGCACCACTTCACCGCAGCCGTAGTCCGCTTCGCTCTGCAGCCCGATCAGCAGGCCGGAGGTATCGAGCCGGTCCATCCGGCCACCCTGACGGCGCCAGATCAGCGGCGGGTTGTGGGCGGCATTGGCATAGCGCAGAAGGCGCGTACGGGGATCATAATCGGAATAGAAGAGGGTCACAAAGCGGTGAGAGTGAGCTAGATCCTCCTGGGCCAACTTGTTGAGATCATGCAGGATGCGATCGGGCGGCAGGCCGCTCAGCACCTCAGCCCGCAGCATGCCGCGCAGCAGGGTCATCAGCAGACCGGCGGGGACCCCCTTGCCCATCACATCACCGATCACGAGGGCCCACTGCCCCTGCTCTCGCCGCCGGCCCACCGCATCGGGACAGGTGGGAATGAAATCGTAGTAATCGCCCCCCACCTGGAAGGCCGGACGGCAGCGCGCCGCCAGCTCCACACCATCGATCACCGGACACTGATCCGGCAGCAGCTGGGCCTGGATGTCGGCGCCGATGCTGAGCTGGCGATCCAATCGCTCGTGGCGGCGCATATCCTCCTGCAGGATCTCGTTTTCGAGCGCCACGCCGGTGAGATCGGCGCTGATCTGCAGGTGGCGGCGGCGCATCTCGCTCCAGCTGTATCCCCGCTGCTGACTGAACACATAGAGACGGCCCCGTTGGCGACTGCGGGCCACCACTGACGTGGCGTAAAGCTGGCCAGCTCCACCCAACAACCGCTGCACAAGGGGATCGAGAAACTGGGCTAGCGCTTCTTCCCCAGACAGCGCCTGGAACTGGCTGTCGGGAATGGCCGCCAGCTGGCGCATCACCTCCTGGCAGCGATCACCGGCCGTGGCCTGAAGCTGTTCGCGGCGCAACCGGCCATCAGCGTGAAACACCACCAGCAGGCCGACCTCGGCCTCGACCAGCCGCGCCGCCACCAAGGGCACCAGCTCCAGATAGCGACCAAGGTTGGTGAAGCTGCGCAAGGCAAACGCCAGGGAAGCCAGATACTCCTGGTTGCGGCGTTGCTCGCGGTTGAGACTGTCGAGCAGTTCCCTCAGGGAGGCGGTGGCCGAAAGGGAGTTGGCCGCCCCACGGGCGCTGCCGGGCTGCTGGGGTGGTCGGTGGGGGGGCTTGCTGCTCAAGGAGCTGCCCTGGGGGTTTGCAAAGTAGCAGCGATCTGAGCAAAGACTCGGATCCGCGTTCGCATCCCCTGCCAAGGCCTGGACGCGGCCCGGTTTCATCCGGAGAGCAGAGCCTCCACGAACTCGAAGCTGTTGAAGGGGCGCAGGTCACGCACGCCCTCGCCGGCACCCACGAACCGGATCGGCAGCCCGGCGTCGTGGGCAACGGCGATCGCCACGCCACCGCGGGCGCTGCCATCCAGCTTGGTCAGCACCACCCCGGTGAGGCCGGCGGCGGGGGCAAAGGCCATGGCCTGACGCAGGCCGTTCTGCCCCTGGCTGGCGTCAAGCACCAGCAGGGATTCCACCGCCGCTTCAGGGGCCAGGCGGTCGACGATGCGCCGCACCTTGGCCAGCTCTTCCATCAGGTTGTGCTTGGTCTGCAGGCGACCGGCCGTATCCACCAGCACGAGTTCGCAGCCGCGGGAGCGGGCGGCGCCGATGGCGTCGTACACCACAGCGGCGGGATCCGCGTGGGGGCTGGGATTGGCAATCACGGGCACACCGCTCCGCTCACCCCACACCGTCACCTGCTCGACCGCGGCGGCCCGGAAGGTGTCGGCGGCGGCAATCAGACAGGAATAGCCGCTGCGCGACGCCAGGTTGGCGAGCTTGCCCAGGGTGGTGGTCTTGCCAACGCCGTTGACCCCCACCAACAACCAGACATTCAACCGATCGCGACTGGGCGCCAGCAGCGGCCGACCATCTCGCTGCGTGGGGGCATCCAGCAGCTGGCGCAGTTGCTCCTTGAGAAAGCGCAAACCCTCCGAGGGGTCCACCACCTCTTCGTTCAAGCGGCGGCGCAGAGCCTCCAGCACGAGGTCGGTCGCCCGCACCCCCACATCCGCCTGCAAGAGCGTGGTTTCCAGGTCATCCAACACCTCGGGGCTGAGGGGGTCATCCCCCAGGGTCTCGAGCAGCTGGGTGACGAAGCCCCGTCGCGTTTTCTCCAGCCCGCGCCGCAGGCGCGTCAGCCAGTCGATCTCCTCGATCGACACATCCTCGACGCGGCGGCCCTGGGCGGCGAGCACCTCCGCGGACCAGGTGAAGGCGTCATCGAACGCTCCAAGGCTGGGTTCGGTTTCCGCCTCTGCGGCGCTTGGCCGAGGCAGGGGAACCGCGGACAGTGGCGCAGCGGGTAGTGGCGCAGCGGGCAGCGGCACGGCTGCGGCGGCTTCGGGCTCCCGCACAGGCGCCGCCGCGGCGGGGGCTGTGAGCTGGCGCAACCGTTCCTGGCGCAGGGCCGCGGCCTGCTCCAACAGCGACAGGGCCGGCGCGACGGGCGCTGGCTCTGGGGGTGCCGCCTGGGGCGCGGCGGCCTCGGGGGGCACAGGCTCGGGCGGGGCTGGCTCGGGCGGGGTGGCGGTTGGCGGCGGGAACGAGGCACTCTCCTCTCCAGGCTCCGGTCCACTGGCCAAGGCGGTGTTCTCGCGGTCGGGCAGCGGCTCGGATCCAGCCGTTGGCGCGAAACCGCCACGATCGAGGGACGAGTCGATCGTCGACGGCCCGGGATCTGCTCCCCCCGCGGCGTCGCCCGGGGGAAACTCGGGCCCGCCAGCACGCGCAGAGGCCGCAACAGCCCCAGGCGGCTGGGCCGCGATGCCGATCTCGGAGCCCTGGCCAGCCTCGGCCGAACCTTCAGCCTCCTCCGCGGCGGGGGAGAACTCAGGCGCCTCCATGGTTGAGCTGATCGCCGAAGCCTCAGCTGGCGGCGGCTCCGCAGCCACGGCCGGAGCCTCGACCGCGGCCCCCCGGGCAGCCTCCTGCTGCGCCTTGAGGCGGGCGTAGGCCTCACGAGCCCAGGCGATGGCATCTTGATCAATCCCGGGGGCCGCGGCGGGGGGTGACGCTGGCCCCGGGACAGCCTGAGCCTCCGCCTCGGGCGCGGTCGCCGATGGGGGCGCACCCAAGCCAGCGGATTCCTGGAGATCGCCAGTGGCGGCCTCTGGGGAAGGAGCGACGTCCGGCGTTGGCTTCTCTGCGGCGGACGTTTCAGAGGCGTCGGTCGCCGGAGTGGGGGACTGAGGCGGAGCGGAGCTGCGGCGGAACCAGTCGAACACCATGGGGGCTGGGAAGGGCAGCGGTCAGGGGTGGGCAGCGGTGAAGCGTCGCAGCACCCCATTGATCATGCGGCGACCCTGCTCATCGCTGTAGCGGTTGGCCAATTCCACAGCCTCATTGCAGGCCACCGCCGGGGGAGTGGCGAACTGTTCGAGGTCGGCCACAGCCAAGCGCAGGATGTCGCGATCGATCCGCGGCAATCGGGTGAGCCGCCAGCCCTCCATCACCGCGTCGAGACGGGCATCGATGGAAGCACGGTCGCTGAGCACGGCACGGGACCGCGCGATCGCGCCGCGCCGCACCTCCTCTTGGTCGGCCAACAGCAGCAATCGCGGCAATTCAAGGCTTGCGGAAAGGCGGTTGAGGGCCTGTTCGGCCTGGCCCAGGCCGGCGCGGAGATGCTCTCGCACCCGCGGCAATCTCTGCTCGCCATCCCCCAGCAGTTCGCTGTCGAGCAGCTCCTGCTCGGCCTGCTGCAGGTCCACGGCGGAGCGATCCAGGGCGTCCCGCACATGCTGCTGCAGGCTGTTGAGGGCCTGGATCAACAAAGATTCCAGAGCGGGTTCCGCCGAGGGCGGCGCGGTTGCGGCGCGGTCGCTGACCTGGCCCAGCATCAGCAGGGCCAGTTCGCGGGAGAGGGTGCGGCTCTGCATCAGGAGAGCTGGGGGGTGCGCAGTTGGGCCAACAGGCTGGAGAAGCTGCGATTCGAAGGCGGGGTGCGGTCGTCGGGGTTGACGATCCCAGCGGAAATGATCGTGCGGAAGGCGTCTTCAACGCTCAAGTCGATGTCGCGCACCGAGCGCTCAGGCACCACCGCATACCAACCGGTGGTGGGGTTGGGGGCGGTGGGAATGAACACGCTCAGCATCGTTTCGTTGAAATCGGCCTGCACGGCGCTGCTGAGCACTCCGGTGACAAAACCAACGGCGAACAAACCCTCGCGGGGGTATTCCACCAGCACAACGCGGCGGAACCGGCGGGAGTTGTCGCGCAGGAACGTTTCCAACAGCTGCTTGAGGGTCTTGTACACCGAACCTGCCAAGGGGATGCGCAGCAGGGTGCCCTCACCGAACTCGAGCAACCAGCGACCCACGATGTTTCGCGCCATCAGGCCGATCAGCAGAATGCCGAGCAGCGGCACCAACAGACCAACCCCCAGATTGATGAGCTCCTGCAGCAACGGGTTGAGGGTGTTGAACGGATTGAACTGCTTTGGAATCGTGGTGAGGAACGCCAGAACGAAACGACTGACGGTGGTGGCCAGCCAGATCGTCGTCGCCAGCGGGATCACCACCAGCAGACCCGCGATCAAATCATTCTTGAGGTCCTGCCGCAGGCGCTCGGCCAGCGGCTGATCGAGACGGGGGCCAGGGGAGGAGACCAAGGCGGACAACCTGGACGCATCCCCAAACCTAACGATTCATCCGACGCTCCCGCTCCTGCTCAGAGGACGCTGCCCAGGCAAAGGATGGTGAACGCCACGATCAGAACCACGGCACCACCGGACCCACCGAAGCGCCGTTGGTTCAGGGTGATCAAGTTGGACTGCTCAGCCTGCTTGGCCTGGTCTTGCAGCTGGTCCAGCTGTTTGTCGAGGAAAGCACGGGCTGCCTGGGTTTTCTGGGCTTCGGTGACGCCGGGAGGCACTTGCCCACTGGCCTGGAACTGCTGGATCACCTGCTGCAGGAAGGCCGGGTTCTTGCTTTGCAGCCGGGCTGTTTCCAGGCGGGTTCTCTGCTGGGCCAGCTGGCGTTCGGATTGCTGCTGCAGCATCTGATCACCGCTCAACGACACCGGCAGGGCGGCGGTGAGGCTGATGGCCAGGATGCCGCTGAGAATGCAAACGGCCCACAACAACGGCGAACGCTCCTCGCGTTGGTCATCCAGACGGGCCGAGAAATACATCAGCATGAGGCCCACCAACGCCATGGGTGCCTGGGCGATCAGCCGCTCCACCAGCAACTGTCGGAACGATTCCTCCTGCCACTGTCCGATGATGAGCACGCCCAGCATCTGCAACAGCAGCATCACCACCAGGGTGATCCCCATCCAGCGCAACAGGGGACTGAATTTGGACGCGGAATCGACGCTCACGCTGTCGGGATCAACTGGCGCTGACTCTACCGACCGTCCATGGGGTTGACCGCGAATGAAGAGCTTGCGGAGGCCCTGCGCCAGCAAGCCCGGGGGCAGGGTTTCGATCCCGTGGGGATTGCCACGGTGCCCGGTGGGGAGCGGCTCGCCCTGCGCACGGCGGCCCTGGAGCGTTGGCTCGAAGCTGGCCACCAGGCCGAGATGGCCTGGATGGCAGATCCGCGGCGCCGCTCGCCAGCCACCCTGCTGCCGGGGGTGCGCAGCCTGCTCGCCGTCGCCTTGCCGCATCACGTCAGCGAGCGGCGCCAGCCAGGGGCGTTGGCGGTGGCCCGTTACGGCTGGGGCCGCGACTACCACCGGGTGATCGACCAGCGGCTGCGCCGGCTGGGGCGCTGGCTGGAGACCCGCGCCCCCGGCGTGCGTTGGCGGGCCTGCGTGGATAGCGCCCCGCTGCTGGATAAGGCCTGGGCCGAGCAGGCCGGGCTGGGCTGGATCGGAAAACACGGCAACCTGATCGATCGCCGCCGCGGCTCGTGGCTGCTGATCGGCCACCTGCTCACCACAGCGGATCTGCCCCCGGACAGGCCCAGCACGCCCCTCTGCGGGCGCTGCAGCCGCTGCCTGGATGCCTGCCCCACCGGCGCCATCGTCGAGCCTTTCGTGGTGGATGCGCGGCGCTGCATCGCGTACCACACGATTGAAAACCGGGAACCGCACCTGCCGGCGGCGATCGCCGCAGAGCTCAGGGGTTGGGTAGCAGGGTGCGACATCTGCCAGGAGGTCTGCCCCTGGAACCATGAATCCCTGCCGACAACCAGCGATCCCGATCTGCAGCCACGCCCGTGGTTGCTGAATTTGCAAGGAAAGGCCGCCCTGAACTGGAGCGACGCCGAGTGGGACGGGCGACTGAGAGCTTCGACCCTGCGGCGCATCCGGCCCTGGATGTGGCGGCGCAACATCGAGGCGGCGATGAAAGCCGGGCGCAACGATCACCTGGGGTAGTTGTTGCGCCGATCCCTACTGTGGAGAGAATTTCAATGGATTGTTCGTGGGTCGGCGCTCCCTGACCGGGCTCGAAGTGCCCGTCGTTTTCCGCCCGCGTTTGCACCGGCTCCTGGTCGCAAGCCTGGGAAGGATCAGGCGCCCGCAGGGCGGCACAACCTGGAGACCAGCCGCCAGACCCCTGGTGGCGGCGGGCCTGGCGGCTGGTCTGGCGCTGTCCACCGCCCTGCCGGCTCGGGCGCTGGTGCCCTACGTCTACATGCCAGATAGCAAGGATCTGGAGGCGGCCGGGCTGGGAATCGCCCAGGCGGCGGCGCGTTTACTGCGATTCGGCCAGGCGGAGGAGGCGGGCCGTCTGGCCGAGCTGACCGTGCGCTTGCTTCCCGAAGATCCCCGCGGCTGGGTGCTGCTGGCCGAGGCCCAGCTGCGCAGCAACCGGGTCGACAAAGCCATCGTGGCGCTCAGCCAGGCCAAGAAACTCGACCCGAACAACCCCGGGATCTGGTTTGCCGAGGGGTCCCTGGCGTTGCGCAAGGGCAAACCCGCCGATGCCGTGGATCTGCTGCGCCGCGGCCTGCAACTGGATCCGCGCAATGCCGGCGCTTATTTCGACCTGGGCAATGCCCAGCTGCTCCTGGGGGACACGACCACGGCCCTTGGCTCGTTCGAGCAGGCGGCTGGCCTGCGCAAGGACTTCTGGGAAGCCGTGAACAATCAAGGGATCGTGCTGTTTGAAAGCGGCAAGACCCAGCAGGCGATCGACCGCTGGCGCCGGGTGCTGAAGCTCAAGCCCGGGGTGGCGGAAACCTCTCTGGCCCTTGGCGCGGCCCTGGTTCAAGGCTCGGACGCCGACCGGGCCGAAGCGATCAAACTGGCCGAATCCGCCCTCGCCGAAGAACCCAACTACGTGCTTGACAGCTATCAAAAAGAGCAGCTTTGGGGCACCAAGCTGCGCAGCGCCGCCCGCGACCTGCTGGCCCGACCTGAGCTCAAAGCGGCGGTGGAGCGGGCGATGGCCAATGCCACAGGCAACGACGAAAAACGCGACTGAGAAGCTGGCGGCGGTCACAGCAGGCCACGCTCTGTAGGCTAAACCGCCAGAAACGCCCGCACCCCGATCCGGATGCCCGAGGAGCGCCACAGGGAACGCCCCGAACGGATCGAGCCGATCGGCCTGCACCAGGAGATGCAGCGTTCCTATCTCGAATACGCCATGAGCGTGATCGTGGGTAGGGCCCTGCCGGATGTGCGCGACGGCCTCAAACCGGTGCAGCGGCGCATCCTTTACGCCATGCATGAACTGGGGCTGACCCCAGATCGGCCTTACCGAAAGTGCGCCCGCGTCGTGGGCGATGTGCTGGGCAAGTACCACCCCCATGGTGACCAGGCCGTTTACGACGCCTTGGTGCGGCTGGTGCAGACCTTTGCCAGCCGGCACCCGTTGCTCGATGGCCATGGCAACTTCGGCTCGGTGGACGACGATCCACCAGCGGCCATGCGCTACACCGAAACGCGCCTGGCGCCGATCGCCAACCAGGCGATGTTGGATGAAATCGGCGATGACACCGTCGACTTCGCCCCCAATTTCGACGGGTCGCAGCAGGAGCCCACCGTGCTGCCGGCCCAGTTGCCCTTCCTGCTGCTCAACGGCTGCACCGGCATCGCCGTGGGCATGGCCACCAGCATTCCACCCCACAACCTCGGCGAGGTGGTTGATGCCCTGATCGCCCTGATCCGCAAGCCAGATCTCAGCGATGAGAAGCTCCTGGAGCTGGTGCCCGGGCCCGATTTCCCCACCGGCGGCGAGGTGCTGATCGGCAGCGGCATCCGTGAGACCTATCTGAGCGGCCGCGGCAGCATCCCGATGCGCGGCGTCGCCCACGTCGAGGAGGTGCAACCCGGCAAGGGCCGCCACCGCCGCAACGCCGTGGTCGTGACGGAACTGCCGTACCAGCTCAGCAAGGCCGGCTGGATCGAGAAGCTGGCCGAACAGGTGAATGAGGGCAAGATCGGCGGCATCGCCGACATCCGCGACGAAAGCGATCGCGACGGGATGCGGGTGGTGATCGAGTTGCGCCGCGATGCCAACGCCGAAACGGTGCTCAGCGATCTGCAGCGCCGCACCGCCCTGCAATCCAACTTCGGGGCGATCCTGCTGGCGCTGGTCCATGGCCAACCCGTGCAGCTGACCCTGCGGCGGATGCTGCAGGAGTTTCTCGACTACCGCGAACTGACGCTGATCCGGCGCACAAGACACGCGCTGCAGCGCTGCGAACAGCGACTGGAGGTGGTGGAGGGTCTGATCAAGGCCCTCAACGCCCTGCGCCAGGTGATCGATCTGATCACGGCCGCCGCCGATGCGGCCAGCGCCCGCGCCGCGCTGCAGGTGCAGTTCGATCTGAGCGAACGCCAAGCCGATGCCGTGCTGGCTATGCCGCTGCGGCGCCTCACCAGCCTGGAGCAGGAAAGCCTGCGCAAGGAAGCCGAAGACCTGCGCGAGGAACGGACCCGACTGCGCCACCTTCTCGACGATCGCGCCGCCCTGCTGGACGCGATGGTGAGCGAGCTGAAGGGCCTGCGCAAACGCTTCGCCACGCCCCGTCGCACCAGGCTGGTGGAAGGGGGCGATGAGCTGGTGGCCCAACGGGCCGCGGCGGTGCGGCCCAACACCGAGCTGCAACGCCAACAGGCTTTCGACGCCCTCGCCGGCGACAGCCATCTGCTGATCCAGGCCGATGGCGGCGTGCGCATCGTCACGCCCCAGGTCTTGGGGCGGCTCCACCTGGAGGAGGCCACCGAGCTTGGCGAACAGCCTCCGCCGGCCCGGCTCATCCTGCCGATCGCCAAGCAACCCTCGCTGCTGGCGTTCACCAGCTCCGGCCGGGTGGCGCTGCTGCGCTGGGAGTTCTCAGGGCAGCAGCCGGGCAAGCTGGAGAAATTCCTGCCGGACAGCCTGCAGGATGAGCAGGTGGTGCAGGTGCTTCCCCTGCCCCATCCCCCCGAGGGCAGCCTGGGCTTGTTGAGCAGCGATGGACGCTTCAAGCGGCTGCCGATCGAGGAATTTCTGGAGCTCTCCGGCCGTGCCGCCACCGTGCTGAAGCTCAAGGATGGGGTGGAGCTGCGGCGCGTGGTGGTCTGCCGCGACAACCAGGAGCTGGTGGTGGCCAGCAGCAGCGGACGTTTACTGAGGCTGGCGGTGAACGACACCAACCTGCCGGTGCTCGGCCGGGTGGCCCAGGGTCCGACGCTGCTGCGCCTGCTCCCGGGTGAGGCGGTGGTGGGGGCGGCCTGTGTGGCGGCAGAGGGTGAGGTGTTGCTGGTCAGCCGGGCTGGGCGGTTGAAACGTCTGCGGGTGGCCAGTCTGCGCTCCTGCCAGCGCGGTGATCTCGGCCAGATCGGCCTGCGGCTGCCAGACCGGGGCGATCGCCTGGTGGACATCTGCGCCGACGCGACAGCTGTGGTGGGGGTACGCCTGTCCGGCTCCGACAGCCGCAGCTTGCGCCTGCTGCCCCAGGACATCACCAGTGAGGACAGCGAAGGGCCAGGGCTGGATCTGCCCCTGGCGGCGGGCGACGCCGTGCGGGAGCTGGTTCCCCTCAGCCTGCCGTGACCCGCGCTCCGGCTGCTGGACAGCGGGCCACCCCCGGGCTGGCCCTGAAGCTGCTGGCGATGCTGCTCCTGGGGTTCTGGGGAAACGCCAGCAGCGGGGCCCCAGCGCCAGGGGCGGCACCAACCGCTCCCTGGGAAGCGCAGGTGGCAGCTCCGGCAACGACTGCAGCTTCAGCAACGACTGCAGCTCCAACGGCTGCTGGTGCCCGCCCCCAAGGCCCCGGAGGCGGCCGAGGCGGGGTGGTGGACGCCCCCTCGCCCCAGCGAGCCGCCGGTCCGGTGCCCCTGGAGCTGCCCTCGAACCAGGGGCAGGTGCTGCTGTTTCGCAGCCGCCAGCGGAGCGACTACGGCCCGCTCAGCCAGGAGTTCCTCACCCAGGCGAACCTCAGCTACTGCGGCGTTGCCAGTGCCGTGATGGCGCTCAACAGCCTGGCGGTGCCGGCACCAGCGGCCAAGGGCTACGGCTCCTACCGGTTCTGGACCCAGGAGAACCTGTTCGAGGCGGGCAGCGGCGGACCAGATGCGACGACGGTGCGGCAACGGGGCATGACTCTGGCCCAGTTGCAACAGCTGCTGGCCGGTCGCGGTGTCACCGCCAGCGCGATCGAAGCCAGCAGCCTCAGCCTGGCGGAGCTGCGCCAACTGCTGCGCCGCAGCCTGGCCGATCCGGACGACCGGCTGCTGGTGAACTACCACCGCCAGGCCTTGGGCCAGGCCGGCGGCGGCCACATCTCGCCGCTGGCGGCATTCGATGACGGCAGCGACCGGGTGTTGATTCTTGATGTGGCCCGCTACCGCTATCCATCTGTCTGGGTGCCGATCAGCCAACTGCTGCAGGCGATGCGGGGCATCGATAGCGACTCGGGCCGCAGCCGCGGCTTGGTCCGGATCCAGCGCCTCAGCGGCAACCGGGCTCCCGCCGCGCCAGCGGCGGCGGTGCCAACAGCGGCGCCACAACCTCGAGGAAACGCTCAGCCACCCGGTCCCAACTGAAGCGCCGCACATGCTGACGTCCCGCGGCCCGCAGCTGGGCCAGCAAGGCCGGATCGAGGAGCAGCCGCAACAACGCCCCCGCCAGAGCCGAAGGATCGCGCGGCGGCACCAGCAGGCCGGTCTGGCCATCCAGCACCACCTCCGGGATGGCCGCCGCCGTTGTACTCACCACCGGCAACCCACTCGCCATCGCCTCCAGGAACACGATGCCAAATCCCTCCTGCTCGGACGGCAGGCAGAACACCGAACTGCGGGCGTACCACTGGCGCACCGCAGCATCATCGGGCAAGGCTCCCAGCAAAGACACCGCCTCCCCGAGCTGGAGCTCCTCCAGGCGTTGACGCAGGGCGCCGTGCTCCGGACCATCACCGATGATCACCAGCTGGGCGGCGGCGAGACGGGCCCGCACCAACGCAAAGGCCTCCAGCAGGTCGATCACCCGCTTGCGGGGGTATTGCCGCGCCACGCACAGCACCGTGAAGGGCTGCCGCTGGGCATCGGCCGCGGCAATTCGCTCGCTGGCAAGTTGCTCGCTGGCCAAATGCTCGCTCTCGCTGCAGGGGCCCCAGAGCTGCAGATCAATCCCCTCGGGCACCAGCGCCAGCCGCTCGCTGGGCACGCCGTAGAGTTCGGTGATGCGTTGGCAGCAGTAGGCGCTGGTGGAGAGCACCAACGGGGCGCGCCGGGCATTGAGCCCCTCCAACAGCGCCAGGGAGCCGAGCATCAACCGCGGCCAACCCTGCTCACAGCGGGCTTCCTCCGCCAGCACCCCCTTGATGCTGCACACGTAGGGCAAGGCGCTGGCGGCAAGGCGCACGCCGTCGATGTCGAAGCCGACAATCAGGTCGTACGCGTTTCCCGCGGCCGCGGCGGCCCGCATCCGGCCCGGCAGGGTGAGATTGAACCAGAGACGGCGGGCCAGCAAGCCGTGGGGCCAGGCGCCGCGGGGCACGATCCGCTCCACCCGATGGCCCCGCGCCTCCAGCGCCCGGGCCAGGCCGCCGATGGCCACCGCCGTGCCACTGCCCTCAGCGGCGTCCTGAAGCCAGGAGTCGAGAAAGGCGATGCGCATGGGGCGGGCTGGGATCCAGAGCAGCCCTAGGGGCGGCTGGCGCTGGCCAATCCAGCCGGTTCCAGCATCAGCTTGGTGCGGCGCACCTCTTCATCCATGCTGATCGGATAGTGACCATCGAAGCAGGCGGTGCAAAAGTGCCCCGCATTGGTGCGGGCCGCCTCGACCATGCCGCTCTTGCTGAGATAGGCCAAAGAATCGACACCAAGGTGCGCTTCGATCTCCGGCAGAGTCAAGCGGGCGGCGATCAGATGGTCCTGGCTATCGGTATCGATGCCGTAGAAGCAGGGGTGGGTGACCGGCGGTGAGCTGATGCGCATGTGCACCTCGGTGGCTCCCGCCTCGCGCAGGGCCTGCACCAGCTTGCGGCTGGTGGTGCCGCGCACGATCGAATCATCGATCACCACCACACGCTTGCCGGCCAGCACATCGGGCAGGGGGTTGAGCTTCACCCGGATGCCGGCCTCGCGCATCGCCTGGGTGGGCTGGATGAAGGTGCGTCCCACATAACGGTTCTTGATCAGGCCATCGCCGAAGGGGATGCCACTGGCCTGGGAATAACCAATTGCCGCTGGGATACCGGAATCGGGCACACCGATCACAATGTCGGCAGCGATCGGGTTTTCGCGAGCCAAGACTTCGCCAATGCGCACACGATAGCTATACAGAGATTCACCAAAGAAGCGGCTATCCGGTCTAGCGAAATAAATCATCTCGAAGACACACAACTTCGCCGGCTCCTCGATCCAGCGGTGCCGCTGCGGCATGGCGCTTCCCACCGAAAAATGCAGCAGTTCACCGGGCTGGACATCATCCACATAGCTGGCGCCGATGATGTCCAGCCCGCAGGTTTCGCTGCTCACCACCCATTGAGCCTGGGCCGCCTCGCCGAGCATGCCGAACACCAATGGCCGGATGCCATGGCCATCGCGCAGGGCGAACAGACCCTGGCGGCAGCCGATCACCAGGCTGAAGGCACCGCGGCAGCGGCGGGCCGCCACCTCGATCGCCTCGGCGAAGTCGTGGCCGGCGTTCACCGCTTCCTGCAGCGCGAAGGCGATCAGTTCGGAGTCGGTGGTGGAGGTGAAGTCGTCAGCCAGGTGGGCAAGCGAGTGGCGCAGCTCGGCGGCGTTGACCAGGTTGCCGTTGTGGGCCAGGGCGAAGGGTCCGAGGCGGGTTTGCAGCAGCACCGGCTGGGCATTGCAGACCTTGCTGCTGCCGGTGGTGGAATAGCGGTTGTGGCCGATGGCGAGCTCACCGGGCAAGCGGCGCAGGATCTCCTGGTCGAACACCTGGCTGACCAGGCCCATGTCCTTGTGCAGCCGAACGCTGGGGCCATCGAACACGGCGATCCCGGCCGACTCCTGGCCGCGGTGTTGCAGGGCGTACAACCCGAAGTAGGCGAGGTTGGCCACCGCCTGGTCAGGCGCCATCACGGCGAAGACGCCGCAGGCCTCCTCGGGGCGATCGGGCCGATCCGGCGGCGGCCGATCGGGCTGGGGCTGATCGTGCGCAGCCGTTTCGGCAGGGGCCGAGGGCAGCGACATGGGGCGATGCAGAACGTCGGTCACCGCCCCAAGGCTATTCAGGATGACTTCATCATTGCGCATGGCCGGAGCCGAGCCGCCGCTCAATGCTCCGGAGGCGGGCCAGCCTGGGAGAGCCGCCGCGGCAGGGCCTCCTCGTAGGCCAGGCGCAGCCGCTCGAGCGGCAGATCCAGCAGGCTGCGACCCGCCTGCTCCAGCGTCAGTCGCGGCTCCGCCATCACCCGTCCCAACCGGGTGGCCGGCAGCTCGGCCCCGGCCTCGGCGAGGGCCTGCCGCCAGGCGCTGTCCTGGGCTGCGGGCACGGTCACCAACACTCGGGCGCCGGCTTCGGCAAACAGGATCCGATCCAGACGGGCTGGGGAGGGAGGCAGCTCCAGCTGGGCCCCCAGCCCTCCCCCCAGGCAGCACTCGGCGGCGGCCACCGCCAGGCCGCCATCGGAGAGGTCGTGGGCTGAGGAGAGCTGGCCGGCGGCGATGGCCTGGCGCAGAAACAGCTGCAGCCGCCGCTCCAGGGCGAGATCACAACGGGGCGGCCGGCCGCTGAGCCGCTGATGGATCACCACCTGGTAGCTGCTGCCAGAGAGGCCAAAGCGATCGTCGGCGGGATCGGCCTCCACCGGCAGGCCCACCAGCCAGATGCTGGCCCCCACCTCCCGCCAACCGAGGCCACAGAGGCGGCCGAGGTCATGCACCAGGCCCACCATGCCCACCACCGGCGTGGGCTGGATCGGCTGGAGGCGGCCATCCGGCAGGCGGGTCTCGTTGTAGAGCGACACATTGCCGCCGGTGACGGGGGTACCCAGCTCGCGGCAGGCCTCGGCCAGCCCCCGGCAGGCCAGTGCCAGCTGCCAGTAGCCGGTGGGGGTCTGGGGGGAGGGGAAGTTGAGGTTGTCGGTGACGGCCAGGGGTTCAGCGCCGACGCAGCTGAGGTTGCGGGCCGCTTCAGCCACCGCCGCCATGGCGCCGCGCTCGGGATCGAGGGCCACCCAGCGGTTGGGGCAATCGACCACGGCGGCCACGCCGCGCTGGGACGGCTTCAGCGATCCCTCCCCCTGCTGGGGCCGCAGCCGCACCACGGCGGCGTCGGCCCCGCCGGGGGGCACCACGGTGTTGGCCTGCACCTGGTGGTCGTACTGGCGCCAGACCCAGCGCTTGCTGGCGATGGTGGGGTCATCCAGCAGAGCCAGCAGCACGGCGTTCCAGCTGAGGCGCTCGCGGCCAGCGGGGGTGATGCCATCGGGGTCGGCCGGCGGCAACTGGGCCTCGCTCCAGCGCCAATGCTCCTGGATCTCGGCCGGCGGTTCGCTGAGCAGGGCGTGGTGATTGATCGGCGTGTCATCCGCCAGGGCGCTGGCCGGCAGCTCCGCCGCCACCTCGCCGTGCTGGAGCACCCGCACCACGTTCTCCTCCAGCACCCGGCCCACCACGGCGGCCTGCAGGCCCCAACGGCGAAAGCGCCGCATCAGAGGCTCCTCACGGCCGGCCTGAACCACGAACAGCATGCGCTCCTGGGATTCGGAGAGCAGGAACTCGTAGGCGCTCATCGCCGTTTCGCGGGCCGGCACGCGATCCAGATCGAGTTCGATGCCAACCCCGCCCTTGGCGGCCATCTCCGAGCAGCTGCAGGTGAGGCCGGCGGCGCCCATGTCCTGGGCCGCCACCACATCGCCGCTTTGGAACGCCTCCAGGCAGGCCTCGATCAACCCCTTCTCCAGGAAGGGATCCCCCACCTGCACGGCGGGGCGGTCGTCGAGGGAGGCCTCGCTCAGCTCGGCGCTGGCAAAGCTGGCGCCGCCCATGCCATCGCGGCCGGTGGTGCTGCCCACGTACACCACCGGATTGCCTACACCGGCGGCGCCGGAGCGCACGATCTCCGGGGTTTCCATCAAGCCCAGGGCCATGGCGTTCACCAGCGGGTTGCCGGCATAGCTGGGGTCGAAGCCCACCTCGCCGCCCACGGTGGGCACGCCCACGCAGTTGCCGTAGTGGGCGATGCCGGCCACCACGCCCTCCATCAGGCCCACATTGCGGGGGTCGTCGAGGGGCCCGAAGCGCAGGGCGTTGAGCAGGGCGATCGGCCGGGCGCCCATCGTGAAGATGTCGCGCAGGATGCCGCCCACCCCGGTGGCCGCCCCCTGGAACGGCTCGACGGCGGAGGGGTGGTTGTGGCTCTCGATCTTGAAGGCCAACCGTTGGCCCTCGCCCAGATCCACCACCCCGGCGTTTTCCCCCGGCCCCACCAGGATGCGCGGACCGCTGGTGGGAAAGCCTTGCAGCAGCGGCCGGGAGTTGCGGTAGCAGCAGTGCTCCGACCACATGACGCCGAACATGCCGAGCTCGGCGCGGTTGGGCTCACGGCCGAGGCGTCGCACGATCTCGGCGTGGTCCGCCTCGGAGAGCCCCTCCTGGCGCAGAGCCTCAGCCAGCGGGAAGGAGGACGGTGCGGAAGGAGCCACCGGCTGGCGCGAAGCAAGCGTGCCCGACCAGTATCAGATCCAGGGGTCGTCGTCCCCGTCGCGGCCGCGGTAGCGATCCTGGCCGTCGCGCTCGCCCGGGCGGGGGCGGAAGGGGCGATCGACCCCATGGCGATCGAAACCAGAGCGCCGGAACGCAGCGCGGTCGCGATCCTCTCGATCGACTTCGCGGCGACTGCTCTCGCCGCCGCTGCCCTCGCTGAAGTCGCGCTCACTACGGTTGCGCTCACTGCGGTTGCGCTCACTGCGGTCGCGCTGGCCGCGATCAACCTCGCCGCGATCAACGGCGTCACGATCAAAGGCGCCGTGATCCATGGCGCCGCGATCGAAGCTATCGCGATCAACGGCAGAGCGGGCTCGCGGCCGGCGTTGGGGGCTGGTGGCGGGGGGCTCAGCGTCGGGATCCCGCCAATTCTCCAGCGGGTCATCCTCCGGGTCGGGCCAGGAGGGGCTCTCCAAGGCGCCGCGCGGCCCCCGCTCGGCATCGGCATCCGCCGGCTCCCAGGGACGCTCCTCCAGCCAGCCCTCGACCCGTTCCTCCCAGCGATCCCCCACCTGTTGCACCTGGTCCCGCAGCCGGGAGGTTTCTTCCTCCACCTGCTGGCGCCAGCGCCTGGAGCGTTGCAGCAAGGCCTGGCGCACGCTGGCGCGAGCCAGGGGCAGATCATCCAGCTCCCGCAGGGCCGTGAACACGCGACCGGGTTGCTGGTCGAGGATGCGGTCGGGGCTGAGGCGCCAGCGGCTGCTGCCGGGCAGGCGCGGATCACTGCGGCTCACCAGGTAGTGCTGGATGCGGCCACTGCGCAGGTCCACGGCGGCATCGGCCAAGGTGCCGAGGGGACGGTCGCCCTGCCCGAGCAGCGCCGCCTCCAGCAGGGTTGGCAGCCGTTCGAGGATGTCGGGGTCGGTTTCGGCGGGATCGCCCACCACCAGCAGCTCCTGCTCGCTGAGATCGCGCAGCTGATCCAGGCGCCACACCAGGCGGCGCCGTCCGAAACCGGAGGGGCGGCTGACCCAGCCGAGCAGGCGATGCACAGGCGGATGCATCCAGCCCATCACGCCGGGGCCGTGGTCGAGGCCCCGATCGCAGCGCACCCGGAAGCGCAGCAGATCGCTCAGCAGCAGCTGATCCGGCAGCGCCACCTTCAGGAGCGGATCTGGATCGGCATCACCAGATAGGTGAAGCCGTTCTCCTCACCGCTGGGGGAGAGCACGGCGGGGGTGGTGGGGGCGTTGCAGCTCAGCACCACTTGATCGGAGTTCATCGCCTTGAGACCATCGAGCAGGTAGCGCACGTTGAAGGCGATCTCGATCGGTTCGCCTGAGCCGACCGCGGCGAGGGATTCGCTGCCGCGGCCCACATCCTGAGCATCGGCCAGGATCGTGACGCTGCCGGCCTCAGGATCGCTGCGCAGCTTCACCACGTTGTTCTGCTGGTCCGCCAGCACCGCGACCCGCTCCAGGGCCTGGGAGAAACCGCGGCGGTCGAACGTGAGGCTGCGGCTGAAGGAGGGGGGGATCAGCTGGCGGTAGTTCGGATAGGTGCCATCGAGGCTGCGGCTGGTGAGCACCTGGTCGGCCCAAAGCACCACCACCTGGCCGCGCTCGCAGAACAGGCTGAGGGGCTCGCCGGCGGGTCGCCCCGACAGCAGCCGCTCCAACTCCCGCAGGGAGCGGGCCGGCACCGTCACCGAAAACGGTTCGCCGCTGCCGTCGCCGCCCTCGGCCGGCACCTTGTCGATGCGCAGCACCGCCAAGCGGTGGCCATCGGTGGCGGCGCATTCGAGGCCGGCGTCATCGAGTTGCAGGTGAACGCCGGTGAGGATTTGCTTCGATTCATCGGCGCTGCTGGAGAACAGGGTGGCGCGCAGGCCCTTCACGAGGGCTTCGGCATCGAGGCGGATCGGCGTGCCGCTCTGCACCAAGGGCAGCTCGGGGAAGTCATCGGCGGGCATTCCGCGCATCTGGTAGCTGCCGGAGAGGCTGGTGAGCTGCAGCTGCTCCTCGCTCTCATCGCTGCTGAGGGTGATCGGGCTGTCGCTGGAGAGGCGGGAGACGATGTCACCGAGCAGGCGGGCGGGCAGGGTGATGGCGCCGCTGGTTTCGACGCTGGCCGGCAGGCTGGTCTGGATGCCGAGGGTCAGGTCGTAGCCGGTGAGGCTGAGGCGACCGGTGGCGGCATCGGCGGTGAGCAGCAGGTTGGCGAGCACCGGGTGGGTGGGACGTGAGGCCACCGCACGGCTGACCAGCTGGAGGCTGGCATTGAGTTCGGCCTGGGAGCAGACCAGCTTCATCGACAAGCCAAGGGGGGCAGCGGTGCCACGGTTTCACAGGGAGGGCGAAAGCGCAACGGGCGGGACCCGCCCACGGCGCCGCGCTGAGGACCAGGCCGCCCGTTTTCCCCTTCCTTCTTCTCTAAAGATGAATTTCTTTTCAAGAAGAAAAACTGATCCGTAGTCGTAGAGCTTGGGGAAAAGCCCCAAATGGCTTGAATGAGCTGATCAATACAGCGTTGTGACGGTGCCAGGCCTTGGGAAAGAGCAGGCTGATTGAGGGCTGAAACGCCCGTTTTCCCCCGTTTCCCGCCCTGGGGAAAACGGGTCGGTCGTTGACCTGATCGCAAGGGGGTGTTTCTCCCAGGCTGATACGCCGGTTTTCCACCGCCCTGAAACCAGCCCCAGCAAGGGCCCCTGTGTGGATTGCTGGACCGATCCGCGCCCCGAACCGGGAGGGGGAGCCGTGCTCAGAACCCCATCACCTGGGCGACGGTGGCCGTCTCGGGCTCAATGTCGGTGTGGAAGCGGGCTTCGTTGTGCTCGATCGCGGTGGCCGGATCCTTGAGGCCGTTGCCGGTCAGCACGCAGACCACCGTGGCGCCGGCCGGCACCTCCTCGCGGCGCTTGAGCAGGCCCGCCACCGAGGCGGCGCTGGCCGGCTCGCAGAACACCCCCTCGCCGCTGCCCAGCAGCTTGTAGGCCTCAATGATCTCCGCATCGGTGACGGCGCTGAAATCGCCGCCGCTCTCGCTGCGCACCCGCAGGGCGTTCTCGCGGTTCACCGGGTTGCCGATGCGGATGGCGGTGGCGATGGTGTCGGGTTGCTCGACGATGCGGCCCAGCACCATCGGCGCCGAACCGGCGGCCTGAAAGCCGAGCATCTTCGGCAGCACACGGCTGTGGCCGGCTTGCTGGTACTCCTTGAAACCCATCCAGTAGGCGCTGATGTTGCCGGCGTTGCCCACGGGGATGCACAGCCAGTCGGGGGCCTCGCCGAGGGCATCCACCACCTCGAAGGCGGCGGTCTTCTGGCCCTGCAGCCGATAGGGGTTGAGGGAGTTCACCAGGGTGACCGGGTAGCGCTCGGCCACGTCGCGCACGATCGCCAGGGCCCGGTCGAAGTTGCCGCGCACCGCCAGCACCTCGGCGCCGTAGAGCAGGGCCTGGGCCAGCTTGCCCTGGGCCACGTAGCCATCGGGGATCAGCACGAAGGCGCGCATGCCACCACGGCGGGCATAGGCCGCGGCGGCGGCGGAGGTGTTGCCGGTGCTGGCGCAGATCACCGCCTCGGAGCCCGCCTCGCGCGCCTTGGAGATGGCCATCGTCATCCCCCGGTCCTTGAAGGAGCCGGTGGGGTTGAGGCCGTCGTACTTGAGGAACACCTTCACGCCCCGGCCCACCCGTTCGCCGATCACCGGGGCCGGGATCAAGGGTGTGGCGCCCTCCCGCAGGCTGATCACCGGCGTGGCGGCCGTCACCGGCAACCAGGGGCGATAGGCCTCGATCAGGCCTGGCCAGTCCTGCAGGGTGGCCCGTGCCGCCGCGGGGGGCTGCCCCAGTCGCCGCAGGGTATCGAGCAGGAGCACGGAATCGCTATTCGGTCTAGGGCCAATCTACGCCGGGGCTCCTGCGAGGCCCTTGATCCTGTGGTTTCAGCCTTGTTGCCAACTTTGTTGCCAACGCCCCGACAACCTTGCTGCCCACGTTCCCGCCAACTGTGCTGCCAGCCTCGCTGCCAACGTCCTGCCACCGTTGCTGTCAGCATTGCTACGAGCCTCGGCTCCAGGATCGGTTCCAGAATCAGGTCCTGACGACCTGCCTCAGGCCGATCCTCGCGCTCCCCAGGGGCGATCAGGGGCGAATGGTGGGGGAGACCGGCGGAGCGGTCGCACCAGGGGCTGGCTTGGGGCTTGGAGTTCTGTCGGGCGCTGCGGGGGTGGTCTCGCCGCGCAGGCCATCGAGTGGCGATTCCGAGAAGAAGCGCACCAGCTGGGCGATTGAGCTGGTCTTCTGGAGCAGGGTCAACAGGGCCGGGATATTCACCTCGATGTTGGCCGTGGGATAGGCCTTCAGAAACGACACCGCCGAAATCGAGCCATTGCCCTCCACCAGCCCCATCACCAATGCCGAGCGCAGGGCGGGCAGCCCCACCGCGGGGGCCTTGAGCGGATAAACGATCCTGGCCACCCGCAGCAGCACGGCGTCGCCGATGCGGGTGTTGGAGAGCCGGCTCACCAGCACCACCGGCAGCTGCATCGATTCGTTCAGCAACCGGGCCAACGCGCTGGGCTGCTGCCTGGCCAGGGTGAGAAGGTTGCCGAGCAGCCCGGTGGCTTGACCGGTTGTGGCCAGGGTTTCGAACTCGCTGACCGGAATCGAACGCCGGAAGGCCCCGGACACCAGCACCACGTTCTCAGCGGCGACGGCGGCGGGCAGGCCCGTCCAGAGCGTGGCCCCGAGGGCCAGGGCGATCAAGCCGTTCCGCGCGTGCTCCAAGACAAAAAAACTGGCTGGCTTGAATCTAAAGCGACTCCCGCGCCGCTCCGATCCAGAGCTGGGACGGGGAGGGGGGCACGATCACATCGCGCAGCAAGCGCACCACGCCGCGCTCGGCCAGGCCGCGGGCCAGATCCGAGCCCATGCGGCGCAGTTCGGGTTCCCCCAGCAGCCGTGGCAGCCGGCTGATCAGCAGCGAGGGCTCGAAGCCCGGCAGGTCTCGCAGGATGGCCAGCAGCTGGCGGATCGGGTCGAGATCCAGCAAGGGCGCCGTCCAGGCATCGCCCGCCAAGGCCCGATCCCGCAGCCCCGGCGGCAGAAAACGCTGGGGCAGGCGGCGCCCGAGCTGCAGCGCCGTGGCCCAGGCGAAGGCATCCATGCGCTCCACCAAGCCATCCACCAACTGCTGCCGCAGCAGGCCGCCGTTGGCCGAGAACAGGAAATCGAGCACCTGATCGAGCAGGCCTTCCAGATCCAGCTGATCCTGCAAGGCGGCGCTGCCCACCAGATTCTCCAAGCGCTGCCAGCGGAACTGATCGCCGTCGTAGAGCATCTCCCGCAGGCTGCGGCGCAATGCCGGATCGGGATCTTCCATCAGGCGGCGGGCGAAATAGGGATAGGCGGCGCCGAGGATCTTGAAATCGGGGTCGACGCTGAGGGCGATGCCTTCCAAGGTGACCAAGGAGCGGATGATCAAGGCGTAATAGGGCGGCACCCGAAATGGGAAGCGATACATCACGCCGGAGAGATCGTCGGTCACCGCCTTGAAATCCATGCGGCTGACGCCCATTTCCAGCGCCTGGCCGAACACGCTTTCAAAGGCCGGAACGATGGGCTCCAGGTTCACCTCTTCGCTGAGGAAACCGAGGGAGACAAAATCCTTTGAGAGAGCCCCAAAGTCGCGGTTCACCAGATGCACCACCGCCTGGATCAGGCCGGTGCGGGCCTCGCGGCTCACCTCGCTCATCATGCCGAAGTCGAGATAGGCGAGACGGCCATCGGCCAAGGCCAGCAGGTTGCCGGGGTGGGGATCGGCGTGGAAGAAGCCATGTTCGAGCAGCTGCTGCAGGCTGCAGTTCACGCCCACCTCCACCATGTCGTCCGGGTCGACGCCGATCTGCTTGACGGCCTCCAGGTTGGTGAGTTTTTTGCCGTCGATCCATTCCATCGTCAGCACCCGCCGGCTGGTGGCCTGGCTGTAGATGCGCGGCACGGCGATGCGGGGGTTGTGGGCATGCAAGCGCGCGAATTTTTCGGCGTTGGCGGCTTCATTGAGATAGTCCATCTCTTCGAAGACGCGCTTACCGAGCTCGTCGATCAAGGCCACCAGGTCGCTGCGGATCAGCCGCACATTTCGATTCAACCAGGCGGCGATGTTGCGCACGATGTAGAGATCCAACGTGATCTGCTCGCGCAAGCCCGGCCGCTGCACCTTCACCGCCACCCGCTCGCCGCTGCGCAGCACACCGCGATGCACCTGGCCCAGGGAGGCGGCGGAGATCGGTTCGCGCTCCAGTTCGGCGTAGATCTCGAGCACCGGCGCCCCCAGATCCTCTTCAATGCAGGCCATCGCCAGGGCGCTGTCGAAGCCGGGCAGTTGATCCTGCAGCTGGGCCAGCTCCTCCAGCAGCACCGGCGGGATGATGTCGGGCCTGGTGGAGAGGGCCTGGCCGGCCTTGATGAAGGCGGGGCCGAGGGCGGCCAGCAGCTCGGCGCACTCCCGCGCCCGGGCCCTCGCCCGCTCGGGGTTGCCCAGGGCGCCGCTGAGCCGGTCGGAGCCCACCCCCAGCAGATAGAGACTGATGGGAACCAGGGTCTGCCAGAGGCGCCGCAACAGGCGTTCGGGGTGGCCGCTGTAGATGCGGGTGATCGCCTTGGGGTCGTAGCTGAGCAGGCCGGAGGCCTCGATGAAATCGCCGAGATCGCTGGGGGTGGACACGCTGGCTTGCACGGGGGCGCGCGGATCGGC
>JBKDOR010000186.1:0-8320 GCA_046342775.1 Synechococcaceae cyanobacterium
GGCTGCAGCGGCCACCGGCAAAGAGGCGCTCAACTGCCCCGCCTCCCAGGGGTGCTGGCCGTCCAGCAAGGGTTCCGCCGCCGCCAGGCCATACACCAGGCTGGAGAAGGGATCGCTTTGCACCAGGGCCCGATGGGTGGCCTCAAACTGCAGGGCTTGGGCGGCCCGAGCCTGACGCAGCTGCTGCCAGGCGAAGCCTCCGGATCCCAAAGCCAATAGCGACAGCCCGCTTAGGGCCACAACGCCTCCGCGCAGCAACATCTGAGTACGCCGCTCTCGCTGTTGACGCCCCCTCTCCGCCCGGCGGCTGGCCTCGGCGAAGGCCAGTTGGAGCTCCGTGAGATCGGCGTCATGGCCCGCGCGGAAGCGCTCCAGCAGAACGAGATCCGGAGGCCTCCAGAGGCTGCCCTCGGGCGTGCCCGAGTCTTCCCAATGGCGGGCCGCCTCCTCCAACCGCCGCTGGAAGCGCAGATCGGCACGGCTGGCGTTCAACCACTCCCGCAGCAAGGGCCAAGCCTCGATCAGGGCCTCATGGCTGAGCTCCAGGGTTTCGCGGCCGTCCTGGCCGCTGGAGCGGGTGATCAGGCGCACGGCCGGGCTGGCAAAGCCTTCGATCACGCGTTGCGTTGCCGCCGGGTCTTCGCCGTGGGCGATCACCTCTTGCAGGGCCACGCGACGGCGGGTGTCGCGGCTACCTTCGCCCAGTTGCACCAGGTTGAGAAACAGGCGCCGGGCGATCCGCTGGTCGCCATCGGGGAGGCTTGCCTGGATGCGATCGGCCTCCCCCGCCAGGGCGCCTCCCACCCCGCCGATCTGGCGCAAAGTTTCGGCTGCCGGCTGCCCCCGCAGCAACCCCTCCCAGATGCGCAGCAGGGCGAACTGCAGCAGGGGCAACGCACCGTCGCGGCCCAGGCTCTGCTCCACCAGCAGCTCCACGCTGGCGGCGTCCAGGGGCCGGCCGCGTTGCTCGGCCGGCAGACGGATGGCGTCGCGCAGGCCCTGCTCGGAGAGGGCCGCCACAAACACACCCTGGGCCTGGATCAGCTGGTTCAAGGCCGGATCGGCCTGGGTGGCGCCGAGAAAATCGCTGCGCAGGGTCACCAGCACCGCCACCTGGCCGGAGCGATCCGCCGCCGCCAGTAGCAGATTGGCCAGGAACGCCTGGCGCATGGCGGCCTCCGGGCAGAGGCTGTAGAGCTCCTCCAGTTGATCCACCACCACCACCAACGGCCACACATCGGCCTCCGGCAGCAGGGCGGCGATGCGCTGCAGGCCGTCGTGCTCGCCGGCGCCATTGGCCAGGGCCAGCTCCTCGGCGAACTCTCGGGTTTTGCGCACCGGCGCCGGGTCGTTCGTGGCGATGCGGGCCAGCACGCCGGCCAGCGCCTGCAGCGGCTGGCTACCCGGCACCAACAGGGCAATCCGCGCCTGGGCCCTGCCCCCCGGGGGCCTGCGCGCCAGCTCCGGCACCAGCCCCGCCCGCACCAGCGACGACTTGCCCGACCCGGAGGGGCCATACACCACGAGCAACCGGGTGGCGTCGGCCTGCTCATGCAGCGCCCGAAAGCGCTGCCACAGATCCTCGATTTCCGTGGCCCGGCCAAAGAAGCGATCGCCATCGCTCGGTTGAAACGCCAGGAGCCCCTGGTAAGGGTTGGGCCCCTGCTCGGCCGGGGAGAGGGCTGATGGGGTGGTGTCGTCCTTGGCGGCAGGGCTTGCCGCGCCCTCAGAGGCGCCAGCCTGCGAGCCCTGGATGATCGTCACCGATCCATAGATCACGGTGGCGCCGATCACTGTCTGGCCGATCACGCCGCGGGCGTCCTGGCCGATCTGGGTTGAGCCCGCGGGGATCTCCGGCTCCATGGTCACCGGCTCCATGGTCAGTGGATGTCGCCCACGATCGTGGCGTTGCTCACCGTGTGTCCGATGATCCCTTTGGCTCCGCGACCGATCTCGATGGCTGGGGATCCGGCCGGGGCGCCCAGCTGCTCCAGCAGCTGGCGGGCAAGGGCCAGCACCTCCGGATCCTCCGCCAGGGCTGCCTGCTCCAGCTGTTTGCGCAGCGGCGCCTCGTAGGTTTGCGGGTCGGCGGCGTGCTCTTCCAGCACCAGCTCGGCGGCGGGCTTGCCGGCAAAGCGCTTGCGCAGCAGCTCTCGCAGGCCCTTGTAGGCATCCGGCACCACGTCGGTGGCCGCCTTGGCCGCGCCCTGCACCAAGGCTGTGACAATCAAGCTGATCGGGTCCATCGGGCAGGTAGGCTACTCCGCCCATTCTGACGCTCGTGCGTGGTTTGAGCAAAGAGGTAGGCCGAGGCAGCCTGCTGGGCGGGACCCATGAACAAGGCGCTCGAGTGGAGATGTCGCCCGAAAACTGGACGAAGCCGCTGAGGGGCAGATCGCAACTGTTTGGCAGAACCTATCTGCCTGGTCTTCACGTTGCTGGGCAGAGCAGGCCCTCGAGGCTTGAGCCTCAAGCCACCACAACCTCCACTGCGGGAAGGCCACCTGTGCCATGCTGAGAAGAACCCGGAAGAAGCGCAGCCATGGAGGCGCAATTGCCCTTCGTTTTCCCCATGGCAGCAGTCTACATGAATTCATCCGAACAGGCCAGGTTCGATCTGCTGCGTACCTAAGCGATTGAAGCGATGAACTTGCAGGGCCTACGCAAGAAATCCGTCAATCGTGACTGGCTACCGCGTCAGCGCGTCGCCAACGTGTTGAAGTGATGCCCAGATCAGCTCACCTCAGCCGAATGCTGGGATGACTTCGCAAGTCTCACGGAGCGCGAGTCTTGGAGCACCGTCAAAGTGGACCAGTCACCGCCAGCCGCGACTCTTGTTTCCCAGCCCAGTCGCAAACCAGGTCCTGGCCACCATCGCCACATCACCCCTGGATGCCAGCGCTGTGCAGGCGGCCGTGCAAGCGGATCGGTTGATCTGCAAGATTGAGAAACAACTCACACGACTGGGATCTGTGCGTGGAAAGATGAGCGATCAGATCGAGAGGTTCCGCAAGGGCTGTGAACTGCGTTGGCAGGAAATCTGAAGATCCTTCTCTTCCTATGGATCACGCGCTATCGGGCCAAATTGAAGCAGACCCATGGCGATGGGTTGCATACCAGCCATCGTCAGGCCCTGCAGGCGATGGCCCGTTGCCGTCAGCAAGGAAGTGATCTGATGGTGCTGGCGTGCCAGAGCTGCCAACAGACGAACCAGGTTCCCCATTCCTACAGGCATCGCAGCTGCCCTCACGGCCAGCATTGTGAAGCAAGCATTGGATGAGCGACAGACCACCGAGCTCCTGCCAGTTCGCTATTTTCTGCTGGCTCTCACAATGCCATTTGAACTCAAGGCCTGGTTCCGGCAGCTTCAACACATAGCGCATGATCTTCTACTGCCAACGGCTTCGTTGACCGTACAAGCCTTTGGCCGTCGTGATCCCAAGCTCAACAGACCAATGGGTGCACGTACTATTCTACAGACCCACATCAGACGTTTGGAGTATCACCATCACCTGCATCTGCTCGTGGCTGCAGGAGCTGTCAACAAACGTCCTGAGCAATGGCGGTGTAAAAACGGGGAGTCACTCTCTCCGATAGCCAATCTAACTCAAGCTTACCGCTCCAAATCGCCTGAAGGATGTCGCCTGCTTGGCGGTAACATCAGGGCTACTCTCCCCTCGGAGTGCGTTGTCCACTGCAAAGCAGTTGGCCGAGGTGAGAAGGCATTGGCCTATCTGGGTCTGGACCTGCACAGAGGTGTGCCGCCTGAGAAGGCTATTCCGAAGGATCAAGACGGAAGCGGGATATTCGCGACAGTCGACAAGAAAGGGACTGAGATAATTCAGGCCTTACCTGGAGCCGAAGCTCTCTGGCTTCTTCTGCAGCATGTCAACCCCAAGCGCATTCCTCGCGTCAGGGATTTTGGCTAGCTTCCTGGCCCTGCAAGAGCTCTGATTTCGTGAATACAAATTCGCCTCAATCGCATACCGTTCTACCCTATGACAACGCTGAGAAACAGCGGATGGACTGCCCTGAATGCGGCCGGCCGATGAAGGTTGCTGCGACAAGACCACGAGCAGCCATGCCCTTGCAGTGCTAGGAACTATCGGTAAGAAGGATAGCCAGCCAGTACTATCCCAATCCATGAGCGCTGACCGCTTGTTACGACACGATGTGGCCTGCTGGGCTTGCCTTATGCCTACACGGCTTGAAGATATGGATCGTTGCCAGCATGGCGGCAGCGCAAGGCGACTTCAGTCAGCCCAAATCGAAAGCAAACATTGAATCCAGGGGGATCTTTCTGCAGTCGCCCTTGGCGTTACCTTGCAGGCTGGACCAAGCATCACATGGTGAAATGGCGCTCAATAGCAGCCGCATCTCACCAGCTATCAGATATTAATATATATGACAAAGGAGTGCAGCAAAGCTAAAGCTTGCCAGTTCATGGTAAAATTAACCGGAATTTATCAACCATTTCAATATATAAGAGAATGAGCTTTCTGATCGACAGTACTTCACCCTTCTCCAGTGAGGCCAGGGAGGTAGGAAATGTTCATAAATGAACCTGAGGCCGCCCGCACCGTTGATCGCTCTCGCGATGCGATCTTGGAAGAGGCCTCCTTTGCGCCAGATCAAACGATCATTTTTTTGTTGACCTGGCATGGTCGCAAGATCCCTTTTCTTGCCAGATACTCGGCTATCAGGGATCCTGTATCTACGAGATCCATCATTGATTGGCAGGTTTTTAGCGTCGGTCAGCCGCAAATCCTTGGCAGCCTTCAGCTCCCGGGATGCACTTTCGTTGATTCCGCAGACAAGGCGTCTGCCGCCGATCTCATCCGCGATGCGCTCAACACCTATGTGATTGCCTTTGGGCAAGGTCCCAACGTTCTTGGCAGTATTGATATCGATCTGACCTAACCCCCCCTAGTCAAACCACCTGCACGCCCATGGATCCCACGACGATCGCATTCTGGCTCGGTCAGAGCAACGCCCAGATCAACAGCGCACTCACGGCTTCCCTTGCTGGCACGGCGCCGCTCTCGCCAGCAGCACTTCAGGCGATGCTGCTTAGCCGTTCTGTCGACATCGGCAACGCCCGAGCAGCTCTCCTGTATGGCAATTCAGTCGGCGGAGTGCATTCTTGGCGCCTTGCGGAAGACCTCAGTGCAGGATCCATCCTTCCGAATGGCACACGTGAAATCGCCGTCTTCAGTCAGACGGAGATGGGCCAGCTTCGCAACAGCACCCTCTTCAACAACGCTGTCCGTCATGCGCATGGCTTTGATCAGTCAGCGATTAACAATTTTTTTGGTACTGGTCCAACGCCTGGCCTTGATGACGCGATGTCCAGGGCGTATGTCTCCAACCTCAGAGTGCCGGTCATCACCATCACCGGTCCGGATTCAGATCCAGGTCGTGTCTTTGGACGGACCGAAGTACCGGCTATACTCAACAATCCAAACATCCCAAGCGTTGATGGAATAAGTAGAGCTGACCTGGTCCAACGCTTCCAAGGCAGCAACCTAATTGGTCGCAATGGGGCGACCGACGTCTTTGAAATGATCAAAGCGCGGTCCTTCGACAACATGGTGCATAGCGGTGCTTCCATTGGGCTTGATGCCTCTGGAAATGCCCGTTTCGCACCCAACGCCGCCTTCCTCAGCCGAGCCGGCGCTGCCAATGTCACACCCCGTCCCAACCTTCCAGACGTGCCCAACGGCACGCGCAGTTTCGGTTCTCTTTCCGACAATGCCCTTGCTTCCCTGGGTCGCGGAGCCCGCTACCTCGACTTCCTCGGCACCGTCGGCGATGTTCTCGAAGGGGTGCTCGTTCTCAATACGGCCAGGGAGCTGCTCCAGGCGGGGGACAGCGCTGGCGCGGCACAGGCGATAGCTGAATGGGGCGGAGGCCTGGCCGGTGGTGCCATTGGGGTATCCCTGGTGGCCCCACTCGCCGCCGGTCTAGCTGCCACGGGCGTCGGTGCAGTGGGTTCCGTGGCCCTGCTCGTCGCTGCGGGGGTGGCGGGGAGCATCGCAGGCGAACAGGCTGTGCGTACCCTAATCAGCAATCTAGATAATATCGGTGCCTTCTTTGGCGAGGCCTATGACAACATCTCTGACTTTCTGGTTAATGGCGGCAATGCGGCGGCTGATTTCCTTGCTGGCTTGACGGACTACGCGGCAGACCTTACTGGTCGCGTTGCAGATTTCGGGGTGGATCTTGCCTTTGGTGCCGTGGATGCCGTCATGGGCCTTCTCCGTGACGCCAGTGATGCCATCAGTGAACTTGGGGGCGATGTGGCTTCCACCCTCGACAGAATCGGTGATGCACTCGGCGACATTGGTCAATCGTTGAGTGATCTATTCTCTAATGGCGTTGCATGGATTGATCAAGCCGGCAATTCATTTGCTGATGCCTTGCGTGATCAACTACGCCGCTTAATTGATCCGCTTGTCCTTGACTTGGATGGCAACGGAATAGAACTGACTCCTCGTACTACGTCGAACGTCTATTTTGACATGGATGGAGATGGCATCAAGGAACTAACGGGGTGGGTGAAACCAACAGACGGTCTTCTTGCGATCGACAGCAACACCAACGGCCAAATTGACAACATCAATGAATTAATAGGCGATCTTAATCGCTCAGGATTCGCAGAACTGATCACCTATGATCTCAACAACGACAAAATCATCAACGCCAATGATTCTATATGGTCGAAATTGAGGATCTGGCTTGATACAAATAGCAACGGAATCACCGATACCGGCGAGCTGCGTACGCTTAATTCGTATAGCATTCGCTCGATTGATTTGCGTTATACAGCAGTCAATTTCACGGCTGAAGGCAACAGAATTCATGAGCAGTCAATCTTTGAATACACTAACGGAACAACGGGACTTATTGCTGATATCTGGTTCGACGTCTCAAATGTTGATACTAATTCCTCTGTTGGATTAACGGGTAATCTCACCATTGACAAGCTTCCGGATATCCGCGGCAGGGGAGATGTAAGGTCGCTGCGGACGGCCATGCTTGCAGATGCAGCACTGGCCACATTGGTAACAGGTTTTGTAATCCAGAACCCTTCAAGTCTTGTAAATACCCGTAGTCAAGTTGAACAAATCATCTATCGCTGGTCCGGTGTTCAATCCGTTGATCCCTCATCTCGCGGGGGTCTCTTTGATGGCCGGAGGCTAGCAGCGCTCGAAGCCTTCCTAGGCACCCCTTTTCTTGTCCAAGGAAATCGAAATCCAAATGCCCAGGCTGTAACAGGTTTGTCTGCATCTTGGAATAGTCTGGTGGAGGGCGTCATGTCAAGGCTCTTGATGTCTGGGCCGTTAGGAAGTGCAATCGCAAATAGCGCAGTATACGTTCCTGAGATTGACAGACTCCTTACTGTTCAGACACCTTCTCAGTTACTTTCGACTTTCAGGAGCTTGGCCCCTACTGGTGATGGCCTCACAGTCGCAGGTTATTGGGCGGCCGTTCTGCCGCTTGCACGTGAGATCATCCAAAATAGCGGTGGAGATCCATCATCTTCAGCATTCACCACTGCGGTTACGAACGCCCTGCAAGCTACTGGGCTTGCACCGTTTTCTGATCTACTCAACAACGGAATTTTACCGTTAGGGACAATCCCTTCTATGCTCCAAGTGCCTGGAGTGTATCGGCTTTCATCCAATAATGATGGATTGTGGCTTAACCAGGATCGCCATGCTGTCTATAGTGGCGATGGTGACGACTTTGTTGCTGTTGAGCCATCGTGGGCTCAAACACAGCTTATTGACGGAGGATCTGGCAATGATCAGCTTTTTGGCGGATCTTCAGACGATTGGATTGACGGAGGATCAGGGACCGACACATTGGCCGGTGGCGGTGGCAACGACACCTATACCGTGGATGATGTTGGTGATGTGGTGGTGGAAGCCCCAGGGGCTGGGGATGATCATGTTCGCTCAACCATCACCTACAGCCTGGCAAACGATCTAGAGCATCTCACCCTGCTTGGCACCAATGCCATCAACGGCACTGGCAATGCCTCCGCCAATCGCATCAGCGGCAACAATGCCGCCAACCGGCTGGAAGGTCTCACCGGTCATGACACCCTGGACGGCGGGGCCGGAGCCGACACGATGGTTGGTGGCTTGGGCGCTGATCTGTATCGTGTTGATGCCAGTGGTGATGTCATCATTGAAACCGGAACAGATATTGATACAGTAGAAGCCTCAGTGAATTACACCCTCGGAGCGAGGGTAGAGAATCTGGTGTTGATTGGATCCGCTCTAAACGGTACGGGAAATGCGCTCAATAATCG
>JBKDOR010000187.1:0-33932 GCA_046342775.1 Synechococcaceae cyanobacterium
GCAACGACACCTACATCGTTGACAGCACCACGGACACTATCTCAGAAGACTTGGGGGCAGGCATTGATACCGTCCAGTCCTCGGTCACCTACACGCTGGGTGCCAACCTTGACAACCTCATCCTCACGGGAACTGCCGCCATCAACGGCACCGGCAATTCCCTCAATAACACCCTCACCGGTAATACCGCCAACAACATTCTCAATGGTGGCGCCGGTATCGACATCTTGATCGGTGGCCTCGGCAACGACACTTACATCATTGACAGCACCACTGACACCATCACCGAAGCCTTGGGGGCGGGGATTGATACTGTCCAGTCCTCGGTTACCTACACGCTGGGCATTAACCTTGATAACCTCATCCTCACGGGTACTGCCGCCATCAACGGCACCGGCAACACCCTCAATAACGTCATCACCGGTAATACAGCCAACAATTCTCTCAATGGCGGCTCTGGGAATGACACCCTCATCGGTGGTGATGGTATCGACATCCTTAAAGGTGGCCTCGGCAACGACACCTACATCGTTGACAGCACCACGGACACTATCTCAGAAGACTTGGGGGCAGGCATTGATACCGTCCAGTCCTCGGTCACCTACACGCTGGATGCCAACCTTGACAAACTCATCCTCACGGGTACTGCCGCCATCAATGGCACCGGCAACGCCCTCAACAATACCCTCACCGGTAATACCGCCAACAACATCCTCATTGGTAGAACAGGTCTAGACGTCGTCACCGGCGGCGCTGGCAGTGACACATTCAGCTACGCAGCAGGCGATGCCCTGATTTCAGGAACCACTAGCCTGACATTCGATCGCATCACTGACTTCGTCATCGGCACTGATAGGCTGGACGGCGTCAATGCCGTCTCGGCTTCCAACCTGCGCAAGCTCGGAAGCGTTGACAACAGCCTGTCATCCACCACGATCGAAAGCCTGCTCAACCCCACAAACTTCACGGCCAGTGGGGCGTCGGTTTTCACCTTCGCGGCGGGATCAGCACTGCGCACCTTCCTGGCCCTCAACGATGCCAACGCTGGCTTCCAAGCCAGCAGAGATGACATCATTGAAATCACTGGATACACAGGGGTTCTCGACAACCTGGCGATCATCTGAGCCACTCAGCCGGTAGCTCCGCTCAGCCCACTGGAGCTCAGGCTCTGCCATGAAGCAGCGAAGTAGCCGTGAACCACTTCGGCATGGTGACCTGTAACACACGTGAATTCGCCAAGGTGCCGGAGTGGTTGACGCGGGCCCCTGAAAGTGTCACGCGGGACAGTCGTCAATCGAATCTCCTCGCTCTACTTGCGGATCATGACAACGAGTCCGCGCCCAAGACCTCAGTCGACGTCTCGATCAGAGCTCCAACACTGGATGGTTGCTTGTCTTTAAACCCTGAAGAGTGGCGATGAAGTCAACTGGTGTCTGCACAATCCAATGATCACAGTGCTGAGGGCTAGTTTGACTGATTCTGTGCAAGCCACCAGTAAGTTTCCCCTGAAAAGGAGAAATCTCAGCAACCGTCGATTGGCCATGCCGATCAGCGTTGGTCTTGATGGGTGGGGTTTTGCCCTTGGCTTTGCACCTTGACATCCACCCCTGTTGTGATGCCTACTTCCTAGGCCGGGTCTTTGCAGGGATTATCCTACGGAAATAGGCTGAGGTGCAATGGCCAAGATGTCGGCTCGATCAAGGATTTCGGGAATGCGTTCCTCGGCCTTCACGGCCATCAAATGAACGCCTTGGGCCATTTCTCGATACTCGACCACCTGCTCAGCGGCGATCGCCACGCCCTCGTCCGCCGGATTGGCTGAGCGCTCCAGGCGGTCAATCAAGGAGTCTGGAATGCAGGCACCAGGCACAACGCGGTTGATGAAGCGAGCGTTGCGGGCCGACTTCAGCAGGAACACCCCTGCCAGCACGGGCAGTCCCAGGGGAGCGGCGATCTCATCAATGAAGCGACGCAGGGCTTGACCATCCGTCACCATCTGGGTCTGCACAAACTGAGCCCCTGCCTCCTGTTTGCGCTTCAAGCGAGACTTGAGGCCATTCCAGCTACGGGTCTGGGGATCGGCCGCCGCACCGGCAAACAGCCGCGTTCCGCCATCGGGCAGCTGGCCTCCCAGCGGGTCCTCTCCGGCATTGAAGCGGGAAACGAGTTGCAACAGCCTCACCGATTCCAGGTCGTTGACGGGACGACTACTGGGCTGATCGCCTGTGCGCACCGGATCGCCAGTGAGGCAGAGGAGATTGGTGATGCCCAAGGCATGGGCGCCGAGCAGGTCAGCCTGGAGGGCAATGCGGTTGCGATCGCGACAGGTCATCTGCAGCACGGGTTCGATTCCCTCCTCCAGCAGCAGTCTGCAGACCGCCAGGCTGCTCATGCGCATCACCGCCCGACTGCCATCGGTGACGTTGACGGCGTGTACGCGATTGCGCAGGCAAGCGGCTCCCTCAAGTGTGCGGCGAGCATCGCCACCGCGGGGTGGGGTGACCTCAGCGGTGATGGCGAACTGGCCATTGGCAAGCACCTGCTGAAGCACCTCGGATCCCCCAAAGATGGTTGCCATCATCGGGCATTGGGGCTGCCTACAGTGAATAGCCAGCTAAGGGAGTGCCCGATGATGGATCCAGGGGTCCCAACGCCTCGCCGTCGGGGCTACGCGGCAGATCAGCTAGGCGCAGCCGCTGGCCAAGTCTGGCCACGGCCTGGGGATCAGGACGGCAGCCCAGTACGCAGCGATCTCTCGCAACGGGAACTGGAAATCATCGAGCTGGTCGCCACGGGGCTTACCAACCAAGAAATTGCGGTGAAGCTCACGATCAGCAAACGTACAGTTGATAACCACGTCAGCAATATCTTCACCAAAACCGGGGCGCGCAATCGGGTCGCTTTGCTCAACTGGGCGATGGATCACGGCAAGATCTGTCGAGATGGCTTCAACTGCTGCGCCATCAACACCGACGATCAAGCCTGATCACCGCCCTGCCACAGCGGTTGGCCGGCTAGCAAAGCCTCCCGCTCGGCAGCGGGCCAGCGGTTCAGGGGACGTTGGGCCAATGCGGCATTGCTGAGCTGATGCCAGCCCGTGAGTTCAGGGCCGCACCACTCGGGACGTTGGAAGGCAGAGTTGGCGTGGGGCAACTCCACCTCGGCCACCACGAGCGGGGCGTTCTCCGCCTCGAACACATCCACCACCCAGTCACCATCGGCAAGGTCGAGGCCGTAGCGGCGTTTGGCCAGACAGCTTTTGGCCAGCCCCAGCAGCTGTTCGCCGTCGGCGCAGGGGATGGGATAGTCAAATTCCAGCCGTGTGAGCGCGGCGGGGGTCGGGAGGCGGCCCATGGCGGCTGGCCTGAAGGCCGGAGAGCAGGCGGCAGGGTCCCCGTCAGCCTGATCTTGGTTGCCGGGACTGGGGGTTGATGCCTCTGGCAGCGCCGCCTTGAGCGTGAGCCATGCCTGCTCCATTGGTGTTGTTGTCTCCAAACGCGGCGCGGATTCAGGCATCCCGCCTTCTGGCCGTTCGCTGGGCTCTGCGGCGAGGCTTGGCTCTGACGGCTCGGCAGAGCTCAAGCGCACCCGCAGTGTGAAGCCATCGGCGTCGCTGCGCAGATAGCCCTGACGCAGGCGGGCCTGCCAGCACACCCGAGCTCGCCAGCCGCTGCCCTGGACGAGAAAACGTCGCTCAATTTCCAGGGCCATCGCCTTTCACAAACGAAATTGTCGACCCCATGCTGGATCAGACCAGCTGGCCAGCCCGGCTAAGCCAGGGGCGCCGCCCTAGGCTATGCCTGGCCGAGAGTCCGGCACTCAAGAGCTGTCCGGCTCAGTTGGGCGAGGGCTCAGCGGCTGCCAAACTGCCAGCCCAGTGCAGCTTCCGGCTGAGGGTGCGGTAGTAGGACGGGCTTTGTTCGAGCAGCAGAAACAGCGCCGGGTGGTTGGAGCGCTGGATCAAGGCCCGATCGCCCGGTTCCAGCATGGTGGCATGGGCGCCATCCTTCCAGAGCTTGACGCGACGACCGCTCTCACCGAGCGGCCAGATCGTGAGCAGGGACCGAGGCGGCACGACAACGGCCCGCGAGGAGAGACTCATCGGGCAAATCGGCGTGACGACGATGGCCTCGATCCCGGGGTGCAGGATCGGCCCACCAGCGGCCATGGCATACCCGGTGGAGCCGGTTGGGGTAGCAATGATCAAGCCATCGCCGCGGTATTGATCCACCACCTCACCATCAATGTCAAGTTCCAGTAAACAGGTGGGGGAGACCTCCTCGAGGCTGGGACGGAAGTAGAAGTCGTTGAGCGCAACGTGGTCCGCCTCGTGGCCAGCGGCCAGTGCCTCGCGATCCACTGCAGCCGGCAACACAGCGCCATCGCTGCGTTCCACACGGCACTCCAGCATCATGCGGCGCTCAAGAGCAAAGCGGTCCTGCCGCAAGCGCGTCCAGAGATCTTCAGTGAAGTCGGAGCCGCTGAGCTTCAGCAAGCTGCGATCGTGGCTGAGAAAGCCAAGGTTGCCGCCGATGTTGAAACAGAGGATCGGCACCGCATAGGCAGCCAGGTGCCGAGTGACCCCCAGAACGGTGCCATCCCCTCCAAGCACCAGCACCAAATCGGGCAGCTCTGATTCGGTGGCCAGCAATCCAGGAAAAGGGTTGTCGACCAAGCCGCTGGCGGCGATGCAGACGTGCACCCCTTGACGGCGTAGATCGTTGGCGCAGCGATGGCCTTGGCGTTGAGCCGTGAGGCTGCCGCTGCGCAGGATGATCCAGACCCGATCCAGGCGCATCGGCTGGCCGCGCTACCAGCGCAGCAGGTTAAAGCGCTCCATATCCACAGTTTCGCGGTTGCGGTAGAGGGACAGGAGAATCGCCAAGCCCACAGCCGCTTCTGCGGCCGCGACCGTGATCACAAAGATGGCGAACACTTGGCCGCGCACCAACTGACCATCCACGTAACTGGAAAAGGCCATCAGATTGATGTTCACAGCATTGAGCATCAATTCAATGCTCATCAGCACACGCACCGCATTGCGGCTGTTGATCAATCCCCACACACCTGTGCAAAACAGGGTTGCAGCAATGGTGAGATAAGCCTGCAAGGGGATGGTCCCGCTGCTCAAATCGCTGAGAAAAGAAGGAGTGTTCATCGGCCGGCCTCAAGCGGTGAAGGGGTTGCGGGGGTGTCGAGGAGTAGTGGACTGCGGGATTTTTCGAGCAAGCCTTGATCGGCAGGCTCGCCGGTGATCACGTCCGAGCTGAACACGTCGCGTCGGGCCAGGACGATCGCCCCGATCATGGCCATCAACAGCAGAACGGAAGCGAGTTCGAAGGGCAGCAGATAATCGCTGAAGAAATGCTCGCCGATGCGGATGGTTGCTTCCTCGCCCACTGGAGCTGGTCCAGGGCTGGGCCAAGCTGTTACGAAAGCCACCCGCAGCAGAAGCAGCAGCAAACCGCCGCACACCCCTGCAGACAGCAAGCGGCGCAGCCCCAGGGAGGGAATCGCCGAGAGATCCTCGCGTTTGTTGACCAACATGATCGCGAACAGGATCAGCACATTCACAGCGCCGACGTAAACCAGAACTTGGGCGGCGGCGACAAAACTGGCATTGAGCAATAGATAGAGACCTGCCACACCAAGGAAAACTCCGCCAAGCAAAAAGGCGGAATAGACGATATTTGCGAGGAGGACGACACCAATGGCGCCGATCACGACGGTGGCGGCCAGGGCCAGGAAGCAGATCAGCTGGGTCGTGAAAGCGACGGACATCAGGCCTGGGCTCCAGAGTCGGGGGAGGGGGTAGCGGCGGCTGCCGCGGGCTTGGGAAGACCGGCAAGCACCTGATCGGGGCGCTGACCAGCCCGGGGGGCATCAGCGGGAAGATCGTGAGGATCGATCGCACCCTTGGGCAGGTAGACCAGTTCTCTCAGGGCGAACACGGACGGGTCGCTGGTGACGCTGGTGGGGAGGCGACCCAGGGCAACGTTGTCGTAGTTGAGAGCATGACGATCAAAGGCCGCCAACTCATATTCTTCGGTCATAGAAAGACAGTTGGTGGGGCAGTATTCAACACAGTTGCCGCAAAAAATACAGACCCCAAAATCGATCGAATAATTACGAAGCTCTTTCTTCTTGGTGGCTTTGTTCATGACCCAATCAACGACGGGCAGGTTGATTGGGCAAACGCGCACACAAACCTCGCAGGCGATGCACTTATCGAATTCGTAGTGGATGCGTCCTCGGTAGCGCTCTGAAGGAATCAGTTTCTCGTAAGGATACTGAACTGTGATCGGCCGTCGGCGCAGATGATCGAAGGTGACGCCCAGGCCCTGGGTGATGTAGCGGGCCGCGTTAACCGCATCCTGGGTGTATTCGCCGACTTTTTGGAGGAACCCGAACATGACGGAAGGAGTGGGTGGCTAGCAGATGGACCCATGATGGGTCGGTTCTGGAAGGGATGATGGGATTGGTCAGCCGCCGAAAGCAAGCGGGAAGGCGAGCTTCAGGGCAGCTGTCACCAACAAATTGACCAAGGCGATCGGAAGCAGGAACTTCCAGCCCAAATCGAGCAGCTGGTCGATTCGCACCCTGGGCACTGTCCAACGCAGCAGGATGGCGAAAAAGACAAGGAGGTAGGCCTTCAGCACGGTCATCATCATGCCTACGCTGGCCGTGATCACTTGAACCAGTGGGGCATCCACAGATTGGCCGAGTAACCCAGCCAGCCACTCGACCGGTAATGGGAAGCCCCAGCCGCCGAGGTAGAGGACAGAGACCAGGAGGGCCGACAGCACGAGATTGATGTAGCTGCCTAAATAGAAGAGGGCAAACTTCATGCCTGAATATTCAGTTTGATAACCAGCAACCAACTCCTCTTCGGCCTCTGGTAGGTCGAATGGCAAGCGCTCACATTCAGCGAGAGCGCAGATCCAGAAGATGACAAAACCCACGGGCTGGCGCCAAATGTTCCAGCTGAGAATTCCCGCACCGGTTTGTTGATTGACAATATCCACAGTGCTGAGGGAGTTACTCATCAACACAATGGCGAGTACAGCCAACGCCAAGGGAATTTCGTAGCTGATCGATTGGGCTGCTGCTCTCAGGCCACCAAGAAGTGAATATTTATTGTTGCTGGCATAGCCACTCATCAGCAGGCCGATCGGCTGGATGCTGCTGAGCGAGACCCAAAGAAAGATACCCACTCCCACATTGCTGATCAGCAGGTTTTGGCCGAATGGCACCACCAGCCAGGAAAGGATCACGGGCACCAACACCAACACCGGGCCCAGGGTGAACAGCAGGGCGTCGGCGCGGCGGGGAATGATGTCTTCCTTGAAAACGAGCTTGAGGCCATCGGCAAGGGGCTGAAGCACGCCAAGGGCGCCAGCATATTCAGGGCCGATGCGCTGCTGCACGGCGGCGGAGATCTTGCGCTCCAGCCACACGTTGACCAGAACGCCCACCACGGCCGCCACCAAGACCGCGAGCATGGGCAGGGGCAGCCACAACAGATGGGCGGCTCCGTGGGGAAGGCCGAAGCCCTCAAGAACAGTGGTGAATCCGGCCTGAAGGTCCAGACCGGAGCCGGCGATCGCCTGACTCACGAGGGTGTCGGTCTCCGATGGTGCCATTCTGGTTGCCCAACTTAGATGGTTGGGGCCTGGGCCGGCGGGGGCAGCGGCCGGCTCTCCAGGGGAAGCCAGGTGCGTTCCGGCGGCCCCGTGTAAATTTGTGAAGGTCGGAAGATGCGATTGGCTCCCAATTGCTCGCGCCAGTGGGCCAACCAACCGGCTGTTCGGCCGATGGCGAAGATCGGCGTGAATAGATCTTTGGGGATGCCGAGTTTGCGGTACACCAGCCCTGAGTAGAAATCCACATTCGGGTAGATCCCCTTCGCCCCCAGCCGCGACGCTGCGACCTCTTCCAACTTGCGGGCAACGTCGTACATCTGATCGTGGCCAAAGCGGTTGAAGAGTTCTTCAGCCAAGTTTTGCAGGATCACCGCGCGGGGATCCTTCACACGATATTCCCTATCACCGAAGCCCATGAACTTCTGCTTCTTGGCCATGGCTTCATCCAGCCAGGATTCAACCCGATCGACGCTGCCGATCTGATCGAGCATGTCCAGAACATCCTCATTCGCGCCGCCATGCAACGGGCCGGCCAGGGTGCCGACGGCGGAGGCCACCACCGCATAGGGATCGGTGAGGGTGCTGGCGGTGACACGGGCACTGAAGGTGCTGGCGTTGAGGCTGTGTTCCGCGTGCAAGATCAAGCAGGCGTCAAAGATGCGGGCTGCAAGAGGGTCGGGCTTTCGCTCCGTGAGCATGTAGAGAAAGTTTTCGGCATACGTGAGGTCATCGCTAGGCTGAATCGGATCTTGCCCTTTGCGAATCAGCTGGAAAGCCGCCACCATGGTGGGGATCTTGGCGATCAGGCGCACCACGGCATCCATAATGTAGCTCGGGTCGTCTAGGTCGCGGCGGGAGTAGAACAATCCCAATGAGGCGGCACTTGCTTGGAGCGCATCCATCGGATGCCCGTTGGCCGGAAAGCACTTCATCATGTCGCGAATGCGGAAGCTCACCCTGCGGTGCATCTTCACTTCCGTCTCGAAATCGCGCAGCTGGGAAGAGGTGGGCAGTTCGCCCCAGATCAACAAATAGGTTGTTTCCAGAAATTTGCTGTTGCGTGCCAGTTGCTCCAAGGGATAACCGCGGTAGGTGAGCAGTCCGCGTTGCCCGTCGATGTCGCAGATGGCCGATTGGGTGGCAGGAACCCCCTCCAACCCTGGCCGGAATACCGGGGTGGAGACGACCGCTGGGCCGTCTCCCTCCGCCTCGACGGTGCTGGAGCTGGGAGGGTTGGCGGAGTTGGATTTGGCCACCATGCCGAGCCATTGATTGGATCTGAACCTAGGCGCACGCTTGGGTTCTTGCCGTAGCCCTGATGGCTGTCGCCGACATCGCCCGCAACTCAGGCCTCGGCGCCACCGACGAGCAGCGATGGCGTCAACAGGAGACGCAGGCTGGCCAACCGCCGCGGTCTCCGCCGCGCCTTGCCATTCGGGGTCTCGGGGTCGGCATCGTCCGGCTCGGCCACGGAGCTGTCGGCATCGGAGCGATCCGGGTGGCAACTGCTGGCATCGACGGCGGCGGGGCCGCCGCAGCGCAACAGCGCCAGGCCCGATTTGCGAAGCGTGATCGCTCCAGCCGGAGCGCCGATCAGGGCGCTGGCCAGATCGCCGAGATCCGGTTCGTGGCCGACCAACAGCAGCCGCGGCCGCCGGCCAGAACGAGCGGGCACAACCCCCAGCCAGCTGGCCAGTTGGCCAAGGGGGTCCCCATCGGGCGCCAGCTCTTCGGCCAGCTCCAGGCAGGGGGCCAAGTCGGCCTCCACCGCCAGTTCGGCGGTCTGGCGGGCCCGCACCAGTGGGCTGGACAGCAGCCGGTCCGCCGCCAGCCCGCGCTGGCGCAATCGCGTCAGCACCGCCGCACAGCGCCGGCGTCCCGCTGCCGTCAGCGTCCGGGCGGCATCGCTGCGACCCTGCTCCCGAGGCTCGGCGATGCCATGGCGGAGCAGCAGCAGCTCCGCCTCGGGCAACACCAGGGGGGACGCGAGCGCCATCGGTTCAGCCCAGTTCAAGCCGGGCCTTCAACGCCAGGCCCATGCTGGAGGGTTCCGCCGCCACCGCCAACCCGGAGATGGAGTCCTCCAGCCCTCCGCCCGCCAGGGCACTGAGCAGTCTCCAGGGCTGCCAGTCGCTGAGCAGGGTGCGGGCGGTGGGGCCATCCAGCGCCCATTGCAAGGGCGCCAGCGGGCGGGCCAGGGCCTCCAGCTGGCGCAGCCGCTGCGGGCCCGAGGGTTCCTGACGCAGCTGCGCCAGGCTGCGGCCCCACCAGGCCAGCTGCCCATCGCGGCTCCACCAGCCGGCCAAAGTGGCTTGGAGTTGATCGGCCCGTTCCGTGCCAAGCCGGCCGGAGCGGGCGGGGGCCAGCTGCAGCCGCGTCCAGACGAGCAGACTGCGATCCCCCTGTTCCAAGGGCGCGGCGATCAGGCCTGAGGCCGCCAGAGGGGCTTCGAGGCTCCGCAGGGGCGGATGCTCGGCAGCGGTGCCCAGTTGCCACCCCAAGGGCCCCTCCGCCGCCACCAGCAGCTCGTCATCGGCCGCTGCCACCAGCGCCGGCAGCGGCCCTGCGCCGGGGCCGGCGACGAGCTGGTGGAACCAGGGCCGCAGTGGCAGCAGCTGGCGCCAGGCCGCCGGGTTGTGCAGCAGCGCCAGGCTGTGGATCGGCCCGCGCAGCCCGGCCAACAGCCCCTGCTGCAGCGCTTCATCGCCGCCCTGAGCGTCGCTGCCGTCGGCGCGGGGCGGCGTTTGTGCCTGCATCGCGGGCTGGCTCAGAGGCGGTGGCAGCGGACCGCCCAGTCCAACGTCGGCCTGCAGCAGCAGATCCCTGCCCTCGGGCCGCAGGGCCAGCACCAGTTGCCGGGATGGCGGCACCGCCGTGCTGGATTGCTCAGCGCTGGAGGCGTCCGCCTCCAGCCTGGACAGGGCAGAAGTGGCCGGAGCCGTAAGGGCGCGCGGGGCAAGGTTGGCGGTGGCGGCAAGCGCTGACGGACCGGCGGAACCGGGCGCTGGACGCGGGCTGTTCGGCGCCGCCGCGAAGGCTGGTGCGGCAGCCCCGAGCCAATGCCGCCATGGTTGAGCGTCAACCTCCGCCACTGGCGTCGGTTTGGCATCCGGGGACCACGGCCCCCGGATGGGAAGCCCCAGCCTGGCCGGCTGATCGCGGGATGCAGTGGAGTTGGCAGGGCCTGGGTCCGCGCCTGCCGGGCTGAGGTCTTTCAGGTCTGGTGCCTCCAGGTCCGCTGCCGCGATGTCTGGCTTCGCCAGCTCCGGCTCCGCAAGGTCTGCAGCCGCCAGCTCTGACGCCGCTGGAGTGGGCGGGGCCTCGGCAGCCAGCCCAGCTGCGCTGGGGGTGGCGGGCGGCGCCGGCTCCACTGCCCCCGGCTCCACAGTTTGCTGCCCGAGCTGCGCGGCCGCTGACTGGGGCTGGCTGCCGAGGTCGGGGGCGAACGGTTCTGGCGCGGGGGGCGCTGGGGGCGCTGGGGAGTTGCTGTTGGGCCCCGGTTCAGCGCTCGCCGAGACCCTCGGGGGGGTGGCGGAGCCGGAGTCCACCCCGGCAGAGTCCTGGGCGGTGCGGGGGAGAGGTTGAGGTGGGGCTGGCGCAGCGTTGGGTGGCGGTGCCGGTGTGGGTGCCGGCGCCACGGCCTGGGCTGGGGATGCCGGGACGGGTCCCTCTCGCCCCGGCGCCAGCAGGGCTTCTGGGTTGGCGAGCCGGGTCGAGGTCTCACGGCTGCTCGACTCGGGCAGGTTTTGATCCCCCCGTCTGGCCTGGGGATCCTCGCGGTTTGGCTCCCTGACGGGGAGAGGGGAGCCGCCGGGCGCCACGCCTGCGGGACTCGTTGATGCAACGGGAGCGGCGGGGACCCTGACCGACGACGACGGCGATGGCGACGACGATTGCAGTGGCGTTGGGGGCGGAGCGGCGGCGACGGCCTCGACCCAGGGGTCGCCCGCCAGGGAGGGCAATCCCAGCCAGCGCTCCAGCGCCGGCGCCCGGGCCACCAGCAGCGCCGCCGTGGCTCCGAAGCGCTGGGGCGCCTGTTGCAGCTCCGGCAGCGCCGCCTGGTTCTGCGCGGCAATCTGCGACACGTCGAGCGCTTGCTCCAGAATCTGTCGCCCGGAGGCGATCAGCACCAAATCGTCGTCGATCAGGGCTGTGGCCAGGGGCAAGGGCTGGCGCCCCCCCAGGGCGCCGCGGCCGCTGATCAGCCCCTTGCCGCGATAGCGCGATACCTGCAGGTCGGTGCCGGCCAGGCTGCGGGTCTGCCAGAAGCGCTGCAGAAAGCGGCGGGCGCCGCCATCGTCACGGCTGCCGAGAGCCAGCAGCCAGCCGGGCGCCGCCTCCAGCCCGGCGGCCGCAGGCGCCGCGGGCTCGAACAGAGCCAGGGCGATCGGCGCCGCCAGCCAGCTGGAGAGCTCGGACTCGTAATCCAGGCCGGCGGCGGCAAAGGCGCCGTCGCGCAGGCGGCTGATGGCATCCACCGCTTGATCGCGTTTGGCCAGCGGCGCCACGGCGCGGGCATAGGCGACCGGCTTGCGGCCATCGCTGAGCACGTAGAGGGCGAGATCGGCCTGGCGTGGCACAAACTGAGCGGCCCGCGGCATCGCGGCCAGCTGGCGCTGCAGCTGCAGCGGGCTGTCGCGCCAGACCAGCCACCAGCCAGCCCCGCCGAGGCCGAACAGGGAGAGCAGGGCTGCGAGCAGCACCGCCAGGAACGGGCGGGCCTTCATGCCTCCACAGCAAGATGGGTCCCATCCTGCCGCCAGCCCGCCCAGCGCATCGATGGCCGAGCCCCAACCCCTCTCCGTGCTGGAGCTGCAGGACCGACTGCGGCAGGACGACGATCTGTTGGTGATCGATGTGCGCGAGGACAGCGAGCTGGCCCTGGCGCGCCTGCCCCATCCGGTGCTGCATCTGCCGCTGAGCCGTGCGGCGGAATGGCTCGACAGCCTCACCAGCCAGGTGCCGTCGGGGCAGCCGCTGGCGGTGATCTGCCACGCGGGAGTGCGCAGTTGGCAGTTCGGCTGCTGGTTGCTGCAGGAGCGGGGTTACACCGCGGTGTGGAACGTGGAGGGGGGCATCGACGCCTGGAGCCGGCTGGTGGATCCGAGCGTGCCGCGTTATTGATGGCCAAATCCGGCCCAAACCGCCGCGACGGCCCGCAGAATCCCGCCAAGCTGGGTTGAGAGCGTGGTGGCCGCGACCGCAGCTGCCCCGACAGGTCCCTACGATCGCCGCCGAAACGGCCCTTTCCCTTGGAGTCCCTGCCCCGCCGCCAACAGGAGGTGCTTCAGGCCACCGTGCGCCACTACGTCGACACGGTGGAACCGGTTGGCAGTCAGGTCTTGGTGCGGCGATTCGGGTTGCCGGCCAGCCCCGCCACCGTGCGCTCCGCCATGGGAGCCCTCGAGCTGCGGGGCCTGCTCACCCAACCGCACACCTCGGCGGGCCGGATCCCCAGCCAACTCGGCTATCGCCATTACGTGGACCAGCTGCTCCCCTCCCCCGGGGCGGCCGCCCAGCAACTGGAGCGCGAACTCGCCGTCATCGCCCTGCAATGGTCCAGCCTCGATGAGCTTGTGCGCCATCTGGCCCGCCGCCTGGCGGACCTGACCGGTTTGCTGAGTTTGATCAGCCTGCCGCGGCGGCCCCTGGAACAGCTGCGGGCCATCCGGCTGGTGCCCAGCGGCGATCGGCTCCTTGTCTTTTTGGTGCAGGGGGCCAGCCTCAGCTCCAGCTTGCAATTGCGTCTCGGAGAGGGCTGGGAGTCACAGCTGCCCGTGCTGGAGCGTTGGGCCAATGCCCAGTTGCGCGACAACCCCAATGGTGGCCTGGCCTGGGAACGGCTGCCCCAGGAGTTGCGGGCCAGCGGTGAACCGCTGCGCCAGGCGCTGCTGGCCCACGCCCGTGGCCAAGGCACCGGCGCACCGGTGGTGGCGGCCGGGCTGGGCGGGCTGCTGGCCCAGCCGGAGTTCAGCCAAACCGCCAGCCTGTTGCCGTTGGTGCAACTGGTGGAAACCGGGCCTGAAGCGCTGCTGGGCCCCCAGCCGCCGATCAGCGACACCGTGATCTGGATCGGCACCGAGCATCCGCAGGCCGCCTTGGATCGCTGCGCCGTTGTACAGGCCTGCTATGGCTCCCCCGAGAGCGGCCAGGGTCATGTGGCGGTTGTGGGGCCGATGCGCATGGCTTATGCAACAGTCCGGGCCGCGGTGCGCTCGGTGGCGGGCATTCTGCAGCGGCTCTTAGCCTGAGCCGCAATGACCTACTGCGTCGGTTTTCTGCTCGAGAGCGGGCTGGTTTTCGCCTCGGATTCCCGCACCAATGCTGGGGTGGATTACATTTCCACCTATAGCAAGTTGCATGTGTTTCAGCCGGCCCCCGATCGGCTTTTTGTGTTGATGGCGGCGGGCAATCTGGCCACCACCCAGGCGGTCTTGAACCGCATTCGCCGCGATCTGGCCCCGCCAGCGCCGGTGGCTGCCTCCCACAGCGCCAGCCCAGCGGCGGCTGCTGCCCCAGCGGCGCCCCTGGGCCCCGATCTGCGCGATGCCGCCTATCTCTTTGAAGCTGCCGATTACATCGGCCAGCTGAGCGTTCAGGTGCAGCGCACGTTTTCCCCCTCGTTGCGGGAGGCTGGCGCCACTGGAGAGGCCAGCTTCATCCTCGGCGGCCAGATCGCCGGCCAGCCCCATGGCCTGTTCCTGATCTACCCCCAGGGCAATGCGGTGATGGCCACACAAGACACCCCGTTTCTGCAGATCGGCGAAAGTAAATATGGCAAACCCCCATTAGACTTCGTCGGGAACGCCAAGCTGAGCCTCGAGGATGCGGCGCGGCTGTGTTTGGTGTCTCAAATTGTGACGCGCCGCGCCAACCTCACCGTTGGGCCGCCTTTTGAAATCGCCATGGTGCCGAAGGACATATTGCAGGTGTCGCGGCGCTTGAAGTTCGGCATCGAGTCGCCCGAACTCGATCGCATCATGGAGGTGTGGGCCACCGGCATGAAGGCGGCGCTGCAGCGGTTGCCGCGCTTCAGCTGGGAGCAGGATCCGCTTTGAGAACAGCCTTTCGAGGCGAAAAGCGTCTCACTTGAGGCCTTGCCGCGATGGAAATCGGCGGCAAGGCTCTTGAGCGCTTGGCCATCCAGGTGCGGCGGACGGCATCGTTTCAGCCTCAGCGCCCCAGCTGATCGCCGAGCCGCTCGGCGACGGTGTTCACATCTTTGTCGCCGCGGCCGGAGAGGTTCACCACCACCTCGGTGCCGGGGGCCAAGGTGGGGGCGAGGGTCTCCAGCCAGGCCAGGGCGTGGGCGGTTTCCAGCGCCGGGATGATCCCCTCGAGGCGGCAGAGTCGCTGCAGCGCATCCAGCGCCTGCTGATCGGTGACGGCGGCATATTCGGCCCGGCCGATCTGGCGCAGGTAGCTGTGTTCCGGGCCAACGCCGGGGTAGTCGAGGCCGGCGCTGATCGAATGGGCCTCCTGCACCTGGCCCTCGCTGTCCTGGAGCAGCAGACTCATCGCCCCGTGCAGCACGCCCACCCGCCCTTCGGTGATCGTGGCGGCGTGGCGACCGCTGGCGATCCCCTCCCCGGCGGCTTCGACGCCGATCATGCGGATGGCGGTGTCCTGCACGAACGGGTGGAACAGCCCCATGGCGTTGGAGCCGCCGCCGACGCAGGCCAGCAGCACATCGGGCAGGCGGCCGAAGGCGTCGAGGCTCTGCTGCCGCACCTCTTCGCCGATCACGGCGTGGAAATCACGAACCAGCATCGGGAACGGATGGGGGCCCGCCACGGAGCCGAGGATGTAGTGAGTGGATTCCACGTTGGTCACCCAGTCGCGGATCGCTTCGCTGGTGGCGTCCTTGAGGGTGGCGGTGCCGGCGGTGACCGGCTGCACGGTGGCGCCGAGCAGGCGCATGCGGAAGACGTTGAGGGCCTGGCGACTCATGTCTTCGGCGCCCATGTACACCACGCACTCCAAGCCGAAGCGGGCGCAGACCGTCGCGGTGGCGACACCATGCTGGCCGGCGCCGGTTTCAGCGATCACCCTCTTCTTGCCCATGCGCAGCGCCAGCAGCGCCTGACCGAGGGCGTTGTTGATCTTGTGGGCGCCGGTGTGGTTCAGGTCCTCCCGCTTCAGCCAGATGCGCGGCCCACCTTCGGGGCGGCGGTAGTGGTCGCTCAGGCGCTCGGCTTCGTAGAGGGGCGAGGGCCTGCCGACGTAATCATGCAGGAGTTGCTGGAGGCGGCTGGTGAAGGAGGCATCAGCCCAGGCGGCGGCGGCGGCAGCCTCCAGTTCCGCCACGGCGGGCATCAATGTTTCCGGCACGTACGGGCCGCCGAAGGGGCCGAAACGGCCGAGGGCATCGGGCCGGGCCGCCGGAGCCAGAGAGGCGGGGTCGGGGCCAGCGCTGGCGGGGCCGGAGGTGGAGTGGACGGTGGCGGTCACCGGCGGCGGCATGGAGGTGGCTGCAGCCTAGGAAGACAGCCGCCTCGGAAGACAGCCGCCGTCCCATCCGCAGGCGGTCGCCATCCGCGGCAGGTCAGCGTGGCGATGGCCTGGCGGGTTCCGCCATGGCGCTGTAGCAGCCCCCATCGCGCAGATCCCGGAGAGCGGCAGCGGGCAGCCGCTGTGTGCGGCCGTGGCTGGAGTTCGGTTCAACAGCGGTCATCTCAGGCCATGGCTGCTGCCTCGACCCCAGCTCCCGCCTCGACTCCAGCGTTCCTGCCGCCAGCGATCCCCTGATGACCGCCCCATCCTGTGCTGGCCTGGGTGAAACACGGGCATGGAACTCACCGAAGGTCTGCGGCCAGGCTCTGCTCCGAGCCGGACGTGCAGACCGTGCTGGCCTTCAGTCCCGGGGCGTGGGGTGCGGCGCGCGTGGATTCCGATCTGGATCGGGCGGTGATCGGTGCTCCTCTGCGCAGGTGCAGGCCTGGATCGTGCTGGCGAATCACCAGCCGCCCAGGGTGCATGACCTGGCGGATCTGGCCGAATCGGCAGAGCGGGAGCCGCAGCGCTGTCAGCAGGTGGTGGGGCTGGAAACGCAGCCATGACAGGCTCAGCCTGAGCTGCAATCGGCCTGAGCCTCCCATGGATCGGCTGGGATCGTGGCAACATGGAGCTGGCTCTTCCCAGCAGCTGCCCGCTAGAGAAACCCAAACACATCAGCCAGCTTCTGACCTGCCCACGAGGTTATTTTGTTTATCATGATTTTGACAAGCTTTCTCGTTCTTGATGACGGGAAAGAGTTCAAGTCAATTTTCCATCAGCCCGCTCTTCCTCCACTGTCAGCTAACGAATCTGAGCAGTTCTGTATGCCCTCTTGATCGAACCACCCAAGGCCTGCGCCGGAGGTCTTGGCCCGATTGTTTCTGGGTACCTCAGGTCACCTTCGCAATCGACTTTGCTGGATGGTACCTGGAAGCGAATGTGGTCTGGTTTCCCATAGCGCACCCTGCCCTGGCGAAGACATGGGTTAATCCATACAAGGTGGTGATCCCGATGAGAAACTATTCACGAATGAGCGGGAAGCTGCCTAACTTCGCTTCCTGGCCACGCTGACCGTACCAGGACAGAGACCTCCTCGACTCGAGCTTGCCATGATGCGTACTTTGATCAGTGAATGTGAACTCGAGAGGACAGGCTGCTGAAGCCGCCCACACACGCCAAGGATATGGCTCCTGGCTTGGGATCAGCCCAAGGGCATGATTCCCCGAGGGCATATGCTTCCCACGCGGATGAGATCGGCAACAACTTGAGCCAGCAGTGCTTCTCGGGCGGCAGAAGTTCCAGTGAATTGAACCGGCACAACCTTGAGCGGCACTGCAGTGGCGGAGTTCGGCTGGTGCCTTTCACAGGAAGGTATTGATTGCAGGCAATCAAACTTGCTTTTTTGATGTTACTGACATGAGCCATGGCGTGCAATTCCACGAGCTTATCAGTCATGGCTTGCAAGCAGTATTTCGCGAACTCTCAATCAATGGACTGGAGCAAGCACCAAGGCGCCCACTAAGGCGCTCTGTTCGAATCTACGGAGATTCTTTTGCGTGAACTCGGGTCAACAACAATAGAATCATCTTTTTGAGATTAAGCCTCGACATTGGGAGCGAATTGGTTAAGCCTGATCGGCGATACCATGGCAACATGAATGACAGTGTCTGGTTTCCCAAGGCTTTGCTGGAGTCTGCATGCCAGAGACCTCCACGCGGTTGAACCAGATCACTATGAGACTTGTCATTGCTTCACATACCATCAATTCTCCAGAGAAGAAAAGCTGTACTCAATTCACCAGCTTGGAGCATCTGGGCATCAGATCGAGAGGTCCGCAAGGGCCGGATCAATTTTATCTTTGGGACTCTCCAGCAGCTTGCAGCTTCCCCTGAAGTCCTCGACATAACAAAGAGACAGTGCCATTAAGATTGCGTTCACGAGTGCGGGATCACTCACGATGGAGTACGATCACCTCCGCGCTGTGCACGGCACTGAAAATGGACGCCCTCCACAGAACACCTCAAGCGCTTTTTTATACGCTTAACGTCGCAAATCATGCTCAAACGGCTGGCTCGCAAAACTGTAGCAGCTTTGCTGCGTTTCTCGAGTACCGAACAGCTCGAACGACTGAGTGATGAGATGTTGCGTCTTCGCATCATTAGTCAGGAGATCCTGAGGCAAAGAGAGGCTAGAAATTCCAGCCAGCCTTTGCCTTGCATCAAATCTATGTTGACTGGCGAGATCCTTGCTCGTTCGATATTAACGAATGGAATGCCATGGGATTTCTTGGTCGCACCAGAATGCAATGTTCCAGGAATGTTAACTAAAGCCGAAAAACGGTACTATGGCTATATTACCCAGTTTTATTCGGGAAGCGGCTCATTTGTTGAGGTTGGCCCATGGCTTGGTCAATCGACATTTTACCTTGTTTCATCATTGCTCGCTAATCCATCTTTCTCTGGCAAGAATTTATATGTTTACGATGATTTTATCTGGCGAAGCTCCTGGATGAATAGGTGGCTGGAGGGAACGGCCATCGCCCCTTTAGATAACCATGCATCGTTTCTCCATCTTTTTCAGGAGCAGTCGCGTGACCTTGCTTCGCATCTCGTTGTCAGGAGGCAAAAGATTTGCGATTACGATGGCAATGAAAAACTACCTTGTCTGGAATGGCATGATGGGCCCATCGAGGTTATCGTTGTTGATTGCGGCAGAAGTCTTGCCGTTAATGAAGGATGGTGGAACATATTTAAAGACTCCTTTATTCCTGGAAAAACTCTGATTATCATGCAAGATTGGCAAAACCATAAGCGGGTGCCTGAGGTTTTTTGGGAAAATACCAAAATATTTACGGACAGCAAGGAAGGGGAGCTCGATCTCGTTCACGAGATTAGAGATGGTGCCATCGCAACTTTTCTTTATCGAGGCCCATCATTGTCTTGAGTCTTCATTGGCTTGAGATCACGATCAGGAGCCCATGGTTGCTTGTATTTGTGAATGGATCTTTTTAGCAAAGTTAAATCGTCAGTGCACCCTTCTGTGGGCAGCTGTCAGGCATCATCCGCTATTGATCCTCCGGAGACATAGACAGTTGTACACCTGATGGGGCCTCCTCGCTGGATGGCGTCGTCCAGTAGTGGGTCATCACCTCATCGGCGGGCACGAAGCGACAGAACCCTGGTCCTGAACATTAAAAACGAAACCAGCGGCGGGATTAACCCCAAAGGTACTCCGATAAAGAATCCGACGACTCCTGCCGTATCCCTGGAGCCACCAGAACCGCCAACAATGATACCCACAATGAAACCCAAGATTACAGCAATAATCCCGCTTGCAATTGCCACGAGAGTGGCAATCCAGAATGGCTTCCAATATTTCAGTGCGATTGCATATCCAAGTGACGCAAAGAACCCAAAGAAGAAATGCAAGACGCCCATGAGCACGAGATTTGTGCTGGCCCTGGCCCCATCCCTCTGAGACTTTTCAAGATCGGTCATTTTGCCAAAGAATTGTGAATGCACTAACTTTAGCAATGGCGTTTCATGAAGGCAATCACAGGATTACATTTCTTTGGCAGGCTCTTGGCGGCGAGCGCGGCAAGGCCCCTCGATTTGTCCAGAATGAACAGGCTCTACGCGGTTCCGGCGATGATTAGCACGAGATCATTTTCTTGGACTCACTCTGTACTGTTTGAGGTGGTATTGACGCCCGTGGATGCATTGCAGCGATTCCAGTGGCTCCGCCAGGCTAGGCCGGAGGCCTCGGTAGGCGTATGTCTCGGCATGGTCTTCTGAATGGCGACAGCTTGTTGATCACGCCAACCAGATGGTCCAACCTGGCGTCACAGACGCCAACCCGCCAGGAGCTTGGGTGGTTTCATCCAGGATCCGGATGGTGATCTAAGCGATGCGGGCTCGGCGCCTTGAGGTCACCCCGATCAGTGCACTCTCCAGCGCCGATTTCTAAGCCCAGCCCGGGGGCATCTGGCTCAGCTGCCCCCAGGGCTCGCTGATCCAGCGCTGACCAGTTCCGCTTGCATGCCGTCGGGTTGGAGGCTGTCCTGTTGAGCGGCCTCCGCAGGCGATGCACTGGCGGCAGTGGGATGATCCGCCAGGTTGCGGCGGTAGGTGGCCAGCTGGCTTTCGATCTGGAGCCGCACCAAATCGCGATATTCCAGGAAGTGTTCGTTGTGGGCGCACACTGCTAAGTATTGCTCCGCCACCCCCGGGTTGGCCAACAGGATGTGCGCCAGGTGATGCCAGAACGCCCAGCGTGTTGAGCGCAACACCCCCTGGCGCCAGCAGACGATCAACAGTGCTCGCACCACCACCCACTCGGGCCATTGGAAGCTTCCTTTGACCCGTGGTGCCCCGAGTTTGAGGAAATAGCGATAGACGCGATCCAGGTATATGTCAGGGGCATAGAGATAGCTGAAGGCATCTACATATTCCTTGGCGATGTCCTCGACGGGGCGCGTCGGCACGAAGTTCATTAAGGTGGTTTGGTTGATATTGCCGCCATCAGCGATCAACCGCCCCTCCCGCTGCAGGCGGTGCCACAAGGCCGTATGGGGCAGGGCCTGCAGCATCGCGAAGGTGGTGGTGGGAATCCCGGTGGTTTCGGCAAAGTCCACAATTCTTTGTCCGGCTCCGGGCTTTTCACCATCGAAGCCGATGATGAACCCAGCGATCACCCGCAACCCTGCGCGGGTGACCTTGTCGATCGAATCGAGCAGCGGCGAGCGGGTATTCTGGTGCTTCATCGTCAGTGCCAAGCTATCGGTGTCGGGAGTTTCAATTCCCATAAACACTGCCGCGAAATTGCAGGCCAACATCAGGTCGAGCAGCTCGTCATCCTCTGCTAGATCGAGGGAAGCTTCCGTATCGAAGCGGAAGGGGTAGCCGCGCTTCTCTTGCCAGGCGGCCAACGCTCGCAGCAACAACTTGACGTTGCGCTTGTTGCCAATGAAGTTGTCGTCGACCATGAACACCCCACCGCGCCATCCCAGCTGGTAAAGGCTCTCCAGCTCGGCGACCAGCTGGTCCGGTGTCTTGGTGCGGGGCTTGCGCCCATAGAGCACAATGATGTCGCAGAACTCGCATTGAAACGGGCAGCCGCGTGAGAACTGCACCGACATTGAGTCGTAGGCACTGCGCTCCAGCAGGTCGTAGCGAGGAATCGGCGTTGAAGTGACGTCTGGCTTTTCGCCATTGGCGCTGTAGCGACCGCGCTTGGCTCCTTGACGCAAATCCTCAACGAACAGCGGCAGAGTGATCTCTCCTTCGTCCAGGATCAGAAACTCAACTCCGGCCGCCTCAAGTTCTTCCGGGGTTGAGCTGGGATAGGGACCACCCACCGCGACGGGCTTGTTGTGTTGATGGGCCAAGGCGATTTGGCGCATCATGTCCTCCTTCTGCACGATCATCGCCGAGATGATCACCAGATCAGCCCAGCCCCATTCATCTTCCGCCACCGGGCGGATATTGGTGTCCACCAGCTTGTAGGTCCATTCCTGAGGAAGGATCGCCGCTACCGTGATCAGACCCAGGGGCGGCAGCAACACCTTGCGGTTGACCAGCTCAAGGATTTTTTCGTAAGACCAGAAGGTCTTGGGAAAGCGTGGATAAACCAGCAGAATGTTCACGCGGCTGGTCTCCTTTCGTTTGATGTCTGATCCTAGCGGGATTGCGCCGCAGCGGCCCATCTGGATGACCTGTTGTCCATGATGGGGCCGCGCTGAGGCCGTGATCCCGCTGACCGACCCTCGCAGAGGCGGCCGGCACCTCCTATGGTCATCCAGTCCCGTCAGCAGTGTCGTGGTCTGAACCCTGGGTTCAGGCCGTAGGCGACGCCGGCTGGCACGATCCTTCGGAGGAGGTGTCCATGCAACCCAGTTCTATGTCTCAGGGTCTGTCGACCGCGGAGAACGCCGCCTGATCGCACTGAACGGTTGATCCGGCTGTGATCCTTCGGTTCCGCGTTCCATGCGGACCCGGCGAGAGCCCCCACCCTGGCGTTTGACGCTGGAGTGGGGGCATCGTTTTGGAACTGTGATTTGTCCTTGTTTTGGCAACCTGCTTGGCGTGGTGCCGGACTTCAGGCATGAATCCTGCCCTGGGGTTGAGCATCGGCCCTGTGAACGGGGAGCGACCCTGGCTTCCGATGCCAGTGTTGTTTGGACTCGGGTTCATCCACAGACGCTCAGGCTCATGTTTAGGCGGACTGGTTGCCTCGGCTGAGCAACAGCCCCGTTCCCCCGGCCACCAGCACCACCACCAGGCTCAAGGCCGTCCAGGCGCCCAGCCCCCAGCCCACCACCGCCAGCGGCGCCACCACGGTGATCACCCCGCCGGCCAGCAAGGGCTGCAACAACAGTTGCTTGATCGAGAACGGCGTGAGGGCATCGCCCGCATCGTTGGGGTCGGCCATGTTCAGCAGCAACAGGCCGCTGGCGGCCACGCCGGTGGCCTGACCGAATTCGATGATGCCGCGGCTGAACCAGGGCGAGGGCAGCAGCCGTGGCGCCAGCAGCAACAGGATCGCCAGGTTCCAGACCAGCCCTGCCGCCGAGAGCACCAGCAGCGGCAGCCAGTCGTGGGCCAGTAACGACAGATCCAGACAGGCCGTGGCCGCGGCGATCAGCAGATCCGCCGACAGGCTGCCGACCCGGTTCTGGATCGGGCCGCTGACCAGATGGTCGATCCCGCAGCGCTCCACCAGCAGCCGCATCAACAGCGACCCCACCAGCGCCAAAGGAAACACCGGCAGCGCCTCCACCACCATCGTCACGCCTCCCCCCAGGCGCGGGGCCACCGCCTGCAACACCCGCAGCAGCCCCCAGCCGATGGCCACCGCCAGGCCCGCCAGAGCGAGATTCAGGGTCCAGCGTTGGACGCGCTGGCCGAGGCTGAGACCGCCTCCCGGGGGCCGTGCCGACGCGCCGCTGGTGGGGAGGGCTCCCGTGGCGGTTGGGCTGGGGCTTGGGGTGTGGGCTTGCGTCATGGCGGGATCGATGCCCGGGGCAACCGCCCCCAGCCAGCCGAGGCGCCGGGCCAGCACCACCACCAGCCCTCCCACCACGGTGGAGGCCAGCAGCCCCACGGTGGACAAGGCCAGCCCCAGTGCCGTGGCGCCGTTCACCCCGAGCCGTTCGTAGGTGGGCCCCATGGCCGCCGCCGAGCCGTGGCCCCCCTCGAAGGCCACCTCGATCAGGCAGGCCATCACCGGCGACACCCCCAGCAGGGGCTGTAGCAGCAGCAGCACCGCCAGCCCAGCCACCAGGTATTGCCCGAACGCCAGGGTCAGGGCCATCAGCACCTGGGCGCTGAGGGGCCGCCAAAGCCCCGAGGGACGCGGCAGGGGTTTGGCCAGCAGCAACGTGGCGAAGACCAAGGTGAGCAAGGCAAGGGGCAAAGCGTCCCAGCAGCGGATCACCGCCTCGGGCAGCAGGGGCAGTGCCCCATCGGGGGCGATCAACAGGCCCAGGCAGCCAGCGATCAAGGCCTCGGGAATCCCCCATTGGTGCAACACCAGCCCTTTGCCGATCCAGCTGCCCAGCAGCAGCAGCGCCGTGAGCAGCGCCGCCGCCAGCAGCCAGGTGGCGAGGGTGAGCAGCCAGCCGCCCGGTTCCAGTGCGCCGGCCAGCAGCGGCAGCCACCATCCCTCCAAGGCGCTCACAACCGCAGTTGGCGGTGGAAAAAGGCTTCCGTCGCCTCCAGCACCCGCTGCTGCACGGCCCGATCGCGGAAGCCGTGGCCCTCTCCCGGGAATAAATGCAGCTCCACCGGCACACCCCGCTCCTGCAGGGCGAGGGCCAGAGCTTCGGTTTGCCGCGGTGGGACCACGGGATCCTCCAGGCCATGGAACAGGATCACCGGAGCGTTGATCCGCTGCGGATGGCGCAGCGGCGAGCGCTGCTCATAGAGCGATCGAGCCTGAGGCCAAGGACCAATCAAGGTGTCGAAGTAACGCGCTTCAAAGCGATGCTCGCCCGCGTCGCTGGCCAGCGCCGTGAGATCCGTGACCGGATAACGGCAGCAGCCGGCCTTGAGCGTGCCATCGCGGGCCAGGGCTTCCAGCACCGTGAAGCCGGCGGCGCTGCCCCCCTCCATCGCCACCCGCTCCGGATCGGCCCGTCCTGCAGCTACAAGCGTCTGCACTGCGGCCAGGCAGTCGTCCACATCCACCACACCCCAGCCGCCATCGAGCCGTTCCCGGTAGGCGCGCCCGAAGCCGGTGGAGCCGCCGTAGTTCACCTCCACCACGCCCCAGCCCCGACTGGTCCAGAACTGCAGCGCCGGATTCAGGCCCGTGCGGGCCATGGCGGTGGGGCCGCTGTGCCCCCGCACGAGCAGCGGCGCCGGCATTTCCGGAGTCCCCTGGGGCGGGTAATACCAGGCGTGGGTGGGCCGCTCAGCGTGGCCGGGGAACCAGAGGGCTTCGGGGTGGCTCAGGGCCGCGAGGGTCAAGGGCGCCGCCGCCACGGGGGAATGGCGCCAGCCGCCGTCGGGCAGCTCCACCTCCAGCAGGCCGGAGGGGCGATCCGGACCGGAGCCCACCGCCACCAGCCGCCCGGCAGCGGCAACCAGGTAAGCGAGGTCATCGCAAGGGGTGTTGATGGGATGCCAGCCGTGGGAGGGCGTTTCGGGATCAGGCCGATCGGGGGAGACGGGTTTCGGAGCCAGCCGCCCGAGCTGCCAGCACCCGTCCACACAGGCCGCCGCCAGCAGCTCCTGGCCGTCCCAGGCGGTGGTGCGCATGCCGTAGACCCATTGGGGCATGGCGAACTCCGCCCGCATCGGCAGCAGCGGTTGCCACTGCGCTGGTGCCTCCGGCCGCAACACGTTGGCCTTGGCGAGACGCTCGAGGTTCCACCAGCCGCTTCGGTCGTTGGCCACCACCAGATCGGCTCCCGCCCAGAGCGGCTGGAACACCGAGATCCCGCGCTCCGAGGAGGCCTCGGAGCCCGCCACCTGCCGCGCCCCCTCCAGGCGCCCATCGGCCGACACCGCAGCCAGCCACAACTGGCTGCGCTCCCAGGGCATGTGGGGCTGCTGCCATTCCACCCAGGCCAGGGCCAGGCCATCGGGGCTGAGCGTGGCGTAGCCGCAGAAGTCGGCGGGCCGCCACAGCGGCTCGGGCTCGCCTCCGGCCAGGGGCACCGCCACCAGCAGGTCGCGCCCGCTCTGCTCCATCACGCCGATCCAACGCTGCCGCTCCGGGTCCACCAGACCATCGGCAAAGGCCCGAGGCTGGTTCGGATCGGCGGGCGGCGTGAGCTGGCGGGCCGGCGGCAGGGGCCCAGATCCGCTCTCAGGCAACGGCCGCAACCAGAGGCAGCGGTCGCGATCGTCCACCATCACCAGCTGACCGGCCCCCACGGCGTAAACGCCGCCGCCATAGCTGTGCACTCGGGAGCGCAGGTTGATCGGGGCGGGGCTGAGCTCCTGGGGCGGCGCCTGCGGGTCGAGGGCGGGGCGGCGCAGCAGGGTGGTCCGCCCCTGCTCGGCCGGCCGTTGCTCCAGCCAGTAAAGCCAGCCTGCTGCCAGCAGCGGCTCCTTCAACGCAACGCTGTCGGCCAGGGCCTGCCGCGCCGATAGGGGGCCGTTGCCCTGGGAGGTCACGGTTGTCGCCGCGCCGTCCTCGCTGGTCGTGGCCACAGCGGATTCGAGAGTGACTCCTCCTAGGATGACGGGGTGGAGTTTCCGTTTCACTTGGCCCGCAGTTTCGCCCAGATGGCCCGCGTGGCTGAAAAAACCAGCAATGGTTTGCTGCTCGATAAATCCGGCGATCAACCGGCACCGCTGGAGATTCGTCGCCTCGGCTCCCGCGACCTGCGCCAGAACACCCGCCGCATCAGCAAGGTGGATGATTCGGTGCGGGATCTGGCGCGCGACATGCTGCGCAGCATGTATGCCGCTCGGGGCATCGGCCTGGCGGCCCCTCAGGTGGGGGTGCAGCGCCAGTTGCTGGTGATCGACCTCGATCTCGACGAGGCGGCGACGCCACCACTGGTGCTGATCAACCCGGAGATCTCCGCTGCTGGAGCCTCCCTCAACACCTATGAAGAAGGCTGTCTCAGCATCCCCGGCGTCTACCTCAATGTGGTGCGCCCCTCGGTGGTGGAGGTGAGCTACCGCGACGACATGGGCCGGCCGCGGCGACTCAAGGCCGATGGCCTGCTGGCCCGCTGCATTCAGCACGAACTCGACCACCTCAATGGAGTCTTGTTCGTGGATCGCGTCAGCGATGAGCTGGGCTTGGTGGACAGCCTGCAACAGCACGGCTTTCAACGCGACCACGTTCAGCCGATCCACTGAACCCAACCCTCCCCACCAAGCTGGTGACTCCATGCCAATGAAACCTCTGGCGGGGCTATTCCTCGCCCTGGCTTGTGTGCTCGGCATCGCCGCCACCGGCTCAGTGTTCGAGCTGGCCTATGGAGACCCCGACCTGGGCGCCACCACCACCGGCTGGATCCTTGGCCTCAGCCTGCCGGGCACGGCGCTGGCCCTGCTGGTGGCGATCCGCATCAATCGTCCGGCCTGAGGTCTGGCACGGCGGGATCGCTTCGAGCCGTTCAGAGTCCTCGCCGCACAGCCTCCCCGCCCTACCGACTCCTTACGACCCTTCATCCCTGCCTTTCAGCCTTGCAGTTCTGATTGCAGCCAAGCCAACGCCGCCACGGCAGAGCTTCGCCCCACCCCAACGCCAACCGGCCGAACACGCCGGCCCCAACGACAGTCAGTTGCGGGACAACTGCCCGAGGCGAGGATTTCCGGAGCGACAGGCAACCCAAGAATCGGCCCCAACGACAGCCGGCTTAGCGACCAATGGCCGAGGCGCCGCCCTCCCAAGCGACACCCGACCGGAGCGATAACCGGCCGTCACGGCGGGTCTGGCGCTGGTGAGCCCGCGGTGGCCTGAATAACATTCGCTCCACTCTGTGAATTCTCCGTGCCGGTGTCGGTCCTCCGTCCTGCCGATTGGGGCCGCTGGGCCCGCGGCGCCAGCGCATCCGCCGGCGTCACTGTGGTCAGCGCCGCTGTGCTGGCCAGCTGGTCCGGCCCCGGCCGCGCCCAGTCGCTGTTTGAGGCCGCGCCCCTCGACCTGCAGCGGTTCGTGCTGGTGGCGGCGCCGATCGGCAGCAAAGGCGATCGAGCCCAGCTCAACATCTACGAGCAGCTCAGCCCCAAGCGGGCCTGTTTCAGCGTCGGAGCCGGCAGGCCGGCAGTGGTGGAGCCGCTCCTGGCCAGCTTTGATTTCACAGGAATCTGCAGCCGCTACATCGATGCCAATGGCTTCTCGCTGCGGATCGGAGGCACCGATCTGGCCACCAGCTATCGCCTGATGGTGAGCCGTTCCAGCGACGACACCCTGCTGCTCGCGTTGCCCACCAAGGCCGGGGCGGGACCGGAGCTCGTGGTTGCTCGTACCCAGGGAGCCGGAGGAGGGTTTTTGAAATTCGAGCTGGAGCCCGGTTGGACCTTGATGCGCCGCGCCTTCCGCGGCCGCCAGCTGGGACATGTCTACGTGTACGCCGCCGAGTGGCCCGGTGCTGCCTCCGCCACCGCTCCTGCGGCCTCAGTGCCCGCTCCAGCGCCACCGACCATTCCGGCGGGATCCGGCAAGCCCGCCTCGACCAGCCCCAGCTCGACCAGCCCCACGTCGACGCTTCCAAGCTCGGCCACGCCAACCTCAGCGAGCTCCGGCTCGACCAGCCCAACCTCACCCGTTTTATCGACGCCCGCGGGTGGCGGTCGCCCCAGCTCGGCGCTCATGACGCCACCGGCGGGCTTGCCGAAGCCCCCAGCCACTGGGGGCCCACGGCGGAGCTGATACCGCCCGGTTGGTAGGATTGAAGGCTGTTTGCTTCCCCGCAGCTGTTTTTATGACCCAGGTCACCGTCGGCGAAAACGAAGGGATCGAATCCGCCCTGCGGCGTTTCAAACGCCAAGTGTCGAAGGCAGGCATCTTCGCCGACCTGAAGCGGCTGCGTCACCACGAAACGCCCACCGAGAAGTACAAGCGCAAGGCGCAGCAGCGCCGCCGCCGCCGCTGAGATCCGCGCTACGCCACTCCCCAGCCAGCTGGCTGGGTGAAGGAATTCGGCTTGGGGAAGCTCTCCACAACCACGGTTTCTGCGCTTGTGACTCCTGAACACCCCTGCGAAGCCGCGATCCCTTGAGCCATGGCCGAGGGTTTTCCGGAGTCTCGTTAGCGTTCAAATGTCGCGCCCTCCCATCCGTTGTGTGGGGCGCCATCTACCTCCTTGATGGGATGCCTGGGCCTTGGCCTGGAGCTGCCACTTCCTGGCGCCGTAGTCGCTGGGTCCTGTTGATGTCCGCCAAGTTGATGCCCGTGAAATGGCGGGCCGCCAGGTTTGACCGAGGTGGGTTGGCCAGACCCGCCGCAGCCCCGGCGCTTGCCGCTGGCAACCGAGGGATCGCTGGCTGAGATTGCAGTGGCGGCAGCTGTGCCGCAAGCAGGCCGCCCCCATCGAAGTGGCACCAAGATCGCCCGTGGTTCTGGAGGGGGCCAGCAGCGGCAGCTCTCATCCCGGTTCCAGCGCGCCGGCCAGCCCGAGGGGCCCTCTTCTGGGTGCTTCCGGCTGAATCGGTATAACGACCTGTTGGCATCCGCGTCCGCCGGTCCGATGCTGAAGTGTCGTCCGCTACACGGACCATGCAAGCTCCCTTCGCCCGCGTTCCCTCCCGCGCCTCCCAGCTGCAACGCTTTGGCACCTGGATGGCGGAAGCCCTGAATCACGCCTTCGGCAATCCCCGTGAGGAGGCGGCCTTCATGCCCCCCTCCATCGGCGTGCAGCCCTACACGGGCATCCATCGTCGCCGCGGCAGCCGCATCGACGACTGAGTCCGGCGGTTTGGCGCCCCTCCACCCCCGAGGGGATGGCCTCGAGGCGGTTCCCCTGGCTTCTGGCCCCTGATATGGGGCAACTGCCACGGGGGTCTGCCACGGGGGTCTGAGACGGGGCGGCGGCCCGCGAGGTTCATCGGCCAGGTTTCCTGGCCTACGAAGTGCCAGCTGGCCCCACCTGGCCCAGGACTCTTGGCCGGGGGCAGGAGCCGCGGGGTTCGCCAAGGCTTGGGTGTGGGTCGTTTGCGTTCTGACCGCTTAGGCATGAACGCCTGAGCGGTTCGATTGGGCCGGGTCAGACGCGCGACGACTGTGCGATGGCCAAGGGCCTCCGGGCCTGGGGTCTCCTCGGCACGAATGCCTGATCGGTCCCACGGGCAGGGCTGGCTGCTGGGAGCCTGTGGTTTGGCGAAGGGCCTCCTCGGCAGGAATGACAGGCCAGCCCCATCGGCGCGGCTGGCTGCGGGGCGACTATGTCCTGTCCAAGGGCTTCCGGGCGGCGGAGACTTGGTCGGGCCTGTTTTCCGGTTGAGCCTGAACGCCCGGCTGGCAGGGCATCGCCGTGGCCAAGCGCCGTGGCCAAGCGCCGTGGCCCGCATCAGCTGGACCCCGATGTTCGAGGGCTGCCCCGCTCCCGCCCCACCGGCCCGGCCTCCATGGGCTCGCTGACCAGGTCGAAGCTGCGGAAGGCGATCGCTTCCGCCACGGCTGCGGCGTTCACCCGTCGCTGACCTGCCAGGTCGCCGATGGTGCGGGCAACCCGCAGCAGCCGCTCCCCACCCCGCGCCGTCAGCCGGCGCCCGGCCAAGGCCCGCTCCCAGAGCGCCAACGCCCCCTCCTCCAGCTCCAGCACCGCCGCCAACTGGCCTGTTGGCAGATCGGCGTTGATGCAGCCATCGGGGTTGCGTTGCCGCATGCGCTCCCGCGCCAGCAGCACCCGCGCCGCCACCTCCGCCGTCGAGGCCGCGCCGTCGCTGGAGCCAGCCAAGCGCTCCAGGGCGGGGGACGGCGCCGCCGCCAAGGCCAGAGACCCGTTGCACCGGTGTTCGCCCAGGGATTCCCGTCCGCGGTGCTGGGCGCCAGCGCGTTCACCACACGGGCGTTCACCCTCCAGGCGGTCAACGCCAGCGAGGGAGGGTCCAGCAGGGCCCTCGCCCACACCGCCCAGGTCCAGATCCTCCGGGTCAGCTGCTCCTGAACCAGCGACGCCAAAGCCACCCCCCTCCAAACCAGTGCCGTGCCAGCCAGCGCCGGCCGGGTGAGCTCGGCCCCGGCCAGCAGCCTCCATCCCAGCGCGTTCCAGCCCCCCAGCGCGGTTGCCGCGGTAACTCCCCGAGTCGGAGGCTGGCCCCTCGGCGCCCGGGGGCCGATACAGCTCGGCCAGCTCCCGGGCTTCGGCCCGTCGCACCGCCACCTGCAGATCGATGCGATCCAGCAGCGGCCCCGAGAGGCGGGCCCAGTAGCGCCGTCGCCGGCCCTCGCCGCAGACGCAGCTGCGCTGGGGGTCGCCAGTCCAGCCGCAGGGACAGGGATTGCAGGCGGCCACCAGGATGATCCGGCAGGGGAAACAGCAGCGCTGCCTGGCCCGGCTGATCCACACCTGCCGCTGTTCCAGGGGCTGGCGCAGCTGATCCAGCACCTCGCGGCGGAACTCCGCCAACTCGTCGAGAAACAGCACGCCGTGGTGGGCCAGGCTCAGCTCTCCCGGCCGCGGCAGCGGCCCGCCGCCGATCAGGGCCGCCGCTGAGCAGCTGTGGTGCGGACTGCGAAACGGCCGCTGCGCCACCAGCCCGCTGCCAGTCGGCAGCAGCCCCGCCACCGACTGCAGCCGCGTGAGCTCCAAGGCCTCCGGGCGGGCCAGGGGCGGCAGCAGGGCCGGCAGCCGCCGCGCCAGCATCGTCTTGCCGCTGCCGGGAGGTCCGACCAGCAGCAGGTGGTGGCCGCCGGCTGCCGCCAGTTCCAGGGCCCGACGGCCGTGGGGTTGACCGCGCACCTCGGCCAGATCGCCGGGGCCCTCCTGCCGCGTTGTGGATCGGGCGCGGTCCACCGCCTGGGCGTGCTGTCGCGGCTTGGCCCGCTCAGCGGCGGCGGCGGCGGGATCCCGCAACCAGGCCAAGGCCTCCGAGAGGTCGGCGGCGGCCCACACCTCCAATCCCTCCACCAACGCCGCCTCGGCCCCATTGGCGCTCGGCACCAGCAGCGCCTTGGCGCCAGCCCGCTGGGCCGCCAGGGCAAGGGCCAGCATCCCCCGCACCGGCCGCAGATGGCCGTCGAGCCCCAGCTCCGCCACGCTCCAGATCCCCTCCAGCTGGGTTGGCTCCAGCTGGCCGCTGGCGATCAGCAGCCCCAGGGCGATCGGCAGGTCAAAGCCGGGGCCGGCCTTGCGCAGATCGGCGGGGGCCAGGCTGACCACCACGCGGCTGAGCGGCACCCGCAGGCCGCTGTTGCGCAGGGCGCCGCGCACCCGCTCGCGGGCCTCCTGAACGGCGGCATCGGGCAGGCCGACCAGCTGCAACCCCGGCAGCCCCGGCGCCAGATCCACCTCCACCGTGACCTCCACGGCATCCAGCCCCCACAGGGCCGCACTGCTGCAGCGCGCCAGCATCGTCGCCATCTCCACTGCAGAATCAATGCCACCACCTGTCACAGTCGCCGTCGTGGCAACGGGTTTGCCAATCCGCTCCCCGCCCCCACGCCCCACCCCACACCCAGCCACACCGCTCAGCCAGAACGCCCCGCCGTCGCCCCGTCTTCACCCCCTCCCGAGACCCCTCCAGAGCCATGGCCAGCAACGACACGATCTTCGGCCGGATCCTGCGGGGGGAAATCCCCTGCGATGCCGTCTACAGCGACGACCGCTGCCTGGCCTTCCGCGATGTGGCCCCCCAGGCGCCGGTGCATCTGCTGGTGATCCCGCGGGAGCCGATCGCCCAGCTCGCTGAGGCCGGCCCGGAGCACGAGGCCTTGCTGGGTCATCTGCTGCTGGTGGCGGCCCGGGTGGCCAAGCAGGAGGGCTTGAGCGGTTTTCGCACGGTGATCAACAGCGGCGCGGAGGCGGGCCAAACCGTGTTCCACCTGCATCTGCATGTGCTCGGCGGGCGAGAACTGGCTTGGCCGCCGGGCTAGGCAGCCGGACTGCGCCGCAGGGCTGATCTGCCTGGCTGAGCCGCCGGACCTGAGCCGCCGGGCTGAGCCGCCGAGAAGTAGCGCAGAACCGCGTTGGCGTGGCGACTCTGCGATTGATCTGACCGGCCGAGAGGTGAATCGGCTGGAACGGACCGGCGCCGATGCGGCGAGGCCCATCAGCATCAGCCCTTCAGCGGCGACAATGCCCTCATCTGATCGGCACCATGTCTCCGCTTAAGTCCTTCCGCGACCAGCTGGGCAAGCTGCAGCGTTTAGCTCAGCCCTACTTCCTGCCCCTGGACAACGGCGCCAGTGGCTGGTCGTTCGGGCTGCTGCTGGTGGCGCTGCTGGCGGTGGTGGTGGGGGTGACGCTGCTGCTGCTCACGGCCGCCGTCAGCCTGAGCGGCCTGTTGATTCCTGAACTGCGTGATCGCTTCCTGCCCGGGGTGCCGCAACAGGTGAACGCCATCTGGCAGAGCCCGGTGGGGGCCGTGGTGATGGTGCTGACCGCGGCCGGCCTGCTGGCGTTCGGGGCCTTTCGCCATCGCCTGCGTGAGGGTCGCTGGCTGCCCTGGGTGTTGCTGGGGGTGATCATGTTGCTGATCCTGGTGATCAATGGCATCAATGTGGGTATCAGTTTTGTCGCCAGGAATATTGAGAACGCCCTGGTGGGTTACAAGGTCGAAGAGTTTTGGAAGATCGTCGCCATCTATGCCTTTTGCCTGGTGTTGGCTCTGCCGATTCGGGCTCTACAGAGCTACCTGATCCCGAAGCTGGGCCTGCTGTGGAGAGAGTGGCTGACCGGCCGGTTGCTGGGCCGTTATCTCACCAACCGCGCCTATTACATTCTCAATCCCAATGATGAGAGCCAGGAACAGATCGATAACCCCGATCAGCGGATCTCCCAGGATGCGGCCAGCTTTACCGGAACCAGCCTGACGGTGGCGGTGGAGGTGATCTCGGCATTGCTCACCTTTGTGAGCTTTATCTTTGTGTTGTTAACGATCAGCACCAAGCTGGCGACCTGGTTGTTGGTCTATTCGTTGGCGGGCACGGCGGTGATCATCTTTGCCAGCCGCAAGCTGGTGGAACTGAACTATCAGCAACTCAAGCTGGAGGCCAATTTCCGCTATGGCCTTGTTCACATCCGCGACAATGCCGAGTCGATTGCCTTTTACCGCGGCGAACGCCAGGAGGAGAGGGAGGCCGACCGTCGCCTGGGAGGGGCGATCAAGAACTACAACCGCCTGATCGTCTGGGAGGCGGTGATCACGGTAATTCAACGCTCCTACGACTATTTCTCTCGCTTTTTGCCCTGGTTGGTGATTGCGCCGATCTATTTCGCCAAGGAGGTGGATTTCGGCGTTTTCGGACAGGCCAGCATCGCTTTTTCCCAGGTGTTGTTTTCCGTGAGCTATATCGTGAACAACATCGATCGCCTCGCCGCCTTCTCCGCCTCAATCAGCCGTCTTGAGGGGTTTCAGTCCAAGGTGGAGCTGATCAGCCAGGCCCAGCAGCCCTCGGCGCCGACCCAGCCCGCCGGCCTGCACGGGCTGCCAGGCCCCGCCGCGATCGTGTTGCGCCATGTCGATCTGGTGCCTCCGGGTAGCAGCAGGCCCTTGATCCGCGACCTCAGCCTGACGGTCGGCTCGCGGCAGCGGCTGCTGGTGGTGGGCCCCTCGGGATGCGGCAAGACCTCCTTCCTGAGGCTGGTGAGCGGACTGTGGTCCGCCGCCCGCGGCGAGGTGGAGCGGCCGGAGGCCGGCGAGCTGCTGTTCATCCCCCAGAAGC
>JBKDOR010000188.1:0-2710 GCA_046342775.1 Synechococcaceae cyanobacterium
ACCGCGAAATCATCAAGATCAAGAAGCTCGGGGGCGATGGACGGGGTCTCGCCGCAGGCGGCCAGTTCCTGCAGCAACCGTTGGAGCGAATGGCTTCGGGGTGGTTCCAGCCCGTGGAGAACCAGCAAGGCCTTGAGCAGCTTCTCCAGCGTCTGCTGCGCCAGGAAACCCCAATCCTCCTCGGCAAGCGTGGCGGCATCCAGGGTGCCCCTGAGGCTGCCCAGGTGCCTGGTGGCCAGCCGCAGCAGCAGCAGCGCGTCCTCAGCTGGCGACATGCAGTTCCTTCCCCTCGCGCAGGGCGCGCGCCACCACATGCCAGCGGGAGCCAGACAGCCGTTGGGCGTCCTCGTATCCCACCACCACCAGATCCACAGCCACCCGCAACGGCAGGGGCCGCAGCACCGCGCGCAGGGAACGCAACGCCTGCTGGCGTTCGAGCGGGGTGAGCGTGGCCTGGGGCATCACCACCAGCAGATCGATGTCGGAATCGGGCCGTGCCTCGTCCCGAGCCCGGGAGCCGAACAACAGCAGCCGCTTGGATTGGGGCTCAACCGCTGCCAGAGCTTTCCTCACCACCTCCAGGTCGGCGTCGATCGTGGGGACTGGACCTGCCATCGCTTCAGGGTAGAGCGGGCATCTGAGACTCAGAGCGCATAGGGATGCAGCACACCACCCAGCGTCAGCGGAAAATCGCGGCTGTTGCGTGTGGCCAGCGTCAGCTGCGCGCAGCGGGCCGTGGCCAGGATGATTGCATCGGGCACCCTCAGGCCATGCTGCTGGCGCAGCCGCACCGTTTCTCGGGAGCTGGCGTCATCCAGGGGCAGCCGCGGGAAGCCCTCCAGCCAGCTCTGCACCGCCTCGCTTTCGCCGTCGCGGCAACCCACCAGCACCTCGATCCAGGTGATCACGCTGATGCGCGGGCTCTGCTGCTGCTCCAGCCAGGCCAGCGCCGCCGTCTCGCCCCGCAACACATCGATCAGGATGTTGGTGTCGAGCAGCAGCATCAGCGCTCGCTCCACTCGGCTCGCAGCGCCTGCTGCAGCGCCACGCCCTCCCCTGGCCTGTCGCGCCAGAGGCCAAACACAGCGCTGTGGCCGGGTTGCTGTTGCGCCAGCCACAGACGCAAGGCCTGACGCATCGCCTCCGCCCGCGACACCCCCCGCTGCCTGCACAGCGCATCCAGCTGGGCACGCTCCGGATCGGGCAGGTCCACGATCGTGCGCATGGTGATGCCATCATCAGATGCCGTCATCGTATCGCTGCTTCAGGTGTCCACGCTCTTCAGGGCAGGCGACGCGGAGGCCAGTCTCATGCCGATAGACAGATAACTAGTCGATAGAGAGCGCTGATGACGGTCTGGCCCGATCAGCACGCCAAGGCGCGCTTCAGTGAGCTGCTCGACGCCTGCCAGCGGGAGGGCCCTCAGGTGGTCTCCCGGCGCGGCACCGAAACCGCCGTGTTGGTGCCGATCGAGCAGTGGCGGCGCCTGCAGGCCGCCGCCAGGCCCAGCCTCAAGCAACTGTTGCTGGCCCCGGAAGCACGCACGGAAGAGCTCGTGCCACCACGCGGCGGCGCACGATGCCGACCTGCATCTGGCCAGCGTGACCCTCGGTGAAATCCAGGCCGGCATCGAGCGCACACGAGACCAGAACCCCGCTAAAGCCTCCGAGATCGAGAGCTGGCTGGATCAGGTGAGCGACACCTTCAACATCCTCAGCCTGGATGGCCCAGCTTTTCGCTGCTGGGCTCAGCTGATGCATCGTCAGTCGGACACCCTGTACGAAGACGCGATGATCGCCGCCATCGCCAAGGTGCATCAGCTCACGGTGGTCACCCGCAATGTGGCTGACTTCAGCGGTTTTGAGCTGCCCCTGCTGAATCCGTTTGCCTCCTGACCAGCGATCGCCACGCGGGTCCAGCCGCTCTGAGACCCACCCAATGGATTCAGCAGGACGACTCAGCAACCTGCAACGTCAGCTGTGTTTCGTGTCAAACAGTCAGACCATGCAAGAGCGCGATGGCGTCGAACCCCGCAGCCCAGCGGCGTCCAGCTTGCTGGCGCATACGCATCATCACGGCTAAGGTTGGCGCAAATGCACCGCTCCCATGGCCACCGTTGCGGATTCCCTGGCTGTCCCGCAGGTCGCGGCACCCCTCACGGATGGGGAGCTGCTCCTGCAGGCCGTGTTCCGCGCCGCAGATGAGCTGGAGCTGAGCCGCACCGCTCTGGCCAGAGTGCTGGGCAAAGACCGCTCCACGCTGAATCGCGCCAAGGGCCTTGACCCCGCGTCCAAGACCGGCGAACTGGCGCTGCTGTTCATCCGCCTTTACCGCAGCCTCTCGGTGCTCGTTGGCCACGATCGCCAGCAGCTGCGCCACTGGTTTCACACCGCCAACCGCCACACCGGTGGCGTGCCAGCCGAACAGGTGCAGCGCACCGAGGGGCTTGTGGAGATCGTGCACTACCTCGACGCGATGCGGGCTCCGATCTGAGCGATGGATCTACGCCCCATCGTTGCCGCGGCACCCGAAGGCCCCCTGCCGGGAACCGTGCTGCGGCTTGTGCAGCAGCAGGGCATCAACAGCCTCGATCCCCTGGTGGACAACCTCGAGCAGTTGGCACGCCTGGAAGCCTTGGTGGAAACCAGCAAGCCCCTGCCCCAGGCCACTGGCGCTGCGATTCCCAGCCATCCACTGCTCATCACCCCCT
>JBKDOR010000189.1:0-10114 GCA_046342775.1 Synechococcaceae cyanobacterium
CAGCCTGCACATCAACGCCGCGGCCTCCAGCAATCCCTCGGGGCTCACGCTTCTGGGCAACTATGGCTTCAACACCATCATCGGGTCTCCGTTCAACGACCTGCTCAATGGCAATCGCGGCAACGACACCCTCACCGGCGGTGGCGGCAGCGACATCTTCCGATTCGACAGCAGCCTCAACGCCACCACCAACCGCGACACCATCACCGATTTCAACCCAGCGGAAGACCGGATCGAACTCGAAAACAGCATCTTCACGGGCCTGACCACCACGGGACCACTCGCTGCCTCGGCATTCGGGGTCGGTAGCGCCGCCTCAACGCCTAACCAGCGCATTCTCTACAACAGCGTGACCGGCACGCTCACCTATGACAGCAATGGCAGCGCCGCCGGGGGTTCCGTGGTGTTTGCCACCCTCAGCACCGGGTTGGCGCTGACCAGTTCGCTGTTCTCCGTGACCTGAGGATTCCCTGGCAGGACAGCGCGCTATGCAACCGCCGACCAAACCCGGTCCACCAGCTGGGCACGACCCTGGCCCGGTTCCGCCAGATCGTGTAACTTCGCCATCGAGGCCAGCTGGAGTGAGCCGTGGGCGGCCTGGTGCTGATCCAGGGCGAGGGAGGCGTTGGCAAGACGCGCCTGGCGGTGCAGATCGCCAGCTCGGCGCTGGCGGGCCAACGCAGTGATCGGCCCGAACAGCGGGTGGTGCTGGTGGAGGCGGACCTGCGGGAGGAGGAATCGCGGCTCAGCCGGGTGCGCAGCGCCCTGCTCCCCTTGAGTGAACCGTTGGGCCCGCAGCGGGGATCGCCGCCTCCCTCCTTGGCGATGGTGCGGGTGATGCTGGAGCTGCGCCGGCTGCTGGTGATTCTCCATCTCTTCTCCGAGCTGGCGGATGAAAGCCGGCGGCGGCCAGAAGGTGCGCGAGGCGGAGAAGGAAGTCTGGGACGACGACCTGCTGGAGCGGGCTGTGAGCCGTCTGCGGGAGATCACCGCTGGCAGCTCGATGAGCAGTGGGCGATTACAGTGCCACTGGCCAAGTCCTCCACCGTGCGCCAGATCAATCGCGCCATCCCGGAGGCGCAGCGCCAACCGCCGCAGCTGGTGGTGCGGGTCTTGCAGCACCTGGCCCAGGCCGGCAAGGGTGAGCTGTTCCGGCCGCGGGCGGTGTGGCGGCAGCAGGCCCAGAGATCCCTGGCCCTGGGTTGGTTGCGCCAGCTCGATCGCGAGGGCGAGGGCGCCTGGGAGCGTTTCCTGGAGCAAACCCTGCCGGCAGTGCATCGCCAAAGTGCAGCTTTGATGTGCATCGCCAAGGTTTATCGCCAAGGCTCATCTCCCAAGCAGAAGCCCCCTGGATGATCTTCCCGACTCTGATGGGAGCGGCTTACAGGGTGTCGAAAATTCTTTCGATGGTTTTTGTTGCCGTAGGGTGGCCATACTGCTTGTAGAGGAAATAGCGAGGCCCAACAAATAATTCATTGAGATCCCCTGGAATATCGTCAAAATGGTGGAACAGCTTTTGATCAATAAAGAAAGCGTTAGAGCCTGTATGGCTATTGCAGCAGATCAGGCGATAGTCAAATTCTTTGAATAGGTTGTCAAGGCTTGTCAGTGATGCTCCAAAATAGTCATTACCCTCCCAGGCATGCTTGGCGTCATAGGCAATCTCGAATTCGATCGGTGGCGGAAACTTGGCGTTGTATTCGGCGATAAATAGTTTTGGGCGCAAGCCGGAGCTTAGTAAAGCTCGAATCAAGTGGATATCATTGCCATCCAGGTCTAATGAGATCACATCAATTGTTTCCCGTTCGATCCGTTGCAGGCATTGATTGGTTATCTTCACAATGTTGTCTAATGTAATCCAGTCTTTGATGTAGGCAAACTTGTTTCCTCTTCCCTGGTTGATGTTGGGTAGCAGGGTTTCGCCGCCCACCCAGAAGCCTCGCCAGCCCAGGGCGGCCAGGATCAAGGTGTTGTTTTCGGTGCCGTTGCCCACACCATACTCAGCATAGGTGCCATTTTTGAGGCCATCAATCCTGCGCAGGATCTCTAAGGTGATGCCATCCTCGTCGGTCTGGGAGTAACACTTCTTGCCGAAGGCGTTCAGCGGATTTGGATGGCTGAGCTGAGCTTTCCTGGTTTCATCGAACAGGTGAAGATCCCTTATCTTGTTTGTTTCTTGTAGCATAGCTTCGATCTCATGGATTCTGTCTGACAGCTCTCGAATGTCATCCGATGCATTCATTTGTTGGTGCTCCGGCAAGGCGTTGAAAAGAAGACCGTGAATGCGTTGGAGCTTGATGATATTATATTCGTTGAAGAAGCTTTGATCATCTCTTCACCTGCAGCGCAGGGTGAGTAGCAGGAGTGTGGTTTCGGCAAGCGTCTCACCGCGAAAAGCACTTGCCCATCATACTCGGGCTCAGGGTCGGCAACTGATTCAAGCTTGATCGCCCCCTGGCTTTTGAGGGCAGAATTCGCGGGCAGCCACAGTGCAGCTGAAGTGTGTCAGTGAAATGTGTAGCAGCAGCCTGCTGCGCAACGATTGATCATACAATTCCTCGCTCACGACTTGAGGCTGGTCAGGGTTTCAGAGGCTCACACAAGCTGCCTGGTTGTACTGGATCGCGCGGCACGCGCCGCCTCGATGCTGAATGCCGTCTTCGAAATCAGTTGTTCTGGCGTCTGCTTGTCATCCTGGCCTGGGGACCACATCAGTTCAGCTCATCCAGCCCGATGTCAAGGACCCCTAGCGCCCACCTGCGTCGAGACATCAGGTACGCCACACCGCAAGCCCAGCACGAGCGACGCCAACAGCCCTTGGGGTGGCTCCGGCAGCCAGCGTTCCGTGCCGCGGCGAATCCCACCGTTGCGCCTGCTGCGCGGCCAGTCGATCGCGCCAAGTTGTCGTGCTCAAGCCCTGCCGGGGCCATGGCAGAGCCCCGGGTTGCTGAGCGGTGATGCCCCTGACCCGAGCCAACGCGTCGCTCGATGCGCCCCGAACCGATGGCAGAAACGGGACCTGGCAGGCACTCCCCGTGAACAGTTCGCCTCGTTCACCCGGCGCATTCCCCCGGGGGCGTCAACGCGTTTCAAGGATGGCCGCTGCTAGCTCTCAGTCCGCCATGCCGGTGCCGCCGCTGGGGCGGCTGGGTTCCGTGACGCCGCGGCGCTCCAGCAGGCGCAGGCGTTTGCTGGCGGTGCGGTTGCCGGGTTCCAGCTCCAGCACATTGCGGTAGAGCTCCAGCGATTCTCCCTCCCGCTTGAGCTTTTCCAGGGCAAAGGCCAGGTTGTTCAAGGCCACGGGATAGTCGCCCCGGGCCTTGAGGGCGGCGCGGTAGTGGCGCACGGCCTGCTGGTAGTTGTCCTGGGCCGCCAGGGAAAAGCCCAGGGCATTCTGGATCAGGGCCAAGGCCTCCCCGGGCGCTTCTTCCGACTCGGCCTTGCGCAGGGCCTTGCGCAGGTTGTCGCTGGCTTGTCCATACAGGCGCTTGCGCAGCTGCACCGAAGCCAGCGAATAAAGATCCTCGGAGCTGATACCGGACCCTTTGGTTCCGGCGTCAGCCCCGAGGCGACCCATGATCTGTTCATCGCGCCGCACCTTGAGGATCTGGCGGCCGATCACCACGGCGATCCCCCCGAGCAACACGATCAGGCCGATCAGGTAGGCCTGAGGCAGCAGGTCTGACATCGGCAGGGTTGCCGATCAGCGGCCGGCGGTGCTGACCACGCTGCTGAAGCTGGCGGGATCAAGCACCGCCAGCTGGGCCAGCATCTTGCGGTTCAGGCGCACATCCGCCTTGTGCAGGCCTCCGATCAGGCGGCTGTAGCTCAGCCCATTGATCCGGGCGGCGGCATTGATGCGGGCGATCCAGAGGCGGCGGAAATCGCGCTTGCGCCGGCGCCGGTCGCGATAGGCATTGCAGAGGGCCTTCATCACCCGCTGGTTGGCGGTGCGGAACAAGCTGCCGCTGCTGCCTTGGAAGCCTCGGGCCAGGCGGAGGATCTTGTTGCGGCGCTTGCGGGCGACGTTGCCCCTCTTGACGCGGGCCATGGAAAACTCTCGGGAATTGGTGAACGGGATCGTGGCAGACAGCCACGTTTTCAGGTGGGCTGGTGCAGATGAACTGACTCAGACGGGCTGGCTCAGCGAGCTGATTCAGATGGCCTGACCCAGGGGTGACCTGACTCAGGACCCGTGCCGGATCAGGCGTAAGGAAGCATGAGCGCCACATTGTCGTGGTCGCGCTCGTCGACCACAGCCTTCGTGGCCAGGTAGCGCTTGCGCTTCGGGCCCTTGTGATCGAGCAGGTGGTTGCGGAACGCGCGCCGCCGCAGAAACTTGCCGCTGCCGGTGATCTGGAACCGCTTGGCGGCCGCCTTGCGGGTCTTGAGCTTCGGCATCTCGGAGCGCACGCAAACAATCAGAGTACGACGCGGACCGCCGTCCCCCAACCCTCCCGCGTCTTCCCATGCCCGTTCGCCCGTTGTCGCGTCCCAAGGCTCCCCTGCCGCCTGTGGCGCCGCACGGCCGGTTGCTGCTCGCGGGCGCCCTGCTGCTGGCCGGCGGTTGCCACGCCCTGGACGCTCCTCCGCCCCTCGGCTCGCCTCCCCAGGCCAGCTCGGATGGGCCGCTGCACTGGCCGGTGCCACCCCCAGCTCCGTTGGCGGCCCAGGATCCGCGCCTCTGGGTGGCCCTGGCCAGCCGCCTCGGTCCGCGGCCTGACCAGAACCCCGCCGGCCTGGAGCCCCTGCGCCTGGTCAGCGCCGGCCAGCAGCCCCTCACCCTGGTGACGGCGGACAACCGCTCCGTGACGGCGCCTGAGCTGGTGCTGCACTGGCGCTGGCAGCCCTTGGCCGAACCGTTGCAGTGGCGCCGGCGGGTGCTGGGCCCGTTCGCCAGCTTCGAAAGCGCCGAGGAGATGGCTCAGCAATGGCGCCAGCTGGGGGTGGCGGCGGAGATCGCCCATCCCGGCGAGTGGGAGGTGTGGGCCCGCGCCTCGGCGGCCTCCCCCCCGGGCCAGCAGGCGGTGTTGGTGGAGCGGCGCGAGACGCGTCGCGCCGCCTTGGAGCTGCGGCGCCCAAACGGAGCCCTGGCCCTGACCGGGCCGTTGCGGCTCAAGGCCCCATCCGGGTTGCTCTGGCGCGGCGGCGCCTACGCCGGGCCCTTTCGCCTGCAGGCCGATGCCTACGGCAGCTGGACCCTGCTGGAGGAGGTGCCCCTGGAGCGCTATCTCGAAGGGGTCCTGCCCCACGAGATCGGCGCCGGATCGCCGCCGGCGGCATTGGAAGCCCAGGCGGTGCTGGCCCGCACCTGGGCCCTGCGCAACAGCCACCGGTTCCGGGTGGATGGCTACCACCTCTGCTCCGACACCCAGTGCCAGGTGTACGCCGACCCGCGCTTGGCCGGTTCCGCCGTGCGTCAGGCGATCCAGCGCAGCCGCGGCCAGGTGCTCAGCTGGCAGGGCCAGCCGATCCACGCCGTCTACCACGCCAGCAATGGCAGCGTTGCCGCCGGTTTCGAGGAGGTTTGGAACGGCGCTCCCTTGCCCTATCTGCGGCCCTTCGTCGATGGCCCCGCCAGCTTCAGCCGGGGCGTAACCCTGCCCCTGGCGGCGCAGCCGTTGCAGCGGTTGCTGCAGGGGTCCGCCCCGGCCTACGGCGCCGACCATCCCCTGTTCCGCTGGCAGCGCCTGCTCAGCGCCGACGACCTGGCCCGAGCCACGGCCAGCGGCCCAACCCCGATCGGCGCGGTGCAGCGGCTCACGGTGCTGGAGCGGGGACCGAGCGGTCGGGTGCTGGCCTTGCAGATCAGTGGCAGCAAGGGCTCCCGCGTGCTGCGCCGCGATGCGATCCGCCGCCGCTTGCGCCAGCTGCCGAGCACGTTGTTTGTGGTGACCCCGGCGGGACCGGGGCTCTGGCGGGTGGTGGGCGGTGGCTTCGGCCATGGCGCCGGCCTCTCCCAGGCGGGGGCCATCGACCTGGCCCGCCAGGGCTGGAGCGCCCCCCGCATCCTCAGCCGCTACTACCCGGACACCGAGCTGCGCAGCACCGCAGAGCTGGCCGGCGCCGGCAACCCCAACCAGGCCCCTTAGGATTCCTTCATCTTGAGGGGTCTCATGAGCGACGGCGGCCAACCCAACGACCGCCGCCGGGGCAAGGCCTTTCTGTTCTTGCTCTGCTGTGTGGCTGCGGGGGCCGCGCCCCACGCCCTCGATCCCTGGCGGGCCACGTTGCCCTCCCTCAGCCTGGCGGTCCTGCTGGGGGGATACAGCCTGCGCACGCTGCTGCGGGCGTCGGGCTCCCCGGCAGCTGTGGAGGTTGGAGCTCCCGCCAGCCCCAGCGTTCCGGGCGCTTCTGCTGTCTCCAGCGAGGCGACGGCAGCGCTTGACGCCACGGATCCATTGGCTGCCGCTGCGGCGGTGGAGGCCACGGCTCCGATGGGCACTTCTACAGCCCTTGAAGCCACGGCGTCGCCGGACACCATGGCGCCGCTGGTCGATGTGGTGGTGGCGGCCCGCGATGAGCAGGCTGTGATCGCTCGGCTGGTCGACACCATTACCGGCCTGCGTTGGCCCGAGGGTCGCCTGCGCCTCTGGGTCGTTGATGACGGCAGCGAGGACCGCACCCCCGAGCTGCTGGCCGCCCTGCAGCGCCGCCATCCGCTGCTCACCGTGTTGCGGCGCCCGCGCAGCGCTGGTGGCGGCAAGTCCGCCGCCCTGAACCTGGCGCTGCGGCGCTTGGAGGGCCGCTGGATGCTGGTGCTCGACGCCGATGCCGTCCTGCCCCCGGACCTGCTGGAGCGGTTGATCCCCCAGGCCGAAGCCGCCGGCTGGGGCGCCCTGCAGCTGCGCAAGGCGGTGGTGAACGCCGACGCCAATTGGCTCACCCGCGCCCAGGCGATGGAAATGGCCCTCGATGCCCTGGTGCAGGAAGGCCGCCTGGCCGATGGCGGCGTGGCCGAACTGCGGGGCAATGGCCAGCTGTTGCGGCGCGAAAGCCTGCTCGCCTGCGGAGGGTTCAACGAACTCACCGTCACCGATGACCTCGACCTGAGTTTCCGGTTGCTGCTGCACGGCCAGCCGATCGGCCTGCTTTGGGATCCGCCGGTGCGGGAAGAGGCGGTGTTGCGCCTCCCCGCCCTCTGGCGTCAGCGCCAGCGTTGGGCCGAGGGCGGCCTGCAGCGCTTCTTTGATTACTGGCCCGAGCTGAGTTCCGACCGGCTGACGGCGCGGCAACGGCTCGATCTGACCTGCTTCTTCCTGCTGCAGTACTGCCTGCCGGTGCTGGCCAGCGCCGATCTGGTCGCCAGCCTGGTGACCGGCACGCCACCGACGGTCTGGCCCCTGTCGCTCGTGACGCTGTTGCTCTCCGGTTTGGCGATCCTGCTGAGCTGTCAACGCCCCAGCGAGGGGCCGGCCTTGCCCGCCCCCCACCCTTTGCATCTCGCGCTGGGGACGGCCTATCTCTCTCACTGGTTCCTGGTGATTCCCTGGGTCACCCTGCGGATGGCCCTGCTGCCCAAGCGATTGGTCTGGGCCAAGACCCTTCACCACGGCGCTTATGAAGCCTTGGATCTTGAGGAAGATGAGGAGGGTTTGGTAGAAGGCGAGGAAGATCTGGCCACCGAAGTGGGTTGACAACCAGCCGAAGCCCATGGCTGGTGCTGTTATTTTCCAATGCCGCTGCTTTTGGCTTCAGGTGTTTGGCCAGCATTGCCGCTGTCAGCCATGGTTGTGATTTCCCGATCCTGTTGATTTGGATCGGATGGATCTCCTTAACAAGGCTAAGATCAACTTCTCTGCCTTAATTTCAATAAGCGATGGTCGCTGGCCATGCCGCAGATATCTCGCCACAGCTTTCTCGACGCTTGTTGGCGGTTGTTGCACCGGTGATCCCACTGGTTGTGCAGCTGGGGCTGGCCCCGGCTGTTGCCGCACCGCATGACGCTGATTCCCAATATCGCAACCTGATCCAGCGGCTGCGGCTTTACCGTGACGGCTTGGAGAAATCGGCCCGCCGGCTCAGCCTGGACGACGCCATCGCGATCGGCTTGCGCGACAACCCCAGCCTGCGGGAGGCCCATGCGGCGATCCAGGAATCGGATTGGGCCCTGGTGGCCATCCAGCGAGAATGGTGGCCTTCCTTGCGCGGTGGCAGCAGTGCTCCGGGCGTGTTGGGTTGGACCTGGGCGAGTACCAGCGAGCGGATCCGCACCGCCAGCGGTTGGAACGAAACCCTCACCCTCAAAACCGGTCAGGCCTCCCTGCCTTCCCTCAATCTCAACTGGCAGTTCTTTGATCCCAGCCGCAACTCCCGCCTCCAGGCCAGCCGCTCCGACATCGCCTTGCGGCGCTTCCTGTTTCTGGCGGATGCTCGCAGCCTGATTCTGCAGATCCAAAGGTCATATTATGCGCTTCAGGAGCAATATCAATTAGAGCAATCCTATCGCCAGCTGGAGGAGCAGGTCTCGCGGCTGGCCGATGCCGGCATCGTCGCGGCCGATGACCCCGGTCAGCGGGATCAGCTGCTCACCCAGCGGCTGGGGCTGTTGATCAAGCGGATCTCCATTCATCAGCGCGTCATCCAGGCCGCCGCCGCCCTGGCCCAGAGCCTCAGCCTGCCCCCCGGTCAGATGGCGCTGCCGGCCGATCAGCTCAGCCAACGGGGCCTTTGGGAGCAGCCGCTGGAGCTGAGCATCGAGCAGGCCCTGCGCCAGCGTGAGGAGATCCAGGCCAGCCTCGCCACGGCCGCGGGCCAGGCCTGGAGTGCCAGGGCGCGTCAGCGCCGCTACCTGCCCACCGTGTCGTTGGCGGGCCAGCTGTCCAATCCCAATCAGACGTTGACGACCGGCCCACTGTTGAATGCGGTCCAGCAGACCGACAGCATCAATCAGGCGTTTCAGAGTCAGGTGGGAGTGGGCTTCGACTGGACCCTCTTCGATGGCGGCATCCTGGCGGCGGAAGCGGAAGCCCTGCGCAGCCGTTCCAGGCAGGGCCTCGCCAAGGCCGATCTGGAGCGCCTCAGCGTCACCCGCCAGGTGCAGGACAACCAGGCGGAGCTGATCAACAGCCTGATCCTGATCAAGGCCGGTGCCGATCAACTGAGCGTGGCGGGCCAGGCATTCCGGGCGGCGGGCCGGGCCTATCTCAGTGGCCGCGGCGATGCCACCCGCGTCGTGCAGGCCTCCACTGCCTATCGCGATGCCATCGAAACCTATTTCGCCTCGTTGCGGCAACACAACAGCGCGATCGCGGCCCTGCATCGCCATGTGGCCCGTTGGCCGGAGGGCTCCGAAGCCCTGCTGGCCGGCGCCTATCCGGGGCTGTCGCAGCCGCCGCGGCATCCAGTGGCCCCGTGAGATCCGCCGGATCTCTGCGGCGCTCGCCCGCTCCGACGCCTCAGCCATCACACCACAACCCTCCGTGGCCGCCAGCTGTCCTCAGCGTGATGTCTTGTTCAGCGGGTTGGTGATCGAAGTCCGATCCAGGTCTGGCATTGCGTGCTGGTGGGGTGGCGACCAGCAGGCGCGGACCCTTGCTCGCCTCACACCGGGAAGGGAGTGAGGGATGCTCTGGATCGTCCCAAAGCGTCAACCTGGCCTCGGCGACACACCCTTCCCTGTCTGGATTTCGATGTCCAGTCAGGCCGTTGTCCAGAGCTTCCTGGCTCCGATCAGCGCGCTCCTTCGATCAGCTCGGTCGGCCATCTCACTGCGGCGAGCTTGCGCCCCGGCGAGCGGTCCAGGACTGAGGTGCAGCTTGCATGGTGTGGACTCAGGCCGCGTCGTGCAGATCCGTGAGCGGCTCATCCAGGTCGACGATCTCCCCGTTGAAGAACTCCGCCAGGCGTCGGGCCTTGTCGTCCAGAGGTGATCTCGGCGGCGTGACGCCTGGAGCAGGCGCTTGGCCAGCGGCGGCAGAGGCTGGTTGGCTGCTGCTGTCGGCGTTGGGCTGGGCCGAATTGGGTTGGACCGAGTTGTGGTGGACCGAGTTGCGTTGGACGGTGTTGCGCTGGGCCGTGGGCGTCTGAGCCACTGCCGCGGCGGCTGGCGTCGCTTCAGCCTGCCCATTCGCCCCAGACTGATCGCCTGCTGGCCCCTGGCCTGGCGATGGCG
>JBKDOR010000190.1:0-22171 GCA_046342775.1 Synechococcaceae cyanobacterium
GCCACATGGACCGGTTGGCCACTCCGCTGCAGTAACTCCGCGATGAAGGCATCGCCGCGTCCAGCCGGCTGACTGCCATCCAACAGCAGCAGCACCACATCCACCTCTCCGATTGCGCCCCTGGCGCTTTGCACCAGCCGCTGGCCCAGCAGATGGTGGGGCTTGTGAATGCCGGGCGTGTCGAGAAGCACCAGCTGGGCTGTATGGGTGGTGAGAATGCCGCGCAGGCGGTTGCGGGTTGTCTGGGCCACGGGGGACGTGATCGCCACCTTCTGGCCCACGAGCTGGTTGAGCAGCGTGGATTTGCCGACGTTCGGGCGCCCGATCAGAGCTACAAATCCAGAGCGGTAGTCACCAGGAAGGAGCGTGCCAGCGGGCCAGCCGCGTTCTGCGGCCAGCATCGCGGCGGATTCGGCCGCTGCGCCGGAGCCCGATTCCAATCCCTCGGCGGCAGCCGGGCCAGGGTCGAGCAGGGGCGGCTGGTTGGTCAGCTCCTGCTGGGGAGGGGCAACGTCCGCGCCCGCCAGACCGTTCAGATCTCGGGGTTGGCTGTCGGAACGGGATGAAAACTCCATAACCTCAACACTGCCAGCAAGCCGCCCCCCCGTGCCAGAGGAAGCCGCCACGCCAAGCCAGGATCGTTTTGTCGAGTCGATGCGTCAGAGCGGTGCCTGGCTGGCCAGCTGGGAATCGGGAGAGCTCAGCGATGAGGTGCTGGCGGATCGAGTGGCGGGGCTGGTGACGGAACGCGATGGCGCCAGGGGCTTTTTTGTGGTCGCCATGACCAGCGAGATCCCCCTGCTGGATCGTCAACCGGAAGTCCTGTTGGTCGCCTTGCGCCAGGCTGGAAACACGGTGGTGGATCTGACGGTGCGCAATCTGGTGATGAGCTCGGCGATGACCGTCCACCATGCCCGCCACGAGGATCGGGCCCAGCTGGAAGGGTCCCAAAGGGTGCAGCGGCGAGCCTGGGAGCTGCTGGGCCAGCTCCAGCCCGAGCAAGTGCTGCGGCGGTTGGAACCCATGCTGGCGGCAACCAGATTTAAAGCCGAGCACAAGGAGGAAACCTCGGCATCGGGGTTGCCGGAAGCCGTCATCGACGACCTGGGGATGTTGCGTCGCTGGGGTTACGACCAGGAACAGCTCCTGGCGATCCGGCAGGCCCTGGAGCAGCTGGCTGATCTGTCCTGAGCGAACACCGGCCTGGCCAGCGTCAGTGGGGCAGGGCAGCAACACGATCGGCGAGTCATCCCCTTCAAGCCCACTTGATCCGAGCGGCCGGTGGCAAGCCAGGAAGTGATCAAGCCATCCCCGTGAACAGAGCTAAGGAGCATTGCCTCTTCTGGAAGAGGGATCCTCGATCGGGAAGGATTGACGCGACCCTGGGGGAATCGAACCGAGGGATAGGGGTTTCAGATCCGTCACCGTTTGCCAAGGTGCCAGCGGCGCCAAAGCTCCCGAGTCGGTCCAGGCTGCTGTCGGCTTGAAACTCTCAGGGATTGTGGTCCATTGCCCTCGGGCAGCGGCGGTGACCGAGGGTGTCCAGGGGGCTGGGCCGAGAGAGGTGGATGCGGCCTGAGAGCGGACTGGAGCTGCCCCGACGGCCAGCAACACAGGCAACAGGGCCAATGGCAGGCAGTTTTTCATAGGGAGGGAATCGGGCTTGCAGAAGCCGGCGCAACCGGCTCGGGAGCCGCACTGCTCTGAGGTGCCGCGGGTTCAGGAGCCGCGCTGACGACTGGGGTGGGTTCGGGGGCGAGCTTGGGTGTGGGTTCGGCAACAGAGCCCGCTGGGGTGGAGATCTCCCGGTTCTGGAGGGGTTCGGGTGTGCTGATCGCAGCAGGGAGCTCCCGATTCGGAGTGTCTTTGAGGGAGGATGCGCCGGAGTCCACCGCAGGGATCTTCGGCTTGGCCGCCTGTACTGGGGGTAATGGCGGCAGCGGCGGCGGCGGAGTCAGGACTGTTGCGCGTGTCGTCGAAGCAGGGGAGAGACGCTTGAGACGAGGAGCTGCAGAGGGAACGTGTGGCCTGGACTCAGGGGAAACTGACCGCAACTGGCTGGCCGCTGAGCTGGGCGCCGACACCATGGCGGTTGTGGCTTTGGGAATCGGGGTCAGGTGAATGACGACAGGCGCGATCTTTCCCTTGGTCGCCTGTGGTTGGCGAATCGACCAGTTGCGGAGTTCGTCAATCACCAAAGGATCAGTCGGTCGGCTGAAGATGTCGATGCTGCCATCTGCCTGGATCGCCAAGGGCACGGTGGCTGGCGCCGAAATGCGCTCGGAAGGTACGTAAATGACGCGGGCAGCCTGCAACGACACAGATCCTTTATTGGACGCTGGAAGCTGCAGCAGGGCTTTGCGCATCGGTTCCCTCCAGGCCGAAGGAAGGGGCGCCAAGGGGTCGCCTTCGACGACTCTGCTGGCGAGAGTTGTCAGTGCCGGGCCCCTCGAAGGCTGGCGAAGCGAAAACTGCCGGCCTGAAGATTGGGAGTAGGACGACGCTGAAACCTGCATGGAACCCGAGGACCGGAGACTCAGGAATGGTTGCCTTGGCCCGGAAGCCTTCTGTTGCCGTTGGGAGGCTGACGGGACGAGATCGCGGCCGGTGGTTGAGCGCGAGAACAAGGGTGATGGCCGACTGGACGGGGAGGGGGGCGCTGGGGCAGCAGCGGGCACTTCGAGGGAACGGGCGACGCTGATGTCCGTCAGGGGGTCCCGATCGCGCTGATTTGTTGCCAGCAACGGACCCGCCGGGACCGGTGGCTTTTGTCCGGATGGAGTGTTGGCAGGGTCGGCTTGAGATGCTGAATCCAGTGATGCGACCTCGGGCTTGAGATCACGCACCTGGGATTGCCAGCGGTCGTGGGCGTCAATGGCCAGGAGCGGCAGCCAGATCGACTGACTCAGCAGCGCCCAACCAATTGCAGGAATACCGGAGGCGTACCGCTGCAAAGTCCTGGAGTGCTTGTTGGAGTGGCGTGAGGGGCGCATTGCAAAGCTAAGCCAATAGAAGAATGATAACCCGAAACCCGCACGGGGAGAGGCATAAATGCATACAAAAAACTTTTTTGAGATATTTTCGATCATTCGCTACCAAAAACCAAATTTAGCAAAAAGTGGCAAGGACTAGCTGAATGATGGACGTTGATGGAAGTAAAAGATTACTTTACATGAACTTGGCCAGAGGAAGTGATGCGTCAACCTATAACAGCACAAGCGACCGGGAACACCTGGCAATAAGAAAACGTACCACAATTATGCCCTAACAAACACTAGAAATAGAAGTGTAGCGCGCACGTCAGCTACATCTAAAATATCAACAACTTAATTATAATATCTATAGAATATGTTCCAGAAATTAGCAATCGAACTCAAGGGGACCACAACCTGATTAATCACATCAATGGATTTCCCGTAAAGACTGCGATGGACGACCAATGTATCATTATTTTTGAGAGGGGGATTCACCCCAGCAAGAACACCCTTGTTGTAATCAAGCGAGTAGGTTTCACGGGTAGCGGATCCATTCCGCTGGATACGCAACAACTCAATATGACCTTTGTTAGCACGCCAATTGTTGGGGCCTCCAGCGGTTAAAATAGCAGTAGACAAAGGGGAATTAGCCGGAAGAGCAATGCGCCCAGGCGACTTGACTTCTCCAATCACGTTGACGTTAATTGTTTGAGGCGTGAGATTGGTTGCGCTGAGTTCCATCAGCTCTTGGGGCAACTCTTTCAGAGCTTTACTGACAATGATTGTATCGCCGTCGAACAGAAGCGGGTTCTGAAGTTGGTTGCCAACTTGCAAAAGTTCTGCAAGGTTAAGGTCGACTTGTTTTTGAGCGCCACTGGTGCCCGGCAACAACCGTCGTAATGTGATTTGACGAACATCAGCATTGAGTGTGATGCCACCGGCCTTTTGAATGGCAGTAATCACGGTCGGGAAGCCCGGAGATCCGCCTGCGGCACCGACAACTGTGGACCCTTCGCCCCGTGGGCTCAATTGATAGAGACCTGGAGTTTGAACTTCACCAAGCACAGTTACAGACATGGGCCTGGGAGCAACAATGTTTAAGTATAGGTTGGGGCGCAACAGCTGCTTGGAATAGAGAGAAGTAAGCCAGCGGTTTGCCTGGCCAATTGTTAGCCCTGAAAGTTGAACTGTTCCAAGCAGAGAAAGCGTGGAGGTGCCATCATTAAGTATTCCAAATGAACTCCCGAGGCCTGCTGCGCTGGGATCTAAGAAAACGAGTTGCAACTGGTCCCCCGGTCCAAGGACGTAGAGATCGGGGTCGTAGCGGGGCATCGTTGTCGCAGCCGGACGCAGTCGCGAAGACGGACCTGAAGCTGGGGACGGCGCGACAGGTGTCTGCTGAAGGTTTGGAACTGCGGCACCAGGCAGTGCCCATGTGATCAAAAGGGCTGTTGAGCAGACGCTCTGAACTATTTTGACCGGTTTTGGGCAGTTGTTCCACAGCCGAGCCGGGAAACCGTGCGTCACTTGCATCTGAATCTGAAAACCCGCTGCTGACACCACCCATTTTAGCCGATCAGGTCAAGCGAACGATCCTCCGATTGCAGCAGCAGGATTTGTCGTAGAGTGATGTGAGCGAAGCACTCGGCAACGGCGTGACAACAACCGGTACCCCAACTGGCCAACCCTTGAATCCCAAAGCAGCAGAGCCCATCGGTCAGCCCCTAGCTGCCGAGCGATCTGCACGCGGCCGCAGCCCGGACACCAGTCCCTTCATGTCCCCCCAGGGAGAGGAACAGGCTTCCGGCATCTCCGGATTGCTCCGTACTGTCAAACGCCGGCAAGGCATCTTTCTGTTTACGTTTGTATTGGTCACAGGCGCACTAGCCATCGATACCATCCGTCAACGTATTTTCAGTCCGGTTTATGAGGGTGGATTTCAACTTCAGATCAGCAGTCCTTTTGACACCGCCAGACGTGGGGGCGGGGGCGGAGATGGAACGGTTGGCGAGATTGCAGCCACAGTGCCAGACACTGATATTCCCTCACTTGTTGTGCTGCTGCGGAGTCCACTGTTGTTGCGTGATTTGGCAGACAAGCAAGGGGTTTCGGTCCCTGAAGTCATTTCCAATCTTCGGGTTGGGCTGGCCGCCGACGATGTCAAAAATGTCCTGAATATCAATCTACGCTGGCGCGATCCGAGCAAAGGCCGACAAATTCTTACCCAGCTTTCCAAGATATATACCAATTTCTCTCTTACTGAGCGCCAAGCGACCCTGGACTCTGGTGTGAGATTTTTGGACTCACAGGCTCCCGAATTGCTAGCCCGCGTTGAAAAGCTTCAAGCTGAATTACGACAGTTTAGGGAGCGTTATAGTTTTCTAGAGCCTGGCGCACAAGGAGCCAGCATTCAAAGCAGTCGTGACTCTCTCGTGGGTCAACTACGTGGCCTTCAGGTTGAACAAGCCAAGCTTCAAAGCGATATCGCTTCAGTTAAAGCAGGTCGACTAAAGCTTGACGCCAGTGGCGCTCCGAGCGCTGACCGTCTTCTCGGTCCCACCAGCCTTGCTACGGCACCACGCACCGACACGGGTTCCAGCTCTGCTGCTGTCCAAAGTTCTCGTGCACCTTCAGATAACCTCTTCGGGATTGAACAAGAACTTGCTACTGCAAGATCCACGTATAGGGAAGATTCTCCCACGATTCAAGCGATTAAGGCTCGTCGCGACAAGCTTCTACCCGTTATCCAAAGGCAATATATGGATTCTCTGATGTCTCAACTTTTGTCCAATACCGCCCAGCAAGATGAACTCAATCGCCAGATCTTCCTGCTCACACAAAACTTTAAAACAAGTCCCAGAAAAATCAAAGAATATGATGATCTTCAGCAGAAACTCACTGTTGCTAGGGAAAACTATGCTTCTTACATTAAGTCTCGAGAACGATATCGTTTAGAGATAGCCAGGTCAACAACCCCATGGCAGGTTATTTCCCCAGCTGAATTTAGTGATGTCCCAGTCGAGCCCGATGTCAGACGAAATCTCTTCAGGGCTGTGTTGCTTGGATTGATTGCTGGACTTGCGGCTGCTGTCCTGCGTGAGCGAACAGACCATGTCTTCCATACACCGATGGAAGTTGAGCGCGAACTTCAACTGCCTGTTCTGGGACTAATTCCCTTTCTCCCTCTTTCACCAAACTCCGATATCTCCACTAGCATATCCAAGATGTCATCGAGTGAGCGTTTTGCCATTAAGGAATCCCTTAGAAGCCTGTTTACAACATTCCGCCTCCTTCGGGCTGACCGAAATATCCGTTTAGTGGGTATCACTTCGTCAACCCAAGGAGAAGGTAAATCCACCTCTGTAACTGTATTTGCAAGAACACTAGCAGATTTGGGCATGAAAGTCTTAATCGTTGACTGCGACATGCGTCTACCAATGCAGAGCAGGTACTTAGGGGTGGATCAAGGGGAAGGCATTTCCTCACTTCTTTCTGATGCCTCAATTAAGGCCTCTGCACTAGTTCAGTCGATTCAAGACAATCTCGATGTTATTCCTGCAGGGCCCAAGCCCCCAGACCCAGCTAGGCTACTAAATTCAAGTCGCTGTAGTGATGTTGTTGAAGAGATCCGCCAACTCCCAGGCTACGACATCGTGATCTTCGATACGCCACCATGCTTGATGTTGGCAGATCCGATCCTTCTTGGTGAAAAGCTCGATGGAATTCTCTTCCTTGTTGGGCTTGGCAAAGTCAGTCGAGACCTTGCTCCTCAGGCGGCACGTCGCATCAAGGCTACAGGCGTTGACGTCCTCGGTCTGATTTGCAATCAGGTTACATTCCCGAGTCGGCTCAATGATTATGGGTATGAGTATGGATACTACTATCATTACAGCTATGCGACTAATTATGGCAACGCTGGTTATGGTTCATATGCAGCTGGATTGAAGGATTTCGCCCGCCGTTACCGTGACACTTACAGCCAAAACCGGTATCGAGATACATATGCGAATGCGGCACGCTCTACTCAATCCTCAGACGCTAATGATGGAATCGCTAAATCCACTAATGAAAATTCAACAACTAACCTTGCAGACATCTCGAATGAAGCCAACCGTTCTTCAGGCTTATCGACGAATTCGTCCGATGAGCCTAAATCTTCAGGCCCTCTTGACTGGATTCGTAAGCGCATAGATAAATAATTTTGGTTAACACTTGAACTCGATCAACTATACCTCTCTTCACTAGCTAAATGCTTTATGAGATATCATCGTAGCTCTTGTCAGCCTGGATCATGCCTGTATTTATAAATCTACCTAACTCAATCTAACTTCGAACAAGTGCTGTGACATGTTTCTGATATTACACTGTAATCGTTGCTAGTAGGATGCCAACGTAAAGATTCACTAGTTCAACAACCAGCGCGTCTGCTCTTACTTGGTATCAACAACAGCTTTTTGTAGGGGCGATGCCACCTCTTATGTAGATTCGTTGCTGATCAAAGCTAATCATTTAGCTTAATTTAGGAATGGTTTGCCCTCTCAACAAAGAGGATGCTTATTCGAATCGTTGTTTATACATAGAGGTCTAGAGTCATGCTGTATTCTATTCAGGTTATAGCCGCTTGCAGAAGACAGTATAATTGACTGATGCACTAAAGACAGGCTGGAGACGTCTATTTCAAGTTGATCATGAAGATTCAGAGTCTTGAAGAGCTACTACACATAAGGGACTTACAAGCGAGCCTATGTATGCAGGAGTTAACGGTTCCTTGGATTCAATTTTTGATCGGCACTCATGCGCAGTGATTGAGATGACCTAAGTAGTAATTTGTCGTTAATACTCATCACAATAGCATAGCAGCATTCATGACTTGAGTTGGCGGAGAACCTGATCTAATAACTCAAGCTGGTCATAAAGAGGACTCGCAATTGGATGACATCGCCTGACCCAGTCAAGTGATTCGAATATGTCTATTCCTTTGATTAGAGAGGTCAGCGCTACTGCCATGAGGGCTGAGCGTTCCCGCCCGGCTAGGCAGTGCAGGTAAGTTGGACTGCTTTGACGAACTAGCATTTCGGCGGATCGGATGGCTAAGATCAGACGATCAGAATCCAAAGGTTCCTGTTCACGATGATCTGGTAGGGCGACACCACTGCAACTCCAGCCCTCAGGAATTGAAGCCCCTAGCCTTTCTTCTTCAGAGTAACAACAACTAAAGCGGCTCTTGAAGCCTGCTTTTTGTAGCTGATCCCAATGGTTGGGGTCTTGGGGCATGGGCCCAATTGCAAGCTGATTCGAAATTATCCAGCTATAGGGTAGCGGCGTAGGGGTTGGCTGAATTTCAGAGGATGGCTGATCAGGCTTATCTGAACCTGATAGGCGTAGGAGTCGACGAAATACCATGATTAGGGAGAGGTGCTTCTGGAACGCTGAAAACTTTGACTGGCCAGCTCAGTAGTCATAACATTAACTAAGTTCTTAAACAGTGAAAGATTCGAGCCTGAGGAGCTTCGTGGTGACGTTAATGTCATGACGACGCAGCTATTTCGGGAGGATGGAGTCCACAGAAAGAATGAAGAAATACGTTGAGCCAAGGAAAAGGTCAAGCGTGTTTGTTCTTCTGCCAATTGCTCTCCGATGACTCCGATTCCGCTCTTTTGGCCCTTTCGTGCAGGGATAATACAAGTTTGTAGAATTTCAGTGGAGTTGCGAAAACCTTTGGCTAGTGGAAGAGGAGTTGAGAATAATTGTCGTTTCTTAATTTTAAGACTAGGCTGGGCTCGAGCAAGAAATGCGACTTGAAAGTTGATATATTCGCGACTAGTCGCCCGCATCAGGCTGAGTTCTTGGTTGTTTGGGAGTTTCCAGATGAGCTGATGAGAGCTTGCCAGATCGTAAGTACGAGTTGGCGGTCGGGAGGGAAGTTGTTGAACCTGAAATCCAGATGATTTGAGATGGGAATTGAGGGCAGCGGCATTGAGCGGTTCTGCTCTCGGCCATCGCGGGAAGACAACTGCCACCACTGCAGCAAGGGTTGAGACACTTGCAAGAGCGATGTACCAACGCCTTAGAATAACTTGATCAATGTTCATGAGTTATTCAGCGTTAGGGAGATTATTTGCTTCCAATGCCGAGAGTTCCTTTTCAAGGACCACAAGATACAGCCATCCAAAGACGAATACTGCTATACCTGAAAACACAAGGGATCCAGCATCGTCGTGAAAGAACTTGAACATAGGTGATCCTTTTCCACTGCCAAAAGACGTACACCAAGCCAGAATTGCTATTCGGAACGCATTTGACAGGAGGCCCACTAGTGGAGCTGAGATGAGAAGAAAGATGCGGCTGAGGGTAGAGCGTATTGGAAAAGCCAGAAGGAAGACTATACTAACACAGATGATCTGAGACATCATATCCAAACCGTTGCAGGCAGCTAAGACCCGGACGCCTCCTCCTGGGATGGCGACTGAACGTCCCTGCACCACAGTATCAAAGCCAATAAATTGGAGAAATAAACCTGCAAGCTTGGCTGTGAGTAGAGAAATTGGTTCTTCTGGAAGCACCCGCATGAGTAGTGCATACGCGGGAATCAAGAGTAACGCGAGAAGTGAATCGCGAAGTCGCAAGATCTTGGAGAAAGGATAGCAAAGAAAAGCTAATCCAAGGCCAGCAAATGGTGGCAAAGCAAAGACAATCCCTTCCCAATGCAATACAATGGCTGTACGAGCGAGCACTAGGATCAGAATTATGGTTCCTACGATTAGACTTAAAAATGAAGGCCGAGGTTCGAGGGTTTCAATCTGATCTTCCATGCAAATCACAGCCCCGCCCCAGACCAGTAGTGCGTAAACGGTATTATTAGCACTCTGACTTGTATGAAATACAGCGATATTTTGGATAGCGATGACTGCTGCGATTAAAAGCCAAAGGTTTCGCGGTGTGGCGGGTGGTCGTTGATGCCACTGTTGTATGAGCCACTCCTGCGATTTGGCAAACCACAGTGAGGAGAGCTGTCCCACAGATCTGGTATGGTTCATGGGGTGGCGAGGGCGTTGGAGCGGTACGCGAGGCGGGCGGTTGGGTCAGCATTGTGCAACAGTTGGGCTTGGCCGGTGCAATGGATCGATGGGTGGAAGGCTGATTGCTGTGCTTCGAGCTGTGCTCAGTTAGCGCATGGATCAAATGACGTGGCTCTCCACTTTGGATGTGGCGGTTGATGTCCGAACATGCACCACTTTATCCCTAAGCTGGCTCATATGACGTTGGCATAGTCGCGTCATGGGTCTGGCTGGCATGATCCAGGCTTGCCCGGGGTCGGCGTCGAATATGGCCCAGGATCTCAGCTTTGAACTGCAGGCCTTGAATGCGTAGCATGCTCTGCGCTGATCATGTCAGCGTTAGTTGAGCTGCGGATGCGGCGCAGATGATCTCGGCTTGCTGCCATGAGGCATTCCATCGCAACTCAAATCCTCGTTCATCAAGGGCATCTCTGACAGATCGGTTTCTGGGATGGGTGGATTCATGCCAACCCTGTAGGCGACGCATGCATGTGGTGACTTTGTCCCAAGCAATGCCTACGGCTCAGACCCTACGGATGAGAGTTTGATCCAATACAAGGACATCCATGCGTGTGCGTAAAAAGCATTGGAGCGCTTGACGGGGAGAGGCAACGATGGGTTCATTCTCGTTAAACGACGTATTGAGAACCATAGGGACTCCCGTCAAGTCGTTAAATGATTTGATCAGAGAATAGTAGCGGTCGTTGTCTCGGGCTGTAACTGTTTGCAGCCTGCCGGTCCCATCGACATGTGTTACTGCAGGAATGAGCGGACGTTTCTCGAGGCGGATTGGATAAACCTGCATCATGAAGGGAACGTCGCCATCAAGCTCAAACCATTCGGCGACGGCTTCGCGCAGGACGGATGGTGCAAAAGGACGAAATGATTCGCGTCGCTTGATCTTGAGGTTAAGGATATCTTTCATGTCGGCACGCCGCGGGTCGCCAAGGATCGAGCGATGGCCTAGCGCTCGGGGCCCCCATTCCATCCTGCCTTCAAACCAGCCGACAACCTGCCCTGCTGCGATCGCTTGCGCAACCTGCCCGCAGAGTTCATCATCAGCCAGGGTCGCTTGCTGGCAGCCTGCTTCTTCTAGCGCTTTTTTGACCTCTGGTTCTGCCAATAGGGAATTAATTTCATCTGTTTCGGCCGAGCGCCCGAGGTAGGCGCTGGTCATGGGTGATGAGCGACGCGTCCCAATGCGATGCCACACATCGAGAGCAGCCCCAAGTGCTCCTCCAGCATCCCCGGCGGCCGCTTGCACCCAAACCTGCCGAAATGGGGTGGCAAGTGTAACTTTGCCATTGGCAACGGAGTTGGCACCGCAACCGCCGGCGATGCAGACCTGTTCGACCGGATGGCTGCGATGCACGGCATTCAGCAGATTGAAAAAGACCTCTTCATAGAGAGCCTGGGCCGAGCGGGCAATGTCGCGATGGTGTTGCTCCAGGGGCTGATCAGGCTGGCGCGCGGGTCCGAGCAGCTCTTCAAACAACGGTGACCAGTGCTGTCCGACCACAGGGCTGCCCTGACTCCATTGATGGGGCAGTCTCTCGGTAGCATGGCGAAAGTAACGGATATCGAGTTCGAAACGGCCATCGGATTGTGTTTTGACAACCTTACGCAAGCGATCGAGGTAGAGCGGTTCGCCATAGGGCGCCAGACCCATGACTTTGTATTCGTCCCCATAATTAGGAAAGCCTAGAAACTGGGTAACAGCAGTATAAAATGCTCCCAGTGAGTGGGGGAAATAGACTTGGCCGTCGAGAGTCAGTTCCGTGCCACTGCCATAGCCCCAGGCACAGCTGGCAAAATCGCCGAAGCCATCGACCGAAACGACAGCAGCTCGTTCATAGGGGGAGGTATAAAATGCTGAGGCTAAATGAGCCCGGTGATGTTCAACAAAATGCAGATTGGCCTTGGAACTTTTGCCAGGGAAGGCTTTCTGCAACTGGGCAGCGAGCCCAGCCCGTTCGCGTTTGTTCTTCCATCGCTGCACTAGAAAGCCAGGATCAGGCCGCTGGGCTAATGTGTAAGCCAGCTTGCGCCAACGGTGTGCTGAGGGGAGCGCGTTGATGGCGATGTGATCCACATCTCCAAGCTCCACGCCAGCATCCGCAAGACACCAGGTGATTGCCTCGGTAGGGAATCCAGCCCAATGCTTGATGCGACGAAACCGTTCCTCCTCCACTGCGGAGAGGATCTCTCCATCCCGGACCAGGGCTGCCGCCGCGTCGGCATGAAAGGCATTGATGCCCAAAATCAGGACCATGGGGGCGAGAGAAGGGTCTCCGGGCACACCATGATGCATCCAGATGGGCAAAAATCGCTGTCAGTCGCCGAAATCAAACGCAGAAGAGCATCGGCCGAAGCCGAGTGCTGCCTTGCTATGAACCCTACCGGGTGGTGAGAAAGCCGCTTGGCCGGCAAACACAGCCGAGGGCGGCGCGAAGGGCTCTCCGCCCCATCGATCCTCGCGCGAGGGCTCAGGGCGAAGCTATCCAGCCAATCCTTCGTTCTCCAGGGCGCTGGCTGGAACTGGCGCCGCAGTTCTCGATGGCGTCGATCCAGAGAGGGGCTCCGCAGCTCTTGGCCCAGCTCGCGGTTGGAATGGGTGACACCCGGAGCGGCAGTTATCGGGCGGGGCGCTCCGCCAGCACCGCGAAAAAGGGATCTCCAGGGGTGCCGAGCCAGCCCAGCGGACCTTCGGCCCGGGTGGGTTCGGCGATGAGCTGGGGGCGGGGCCAGCCCTGGGCCATCAGCACGCGGGCCACCGTCAGCAGGTGATCGCGATCGCTGCCTTCGGCCCAGATGCGGGGAGCCTTCTGGAAAAACAAGCGATTGCTAAAGGCCACGATCAACTGCCCTCCTGGCCGCAGCACCCTCAGCAGTTCGGCCGCCACGGCCTCGGGGTACTGCAGATACTGCCAGCCCGCCACGATCAGCACCGCATCGAGGCAGCTGTCCTCCAGCGGCAAACTCTGCTCGACATTGAGGTTCTGCAACCAATGGCGCGAGAGTCGCGGATTCGCGCGCAACTCTTCGGCGTTGAGGCCGTGGCCGATCACCTCGCGATAGCTGACATCCTCGGGCAGATGGCTGACCCAACTGCTCATCAGATCGAGAACCACGGCCTCGGCAGGGATGCGCTCGCGGTAGAGGGCGGTCAACCGCGCACGGAACCCTCCATCCAGGTGGTGCACGAACCGAGGCTGGGCATAAAACAGCGCATCGTCGTTGGGATCGAGTTTGTGGCGGTCGACATCCCGCAGCACGGAGACGGGCATCAGAGGCGAGGCAAGGTGTTGGGTGGCCAGGGTTGACGTGCCTCAGACGCACCGCTGGAGCCTCGGGAGAAGCGCCAGGGGTGCATGACGATCGGGTCAGCGGGCGTGATCACAAACACGACACACGGGAGAGGAGTTGTCATTGCTTGTGGCGATCCAGAACAGACCCTAACCGCGAACTCTCAGTCGATGTCGTGCTGATGGCGCATCCGCGCCGACACCTGGGCTTCAGGATCCACCCCGGCAAAGGTCGGGGGCAGCCAGACCCGAACCACCATCAGCAGGGCCGCGGTAGCGAGGAAAAGGCAGACGGCCAACATCTGTTGCCATTGCGTTTCGAGTACGCCGTTCACAATCACCTCTCGTAACACGGAAACGATGGCGATCTCCACCGAAACACCGATCGATACCCGCTGCTCCTGAAGGTAAATGATCAGCAGCCGGAACAGTTCAACAAGGATCAGGATGAACAAGATATCCGCAGTAATGGCATGAAACTGGGGTGTGGTAAGCAGCGAGGCAAAGATCGCTTTGAGTTGCAAGGCCATCACGCAGAACAAGCCCACACACAGCGACACCGCGATCAGATCCTGAACCGCTTCCAGGGACTGCACGATCTGGGTGCGGCGGAATTGCTGATGCCAGGGGATTCGTCGGTTCTGCGAGGAGGGCAAAGCTTCAAGGGGAGGATCGTGGCTCATGCTGATCGAGCTGCTGGGAGGTCTGGTTGGGGAGCTGGTCATGGGGCACATCATTGGGGTCAGCAAACTTATGGGCGAGCTGCTGATGCGTCAATGATTCAGCGATTGCATTCGCTGATGACAGTGATGAATTCCCCCCCAAGGCCCTGGCCAGGGCAGGGGCCCGGTCGACTGATGCAACAGGCTGAAGAGACCGAGATCCCCAAATCCTGAGCGGACGGTGGACGCAGGGGTCGCCCAACGGCCGCTCCGGGTGGCTGGCGGATGCCATCAAGGCCAAAGGTTCAGCCACTGGTTCCAATCACTCTGGACAGCGAGGTGATGCAGCTCGCCACCAGCGGCTGGCGTTGCCTGGCATGCCCAGGTAGCCCCATCGCGGATGGGGCCTGAACGTACAGTTTGATGCCCAGGCTGTGTGTCCCATGCAGGCCCTGCCATTGCATCTGGCCCCCGGCAGCGATCTGCGCCGCGGGCTGGAAGAGTTCGCACTGGCGCAGGCCGCCTCCGGCTTTGTGATCGGCGTGGTGGGCGACCTCTCGCGGGCGGCGTTTCAGTGCCCCGGCCAACCCCAGCCCACGGTGATCGAGGGGGATTTGAAGATCATCACCCTCAACGGCACCGTTACGCCCCAGGGCGTGCATCTGCATCTGAGCCTGTCCGATGGGACCTGCCAGGTGTGGGGAGGCCATCTGGAACACGGCAGCCAGGTGCGCAAGGGGGCCGACCTGCTGGTGGGGCTGGTCGCGGCTGCTCCGCTCTCCATGGCCCATGCAGCCACGGCCAAGGCCCATCCGGCCCCAACTGGGCCCATGGCCGAGGAGGTCCCTCCCGCCGTAGAGATCGCTGTGCTGAGAGGCTGCCCCTTCTCGGCCCGCGCCTTGCGCATGCTGCGCACCCTCGGCATTCCCCATCAGGTGGAGGTGGTGAGCAGCCCCGAGCAGCGGGCCAGCATCGCCGAGCGCAGCGGCCGGGCCAGCCTGCCCCAGGTGTTCATCGAGGGTCGGGCCATCGGCGGCTACGACGCCTTGGCAGACCTGCACGGCCAAGGCGGCCTGGAGGTGTTGAGGGCTCGCTGAGCTCCGTGCAAGAGCATCCCTGCTGTCCACCACTTTGAGGTCAAGTGTGGCCAGGATCGTCAGAAGGGAGTCCAGGGGAGACGTCGCGGCAGCACCATCAGCTGGGGGAGCCGGGCCTGGCTGGTGCACCAAGCCTTTGAGGGCCACACCTGCTGGTTCAGCCCCCGCTGTCGCGGGTCGACACGCCTGGTGTGCGTCGGCGCCAAGGCCTACGGCTCGACAACCTCAGCTGCCACTTGGCCACCAACCCGGTCAGTGGCATCCCTTGCTGGCCCTCTGCAGCGGCCGCCACCGGCGGTCGCGCGTCGTTGGAGTTGCTGAGCTTCCCGGAGGCCTGCAACACGACGGGTTGATCGGGTGGAGCAGGAAACCGACCTGAGTGACAGGACTAGTTCAGGGACACGCAAACAATGCAGGACTGAACGAGTCACCGTCAGCTTGCCGCTTATCAATCCCCCAGGAGTGCGTGCTGAGAACGAAAACGAATCATGACCTGAATGGGCGATACTGGACTCGAACCAGTGACCCCTTCCGTGTGAAGGAAGTGCGCTACCGCTGTGCTAATCGCCCTGACAACGCTCGGAACAGGCCGGCGTTGGTGAGATCATAGATCACGATTGGGGCCTGCCCTGGGCCGAAGGACGGGCCCCAGACAGGCCGGCGGGATGGCCCAGGGGCCTGCGCCCGGGCCACAAATCCTGAGGCCAAGGCGTTTCAACCCCCGGGCAACAGCCAACCCAGGCGCCTTGCGGCACAGGGTCTCCATGTCCCCAGGCCGGGAGGCCCGATCCCAGCCGACCAACTCCTCCGCCACGGCGTCGCCACCAGCGGGCCCGTACAGCCGCGAGGCCTCAACCATCGAGCCGCCTCCTCCTGGCCGCCACCTCCTGGCCGGCATGTTGTGTCGCGCACGTCCCGCCTGTATCGCTTCCCCCCCGATCCTGCAGCTGGCTCGACCTCCAGGCGTCTCGCCGAATCACTCTCTTCCACAATCCGCCCCCGCAAGGCGGCCCGGGTCACAGCCGAGCCACCGCAACGCCCCGCCCCACAGTGCCCTGCCCGGCGAGGCCCTGCCCCGCAGATGCCTCCCACGACACCCCAACCCTCGCGGCACCGCCGGATCCCACCGCACTCGCTCGGCCCCCAGCTCCTGCAACGCCCCTGGCAACGCCTCCGGCCGCATCACCGCTCCCGGGCCCTCCCGCCCCGCGGCAGCGCGCTGCCATCGGCGACGATGGGACCAGTTGATGGACACAGGTGTGGAGGCGGCAGCCACTGGCCATGGCCAAGCGGATCCCAGCCCGGCGGAATGGCGCACCGATGTGCTGATCGTCGGCGGTGGCGTTTGCGGCGCGGCCTTGCTGTTCGAGCTGGCCCGCTACACCGATCTGGCCCATTTGACGCTGGTGGAGCGATATGGCCGCTTGGCGACGGTGAACTCCTGCGTCACCAACAACAGCCAAACGATCCATGTGGGAGATATCGAGACCAATTACACGTTGGAGAAAGCCTTGACGGTGAAACGCACGGCTGAAATGATCTCCCACTACGGGGAGTTACTGGATCCAGAGCAACGCGGGCGCTGCATCTTTCGCACTCCCAAGATGGTGCTGGCGGTGGGAGAGCGGGAATGCCAGGCCTTGCGGCGCCGCTTTGAGCTGTTTGCACCCCATTTCCCGGCGATGGAGCTGCTGGAAAAGCCTCAGATCGCCGAGTGGGAACCAGAGGTGGCGCTCCTGAATGGCGAGCTGCGGCCGGAGCCGCTGTTGGCGATTGGAATCCGCAATTCTGATACGGCCGTGGATTACAGCGCCCTCACCGAATCCTTTGTGGAGCAGGCCCGCGCCGCCCTCGCCAATGCCCCGGGGCGCCAGCTGGCTTTGCAGCTGAATACCGCCGTGGCCCGGATTACGCCGCAGGGAGACACCTTCCTGGTGGAGCTTGAGGATGGACCAGAGCTGTCGGACAAGTCCCGTACGGCTGGCACCAACCCCACAGCCCATGGCCGCGTCGGAGCGGGTGCGAGTGCTGGTGTGGGTGCTGGTACCGAACATGGCTCAACCACGCTCAGCGGCGGCGATCGCTGGGTTGGCGGCGAACGCTCTGCTGAGGCTCACCCCTCTGGAGGGGGGCCTCGCCGCCTTCGGGCCCGCCATGTGGTGGTCTGCGCCGGAGCCCACAGCCTGCTGCTGGCCCAGCGGATGGGCTTCGGGCTGGAGTATTCCTGCCTGCCGGTGGCGGGGAGTTTTTACTTCACCCCCGATCTGTTGCGCGGCAAGGTCTACACCGTTCAGAACGACAAGTTGCCATTCGCGGCCATCCATGGCGATCCGGATGTGCGTTCCGCCGGCTTGACCCGCTTCGGGCCGACGGCGTTGCTGCTACCACGGCTGGAGCGCTACAACCGCGCTTCGTTCTGGGAGTTTCTGGAGGTGTTGCGGCTCGATTGGGATGTGCTGATGGTGTTCGTGCAGCTGTTCGCCGTGGCCGACATCCGCAACTACATCCTGCGCAATCTGTTATTCGAAGTGCCGGGGCTGCGGCGCCGCCTGTTCCTGGCCGATGCCCGCAAGATCGTGCCGGGGTTGCAGCTGGAGCAGCTGCGCTTCGCCGAGGGCTATGGCGGCGTGCGGCCCCAACTGATCGATCGCCAACAGCGCAAGTTGATGCTCGGAGAGGTGCGCATCGAGGCGATACCGGGCCTGAGCTTCAACGTCACCCCCTCCCCCGGAGGCACCTGCTGCCTCGGCAATGCGGCCCGCGATGTGGAAACGATCGCGGCCCGGCTCGGCTGCCGCTTCGATCGCGAACGGCTGGAGCGGGAACTGGTGCGGGCGCCGCTGGCGGTGTCATGAGCGCCGCGGCTGAGGGAGTGGTCGTCGACGAGGGCGTGAACGGCGGGGGCGATCGGGCGAGCGCAGGAGGCGAGAGCGTGAGCAGCGGGAGCGATGGCCGTTGCGCCGCAGGCGACCGGCTGAGCGCTAAGGGCGATGGCGTGAAGTCCGCGGGTGAGGGCGTGCACGCCGCTCGCGCTGGCAACAGCTTCGAAGGCTGGGATCTGCGGCCGCCCAGCCCCTCCAGCTTGGGCGATCACGAGGTGCCGCTGCTCTCGAACCAGCTGGCCGGACGGCGCATCGCCTTGTTGGTGAGTGGCAGCATCGCCGCCCTGCGCAGCCCCGATCTGGCCCGGGCCCTGCGGCGGCGCGGCGCCGAGGTCACGGCCTTCTGCAGCCCGGAGGCCTTGCACTACGTGGGCCGCCAGGCCCTGGAATGGGCCACCTGCCGGCCGCTGGTGACCGACTTGAGCTGGAGGGCCGAGCACCTCAGCGACGACGCCCCGTTTGATGCCTGGTTGCTGGCGCCGGCGACCTACAACAGCATCGGCAAATTGGCCAACGGCATCGCCGATACGGTGGTGACGGCGGCCCTGGCCTCAGCCCTGGGACGCCTGGGCCAGGGCCAGACCCAAGTGCTCGTGGCGCCCTGTCTGCATGGTTCGCTGCACAACGCGGTGCTGGAGCGCAACTGCCAAACGCTGCGGCAGATGGGCGTGGTCCTGGTGCCGCCCCGGGATGCCTACGGTAAGCACAACCTGCCCGAGGCCGAGGTGCTGGTGGCGGCGGTGTGCCGGGCCCTGGCCAGCGGTTCGCTGCGGGGCCGCAGGCTGCTGGTCACCGGAGGCCCCACGCCGGTGCCGTTGGATGCGGTGCGGAGGTTGGTGAACCGCTTCAAGGGCCAGCTGGCCAGCGCTCTGGCGGAGGAGCTGGTGCTACGGGGGGCCGCGGTGCAACTCCTGCTTGGGGAGGGCTCGACGCCGCCGCCCAGCTGGCTGCCCCACCGCCTCGCCGACAGCTACGACAGTTACAGCCAGCAGGTGCTGGAAGCCGTGGCCGGAGGGCTCGATGCCGGCCTGTTCTCCGCCGCCGTGGCCGATTACCGGCCCGTTCAGACCGATGACGACAAGACCGCCAGCGGCCAACCCCGCTGGACGCTGGAGTTGCAGCCCACCGCAAAGGTGATCGAGGCGGTGCGACAAGCCGATCCGAAGCTCTACATGGTCACCTTCAAATACCTGGAGCACGCCAGCGTCGACGAGCTGCTGGAGGAGGCGCGCCGCCGCCTGATTCGCTATCAACTCGTGGTGGCCAACCGCGGCGCCGAAACCCGCGGCCACGCCCAAACCGCCTGGCTGGTCAGCCGCTCCGGCTGCCAGCAACTGGAGGGCAAAGCCGCCATCGCCAAAGGCATCGCCGATCACCTGGAGCAGGCGCTGCCCAGGTGGCAGGGGGTGAGCTGAGGCTGCGAGCAGAGATCCCTCGGTCGGTGGGACCGGGCGATATCAGCGTCGGTCAGTCGCTGAGGCGGAACGGGGGTGACACCAGCTTCAGCCGAATGCAGAGCTGAAAGCAACAGCAGATGTTGACTGAGTGTCGCAACCGTCGCCGTGAAGTTCCAGCGAAGAGGCCTGGATTCTCCATGGATCGCCAGCCGATGGAGCACCGACAAGCTTTGCCCAGACTCACGCCAGCTGATGGAGCTTTCCCTGACAAAGGACGCTGATAGGCCACACCTCAAAGCGAAACCATGCACCATCCAGATGATGTTGTGCGCATGAAATCGGGCGATGCGCACCAGATGCCGGGAACACGCAGAGGCGATTCAACAATGCAGAATGCAGCAGGATTGTAACGATGGTGGCTGCCATCCATACCCCGTGTTTAGGCTGTAAAAGATGAACCTCTCTTATGTGGTCTTGACCGATTTGTCTCCTGCGCCCTGCAGCGGACAAGCAAGGGCTTGGGACGCTTTCCCATCCCGCAAATCAAGTCCACGCCGGGATCCCTCCATTGGGGAGTTGCCATGGCGTTAACTCAATTCTGGCGATGTTTGATCTGTCTTCCACCCGCTCTGGTCCTGATGGCGGAGACCCTGCCCCAGGGCGTACTGGCAGGGTCCGGCCCACTGGATAACAACGGCCGGATCGCCTGTGACCCAAACGGCCTGATCGCCTCGCCGTGGCAGAACGACCCCGGCCAACGTTCTGCCGCCCAGCTTCAACCGGGGGCTATGGCCACGGTTCCCGCTGTCTGCCCCGTCGAGCGGTCTGTCCCCACAGGGGGATTGCTCACACCAGGGGGCTTTCTATCACATCGAAGCCCAGGGCCACTGGCAGGACGGCTGGATCCGGGTCGGCCCGAATGGCTGGCGGGGTCTGCTGCTCGAAGCCTGGAATCGCCTGCCCTGGAGGCCCTTCTTTCTGCTCGGAGGAGCCATCGGCCGCTCCGAAGCGCAGCTGTTCGCGATTGGCCGCAGTCGCCGCTGGACTGCCCCGGCCACACTCCTCCCAGAGGCGAACTGGCAGCTCTACCTGTTTGCCAATGATTGGCCAGGAAAACTACCGAACAATCGCAGCGTTGCCGATGACAAGGGCGGCCCCCTACCGGTCAGCATCACGCGCCTCCCCTAACCCCACTTGTTGATCGCTTGCCATGATCCTGCTCTTCTGGAACCGCAAGGTTGACCTCCAGCGCCAAGGCCCCGAACAGTTTTTACCCTGTGAGAACCCGATCGGCGGGGAGGATGTGCTGCTCGCCACCGCCCAGACCGCCCCGGCGGCCTGCGCTATGACCAGGAGAACATAACCTATAACTGGATCTTCTTCATTCCTGGCTACAGCTCAACCGCCAGCACTGGCCTGCAACAGGCGCGACAACTGGAAGAGGAGTATCAGGCGAATGTCTTGCTGTTTTCCTGGCCGGCGGACCCGCCAGCAATCAGCAGCAATCCTGTCCAGGCCTACCGGCAAGCGAAGGCCGCCGCCCGTGTCTCCGCGATCCAACTCGATCAGACCCTCAAAGGTCTGGCCCAACTGTTCGCGGATCCCTTGCGCACGGCCCCCGGCCGGTGGGCTTTCGGTCTTGCTTACTGATCCACAGCCTGGGCAACGATCTGCTTGAGTCGTTTGTGCGCGATCCGATCTACAGCGGTGAAACCAAAATCTTTGACACGATCGTGCTGCACCAACCGGACATCAGCGAACCGCGATTGCACCATTGGATCGACAAGGTTCAATGGCAGGACTCCATGGATCTGACCTACAACAGGTATGACGCCGTCTTGCGCCTCTCGATGCTGATCAACGACGTTCGGGCTGGCATTGCCGGTGGCGAGGATCCCAAGAAGATGCTGAAGTTTGTTGACTTCACCCACGGCCGACACATCGCTGCCAATCACTTCATGTTCACAGATCTCGACAACACGATCGTCCATGAGGCCTGCCGGCGCATGATCCGAGGCGTGCCGGGCGGTGAAGCCTTCAACCTTTCCTTGGATGGGGCGAATGGCTTCACCTGGCACCCCGACACCAACACCTATGTTATCTGCGACCCTGACTGGCAACGGATTCGTCAGTAGGGGCAGATCGGAGCCAACTCGGAGCCAACTTTAAGCGCCGACAACAGGTTGTGCGAGTCGCCATAGGCGTCGTGGTGAGTCTGGGGCATTGTTTGGCAGCTCGGTGGGCGGCCAGGCAGCACAATCACTTGGGCTCATCGCGACAGCCACAAACCACAGCTTCTGCCATGCTTCGTGCAGCTCCGCCACGCTGCCCTGGGGCCAGAGCATGCTCCCCGAAGGCTTGAATGCGTCCAACACAGCCGAGGACTCCCATGGTTGATGCGCCACAACACGATCAAAAGCTCAATGCCAGATCCACAAGCCCTGAACCCTGGTCCCAGGTAGTGAACATCGCTGCCACCAGTCTGTGCCGTTACAAACGCCTATAGGCTGATCCGTCCATCAAACGCGATATGGCTACGGATTTCGCACAGTCAGCTGTCTTCGGCAGCGAATTCCTGGGATCCTGCCGCTTGCTCCCCAGCGCTTAGACGGCAGAGATGCCAGAGAAGGGGGTCTCATGCGGATCCGCCTATTCAGCGTTGGACCAAGCCGCTGCGCGGCAGATTTCATGAAGTTAGCATAGGCAACTGCCAACGGCGGACAGGTCCCTGGGCAACACGCCTTAATACAAGCAAAAGTTTTCTCTGACTAGGCCTGGCTGAACAGTTGGGCGGT
>JBKDOR010000191.1:0-3590 GCA_046342775.1 Synechococcaceae cyanobacterium
AACCGCTGCTTGCAGATTTTGTTTGGCTTCCTCGATGGATTCACCCTGTCCGTTAGCGCCCGGGATCTCCAGGCAGATCGCCCAGAAGCCTCCCTCAGGAGCCGGTTCAATCACGGCGGTAAGCTCCCCCTTCATGAAACCAGCCCACACTGCGTTGCCGTCATTTTAGGTGGCAGGACGTTGTTCAGCCGCCAGGGTTGATCAGGTGCCGTCCACCGTGGCCTCCTGCTCTGCCCCCCCTCCCCCTCAAACCGCCAACCCCATCACCGGCAGCCACGCCGCCGGGATCTGGCGCTCCAGCCGCCACCGGATCGCCATCGGCCGCTCGCCCTCGTGGCTTTCGTAGGTGGCAAAGCCGAGGCACACGAACGGTTCGGTGTGGCCGCCGGGGCGGCCATCCTGCTTGCGCTGCTCGCGCACAAACAACAGCACCCGCGAGCCGCGCGCCGCGTGGTGGATATAGCGCTGGCCGGTAGGCGAGGCGGCGGTGGTGGTGCTCTGGCTTTCCCAGTGGAACAGCGACTGCCCGAGGGCGAGGTCGCGGTAGCGGGTGGAGGGGGAGAAGAGGGCTTCGCTTTTGCGCAGGGTGATGAAGAGCAGGTCGGTGGCGCTGCTCTGGTGCCAGAGCACACCTTCGCGGTGGCTGCGGGGGGCGCCGCGCCCATCGTGGATGGCGAAGGCCGCCAGCACCTCGGCGCGGGAATAGCGGCCATGCACCCGCAACGGCACCGGCAGCGCCCAGGGCAGCGGATGGAGGCGGTGATCGGCCCGCTCGGCCAGGAGCAGCAGCAGCTGGCGCAGCTCCTCGCGCCAGGCCTCGGCCTGCCAGAGCAGCGCCAGGGCCTGATCGAGGGGCCGCCAGTGGCGGCCGGTGCCAAACAGCTGGGTGGTGAGCATGCCCCACTGGCGCCGCTCGCGCTCGGAGAGGACCTCGGGATCGGGCGGCGCGGAGACGGCCAGGGCGGCGGCGGTGGCGCGCAGCCGGTCGGGGTCGTCGAGGTGCAGCAGGCCGGCGAGGGCGCGGCTGAGGCGTTCTTCCTCCGGATGGGGCGGGCCGGCCTGGAGGGGCGGCAACCAGCCCAGCTCGCGCCGCAGGGCGGTGAAGCCGGCGGCCTGGCGGCCGGTGCCGATGGCGTAGAAGTCGGCCGGCTCCATGGCGAGGGCATCGAGCCAGTGGGCCAGGCCGCTGGTGGGGCCGATCTCCCCCGCGGCGGCGAGGGCGCGGAGCTCCTGGAGCAGCTGGGGCCGGCGGCTGGGCAGGCACTGGCGCAAGTTGGCCAGCACCCGCTCGCTGGAGACGCGATCGAGCACCAGCCGGCAACCGGGCGGCAGAAACGGAAACCCCTGGACCAGCTGATCTTCGAGCTGGCGACGGCTGCAACCCAGCAGGGCGCGGTAGCGCAGGTCGAACCGGAAGCGGCGGTGCTGCTGGCCGATGAAGTCCAAAACGGTGAGGCAGCTCTTGCCGGTGTCGGGCGAGAGCCGCAGGCCCCGGCCGAGCTGCTGCAGGAACACCACGGCGCTTTCGGTGGGCCGCAGCAGCAGCACGGTGTCGATCGCGGGGATGTCGAGCCCTTCGTTGAAAAGGTCCACCGCGAAGAGGATCTGCAACTCGCCGGATTGCAGGCGCCGCAGGGCGGCCTGGCGCAGCTCGGCGGGGGTGGAGGCATCGAGGGCTTCGGCGCACAGGCCGCGGGCAGAGAAGCGCTCGGCCATGAAGCGGGCGTGCTCCACGCTCACGCAGAAGCCCAGGGCGCGCATGCGGGCGGGATCGGCCACGGTGTTGTGGAGCGCACTGAGGATCAGATCCACCCGGCGGTGGTCGCCGGTGTAGAGGGTGCTGAGCTGGGCGGGTACATAGCCGCCGCGGCGCCATTCCAGGGCGGAGAGATCGGTGGCGTCAGCGACGGCGAAGTAGGGGAAGGGCGCGAGCAGGCCCTGCTCGAGGGCGCTCCAGAGGCGCAGTTCGGTGGCGATGCGACCGCCGAACCAGTGGAGGATGTCGAGTCCGTCGGCCCGTTCGGGGGTGGCGGTGAGGCCGAGCAGCAGCTGGGGCCGGAGGTGATCGAGCCAGCGGCGGTAGCTGGCTGCGGCGGCGTGGTGGAACTCATCGACGATCACCACCGCGAAGCGCTCGGCGGGGATCTCGGCGAGGGAGCGATTGGCGAGCGACTGCACGGAGGCGAACACATGGCGCCATTGGCTGGGCATCGCGCCATCCACATACAGCTCGCCGAAGCAGGGATCGCGCAACACCTGGCGGAAGGTGGCCAGGGCCTGCAGCAGGATCTCCTTGCGGTGGGCAATCAGCAGCAGCGGCGGCGGTTCGGGCGAGGGGAAGTGCTCGGGGAAGTCGGCGTGGAGGCGGGCGACGTCGAAGGCGGCGAGCACGGTCTTGCCGGTGCCGGTGGCGGCCACCACGAGGTTGCGCCAGCGCTGGTGCAGCGAACGCTCAGCCTCCAGGGCATCGAGCATCTCGCGCTGGTAGGCGTAGGGCCGCAGGTCAAACCACACCGGCGCGGTGGCGGCGCCGGAACCAGATGCGGCGGCCGGATCCACACCCCGGGCCAGGCAGAGCTGGTGATCAAGGCGAACCTGCTGCTCCGGCGTGGCGGCATAGGGCTCGAATTCGCCCTCCTCCCAGTAGGCCTCAAAGGTGCCGTCAAACTTGCGCAGCATCGCGGGCGTTTCCAGGGCCGCCAGGCGCACGTTCCACTCCAGCCCATCCAGCAGGGCTGGGGCCGAGAGGTTGGAGGAGCCGATGTACGCGGTGCTGGTGCCACTGGAGCGATGAAACAGCCAGGCTTTGGCATGCAGGCGGGTGCGGCGCGTGTCGGTGCTGACGCGCACCTGGGCGCCGCACGCCACGAGCCAGTCGAGCGCCCGACGATCGGTGGCGCCGAGATACACGGTGGTGAGCACCCGCAGCGGCCGCCCTGCATCCAGGTACTCCTTCAGAACCGGTTGCAGCAGCCGCAGCCCGCTCCACTTGATGAAGGCGCAGAGCAAATCAATCCGATCGGCGGAGGGCACCTCCGCCTGCAACGCCAGGCCCACCGAAGGCTCACTGGGGGCATTGATCAGCAGGGTGCCATCCGCCAGGGGAATCAGGGGACGGGCCAGCGGGGCCTGATTGGGCAGCAACGGAGCGGCCCGCAGCTCCTGCAGCAGGCGGGCGCTGGGGTGAAGCCGATCGCCCGAGGTGATCGATTTCGGCGCCTGCTCCTGCAGCAAGGCCACGATCCGGTTCACCAACGCCAGCTGCTGCTGCTGCCGCTGCGCCTCCGGCAACGCCGCCAGGGCGATCTCACTGAGCTGGCGCAGGTAGCGGGCCAGGCGCTGGGGGGCTTCGGCGGGGTCGAGGGGCTCCAGGTGGTGCAGAGCTTCCGGCTGGCTGGCCAGGACCTGGTGGGCGGCAGCGCTGAGGGGGTGGTCGTAGAGGCCGGGGGGGAGGTCCTGCGGGGGCATGGGGGTGGGGTGCCGGCAGGGGCTGCTCCAGAGGTAGCAGGGATGGGGACTGGGAACCCTGCATGCACAAAACCCGCCCATGGGACCGGATGACACAGCAAGCCAAGCCACCTGGCCTGATT
>JBKDOR010000192.1:0-3941 GCA_046342775.1 Synechococcaceae cyanobacterium
AATCCGCTTCTGGAATCCCGGCAGGAGGGCTGCTCATCACAGGCGGTCTCTGCCTGAGATGCAACCGGGAATCAAGCTGCCGTCAAGGGTTCAGCAGGGCTGGAGTTCCAGGTGAGCCATCCCGCCCCCTGAACGGATACGAATTAGCAATCAATCCCAGAAGAGACCGCAGTCCAAGCGAACGTGCGTAAAGCGATTCAAATAAGGCAAAGATTCCATTGGTATCAAAAGCCAATGCAGTATCCATGCTAACCCGAATAAATTAGATCTATTCACCAGCATCGCAGCATCGCCTGACGCAGGTCACAACAGGCGGAACACTGCCTGTGCATGTAAGTCCGGACTCCTACTCCCAAAGAGAAGCATGAAATGACATGTTCTCGTGGAGGATCACATAACTAAGTAAGTCAATCAAAAGACTTATGGATTATGGCTGAAGCGAATGCAGCAGAAGCTCAGAAGAAAAGCCATGAAACCATGTCCACAACAGACAGCCAGGTAAAGGGTGAAAAGAGCCAGGCTGTGCTTAGCAAAGACCATGAATCGTCATAGGACTGGATCGAACATCTTCTGCAATGACAATTGGGTGACTGCTGGCAAGGCATTGCGTAGCCAAACTCGAAGACCAGATGAACAGATATTGGAGAACGTAACAACTTAACCTCAATTCAAATTTCTATCATGAGCACACCTTTGACCTTTGAGGAAGCGTACGAGCTTCTCGACCAGGCTGAGACCAAGGACGACATCAGGGCGGTCATCAACCGCATCAGTGTGGGCAGTGGCGACGCCATCTCGGTGCTATTTAGTGGCGCCCATAGTCTCTCGAAGACATCCGGAAAGGGAATGATCGGCACAGTTGACCTGGCCAATGCATTGGCGGCCAACGCCGATGGGGTAAGGGTCATGGGCAACACGGACATGGGAAGGTTTATGATAACAGATAAAGATGCACCAGACGCAAACTTCAAGCTAATAAGAGCTCTTAATAGAGTCTGCAATGGGGATACGGATGAGATCAAGAGATTTATGTATGGCCATTACGAAGATGGCGTACTCAAGGAACCCGGCTTATGGGACGACGCCTCCGCACGGTTTGTCCACAACATCAAAGGCGATGTCCTCACCTTTACGGGTAATGCCAACATCGATCGCATCTTTGCGCGTACAGAACTACCGATCCTTCTCGAAAATACCAACGTTAAATCGATCGATGGAATTCCTCGAGAACTTCTAGCAGCACTACCCAAAGACAATGGCATCCCTAAGGAGGCGTTCGAGGCCATTCGTACCATGTCAGCCTTGCGAACAGCAAGACTGGGCATTCCAGTAAGTGAGGAAGGCCTACCCATCGCTGAACGAGGTCGCGTCACGATTGAATCACGCGAGTTCCTTGCTGGCCTGAAGGGTCTAACCCATAAGCCCGTTGATCCAACCCTGAAATTTGAAAAGCTTGGCGGACATTTCGATGTTGAGATGGCCCGTACCCACACCCAGGGCCTTCAAGTTCTCAGAAAACTCGAGATCGATTTGACGCCCGTCCTCGAGCGGCCCATGGATGCGAAGATCGCCAGCTTCCTGCTGGGGTCGTTAAATCGCTTCGGCATTCTCTTCGACGCCGTGGATGTGTTTCGATTAGGCTATGTGGGGCTGGAGGCCAAACAGGCCTATGACCAAGGCGATCGCGAGAAGGGTGACTCGCTGCTGAGCAAATGGGCACTAGAAAATGGCGGAGCTCTGCTGGGAGGTCGCATTGGGGCAGCTCTTGGGCTAGCCATTTTAGGTGGAGCCACCGGTGGACTCGGGCTTGTCGTGGGCTTGGGATTGGGCCTGTTGGGAGCCCACCTCGGAAGTACCTATGGTGATGAAGCGTTCGCGATCGTCGCTCATGGATTAGCGGATCTCCATGCTTGGACTCTGGCAAGATTGCGACAGTTGTTTGGTGATGCAGAACATCACATTTCGCCGATTATCCTTGATCTTGATGGTAACGGGATCGATACCCTGGCCATGAGCGACTGGCGAATCCATTTCGATCATGATCACAACGGTTTCGCAGAACGCACAGGTTGGGTCGGGCCCAGGGATGGCTTGTTGGTTCGTGATCTCGATGGAAATGGCTTGATTGATACCGGGAAAGAGCTGTTTGGTAATTACAGCCAACTAGGAGACGGTCGAAGCGCCAGCCATGGCTTTGAGGCTCTTGCGACGCTGGACGAAGATCGTAACGGCATTCTCAATAGCAACGATTCAGGCTGGCGCAGCATCGCCATTTGGGTGGATGCAAATAGTTCAGCAACGGTAGAGCCAGGCGAGATCAAAAGCCTCTCAAGTCTTCGGATTGAATCACTCAGTCTCAACTTTCGACGCGAGAAGATCATTGATCGGCAAGGCAATAAACACGTCGAAATAAGCTCCTATACTCGCGATGACGCCAGCAGCTATGCAATGCATGATGTCTGGTTTGCGATTGATCAAAACCAGAGTATTGATCGGCAGGGCGAACCGACCACGCCATGGCTCAAGCGGATTCCGAACCTTCATGGAAGTAGCGTGGTTCCTAATCTGAGACAGGCTATTAGCGATGATGCGAGCGGACGGCTGATAACGTTGCTAGAAAAGTGGGTCAAGGCGGCTGACCAAGACCGTTCGGGACTCCTCAATGAATTCATCTTTGCGTGGACGGGCGTCACTGCGACCACAACCTCAAGCGTTGCCACACTGGAGCATTTCTATCAACAAAAGCTCTACACATTGGAGCGTCTGCTCGGCAAGTCTTATCGCAGCGATGCAGATTATCGCAATCCAAGCTCCACAGGATTAGCGTTGCTAGATCAGGCTTTCGAGGACGTCAAGAGAAGCATCGCGATCAGCCTGATTGCCCAAAACGAATTGATCGTTCTGCTCCGATTGACGCAAGAGTTGACCGATGCTCGAACTGGCAAGGAAGGTCTGGATGCGAGCAAGGCTGCCCGCTGGATTGAGCGCTATTTTGATCCGCTGCGGGATCAGCAGCGCCTACGCGATCTCGGACAAGCCATGAAGCTGTTGCCTGATCAGGGCAAGGCCCTTGCCGATGGCCTGCGCCGGGAGTGGAATTCTGACATCAGCCAGATCGTACTTTTGGCGTTAGTTCTCGATGACTCCAGCTTGCGAGCAGGGTCTGTCGAATCAGACTGGATCTCCGATACATCCGGTAGTGACATCCTCTCTGCTCTGAATGGACATGATCAACTACACAGCACCTCTGGTCGAGACATTCACATCGGCGACAAGGGCAATGATGTCATCACAAGTGGCGCCGGTGACGATCTATTCGTGTTCAGCCGCGGCGATGGCCAGGACCTGATCAGTGACATGGATGACACCCCCGCCAATCTCGATACTGTTCAGCTGTTGAACCTCAACCCCAGTGATCTGAGCGCTGTGCTGCGGCATGACCACGATCTGCAGCTCATTTTTCACAGTGGTGATCGCCTCTCGGTGGCCCAGTATTTCGTCTCAACCCGCCATCGAATCGAACAGTTTCACTTTGCCGATGGCAGCCAATGGAGCCACAAGGAGCTGCTGGACCTGGTCCAGGTGGCTGGTGCCACAGCCGGCCATGACGCGCTCGGGGGCTACAACGACATCTGCAATCGCATCGATGGCCTCGACGGCAATGACTACCTCGCCGGTGGCCTGCTGAACGACGTGCTACGCGGAAACCATGGCCACGATCAACTGATCGGCCAGGCTGGCGATGACCTGCTCGAGGGAGGCACTGGCGATGATCAACTGCGTGGTGATTCCGGCCGCGACAGTCTGCATGGTGGCCTCGGAAACGACAGGCTTGAGGGCGGCGAGGGCGACGACGTCTATCACTTCAGCCGCGGCGATGGCCAGGACCTGATCAGTGACATGGATGACACTCCCGCCAATCTCGATGTGGTTCAGCTCTT
>JBKDOR010000193.1:0-4283 GCA_046342775.1 Synechococcaceae cyanobacterium
TCCGTTGTGGTGTCTTCGGTACATCTGCAGCGGTGAGAGGTAACAGCAGTCGCCAAATGCTGTTTTCGTGGCCAGTTTAGCGAGCCTTGATCGCCGAGACCAGTTGCGCCGCAGTGGATCTGCTTTTTTCAGGAGGCCCTACATTAACAAGGGTGGCGACAGCAGTGCTGTGGCCGACCAGCTCAGCTCGGGTGTCAGCCAGATCGTCTCCAGCCGCGACGCGTTCGCGGCCCTGAAGGCCGATGGCTCCGTGGTCAGCTGGGGTGGCTCCGGCGGCGACAGCAGCGCGGTGGCCAGCTAGCTCCGCTCAAGCGTCCAACAGATCGTCTCCACGGATGCCGCCTTTGCGGCACTCAAGTCCGACAGTTCCGTCGTCAGCTGGGGGGACTCCTTATCTGGCGGTAATAGCAGCAATGTGGCCGGCCGGCTCAGCACTGGGGTCAGCCACATCTTCTCAACTGGAACGGCCTTTGCGGCGCTCAAGAGCGATGGCTCTGTGCTGACCTGGGGACAAGGATTTGATGGCGATGACATCATCCCTGAAGCTGGCCAGCTCAACAATGTGGTGGCGTTCGCCAATCCTTTAACGGACGACCGCCTGATCAATGTCGGTTATATCCCAGGACCAACCACCATCAATGGCGTCAACTTGGGTAGCACCATCCTGGGTTATGCCGTGCAACCAGGCAACGCCCCGCCGCTGCAAGTGAGCTTCTCAGATGGGATTGCTTCTCCTACCAATCCCGGCAATGGCTGGCGCGCCGTGATGGCTATGGCTTCTACTGGCACAACAGCGGCAGCGGCCAAACCGTGCGCTGGCAGCTCGACAGCAACGGCGCCTACAGAAGCGGCGCCTTCTTATCCGCATACTAGCTGATCAGCGAGGAGGATCATCTCAATTTTGATCTCAATGGTGATGCGATCATTGGCTCCTCGCTCACCGCCATCGAAACCATCGGCAATGCCAGCCTGCTGCGGCGAGGCGACGGCATGGCGGCCGTACGGGTTGGCGGCAAAGTGTATCAAGTGAGCTCCCTCTTTGGCCTCGGCGTCGGAGACGCCAGCAGCACCTGGCAGATGCTCGCCGCCGAAACCGTGGGCAACCAAAATCAGATTCTCTGGCACAACAACCCCGGCAACTTTTTACATATGTGGAACCTGAACAGCAACTAGAGCTGGCAGTTCTCCTCTGGCAATATCAACCCGTCATCGGCAGCAGCCCTGGATTTAGACACTCACTTCCAGCTTGATCTTAATGGCAACGGCGTGATTGGCTGACAGGTACCAGCACCCTACATGGAAGTGACAAAGTCATTGTGCTCTCAGCAGCGGAGTTCGGCTTAAGAAGGATCAACCAACGCCTGTCGACTCATCGTCTGGTGACTAGTGTTTTTGCAGGGACGCCATGGGATTTTCCTTTCGATCACCCACATCACGCCCTAGCTGCAAGCCTCGGCGCCGTCCAGATGAGCACCAACACCACCTCCGTCGATGACCTCCTGGCAGCCTTGCTGCCCTGTTGGAAACTGCGGCTGCAGGGCTGGTGCCTCGATGGATCGCTGATCACGGCCGCGCGGCAGGCCTTGCTGTTGCCGGAGATCCCTGCCACCCTGCAGGATCTGGTGGAGCAATGGGCGAATGGAGAGTTCAGCGCTCTGCCGCCGATCATGCCGCTCTCATCCAGAGAGATGCGCGGGGCCGCCGGAGCCTATGGGATCAACAGCCGCAGTATCTATCTCAACGCCGACTGGTTGCTCACGGCCACTCCGGACGAGGTGCTGACGGTGCTCAGCGAGGAGCTCGGCCATCACCTCGATGGCATGCTCAACAGCAGAGATGCACCCGGCGATGAGGGGGAGTTGTTTGCGGCCTTGCTCAGCGATGAGGGGCTGATCAGCTCCGATTGGCGAGGGCACTGGTCGGACATGAACGACAATTGCCTCCTGTCTATTGCTGGCCAGTTGCTGGCGGTCGAGCAGGCCACCATGTCCAGGCCCCCCATTCCGGCGGCTACTCCAGGGCGCACTCGTGGGGAATGGCGTAATACAACCGCATTCGCGGCGCTCAAGGCCGATGGCTCTGTCGTCACATGGGGGGGAGAATCGCCCTTCGTCTGGGGGGAGCCGGTGGCGACAGCAGTGGAGTGGCCGCCCAGCTCGGCTCGGGCGTCACCCATATCTTCTCCAATCGCCTCGCCTTTGCGGCGCTCAAAAGTGATGGCTCCGTTGTCACCTGGGGGTTCTCCGTCACGGGTGGTGATAGCAGTGGCGTGGCCGGACCACTCAGCTCCGGCGTTGTTCGGATCTTCTCTGACGGATCCTCCTTCGCGGCACTCAAGGCCGATGGCTCCGTCGTCACCTGGGGTGAGCCCACTTACGGCGGCAACAGCAGTGCGGTGGCCAGCGAGCTCAGCTCCGGCGTTGTCGAGATTTTCTCCACGAGCGGAGCCTTCGCGGCACTCAAATCCGATGGCTCCGTCGTGACCTGGGGCACTAGCGATAGTGGTGGCGACAGCCGTGGGGTGGCCGGCAAACTCAGCTCCGGTGTCGTTCAGATCTTCTGCACTTACTACGCCTTCGCGGCGCTCAAGGCGGATGGCTCCGTCGTCACCTGGGGGGCCCCCACTTACGGCGGTAACAGCAGTCGAGTAGCCAGCGAGCTGAGCTCCGGCGTCCTCCAGATCTTCTCCAACAGAGAGGCCTTCGCGGCGTTGATGTCCAATGGCTCCATCGTCACCTGGGGGGAACCATCCACTGGCGGCGACAGCAGTGCGGTGGCGGGACTGCTCAGCTCCGGCGTCACGCGGATCTACTCCAATGTGGTCGCCTTCGTGGCGCTCAAGGCCGATGGCTCGATCGTGACCTGGGGAGAACCATCCAGGGGCGGCAACAGCAGTGCGGTAGCCGGACAGCTCAGCTCCGGCGTCACCGACATCTTTTCCAATGACTATGCCTTCGCGGCACTCAAGGCCGATGGCTCCGTCGTCACATGGGGGCTTAACTGGGCTGGTGGCGACAGCAGTGAGGTGGCGGGACAGCTGAGCTCCGGCGTCACCAAGATCTATTCCAATGATTATGCCTTTGCCGCGCTCAAGGCCGATGGCTCCGTCGTCAGCTGGGGACACTCTCTCAGGGGCGGCAACAGCAGTGGGGTGGCTGGTCAGCTCACCAACGTGGTGGCACTCGCCAATCCGTTCACAGATGATAAAATTGTAGAACTCGATAACATCGTTAATCTTGCCATCTCCCCGGCCTGGATCCCAGAGGACTCCGGCGTCAACATCGTCTATACCTTCACACGCAGTGGTGACCTCAGCAAGGAACTGAAGGTTAACTTCAGCGTGTCTGGCAGCGCCTCCATTGGCAGCGACTTCAGTGGTATCGCTGCGAACGATGGCCCGCAGACAGTGACTTTTGCCGCAGGGTCGGCCATCACCAACGCGGTGGTTGATCCGCAGGAGGATGCTGAAATCGAAGCCGATGAATCTCTCCTCCTTACTCTCCTGCCGGGAGCCGACTATCGCATCGGCACGACGGCAGCGGTGGAGGCCAAAATCCTCAATGATGATCCAGATGTCTATACCGCGGGGCCCACAACCATTCGTGGTGTCAACCTGGGAGGCACAAGCCTCGGTTATGCCATCCGCACGAGCGATCAAGCACTAGTCCAGATCACGTATCCCGACGGCTACGTCTCTGCCCATAACCCTGGCAATGACTGGGTCGCTGCGGCGGCCACCGACTCACCCAACGGCTACACACTTTATTGGCGCACGACGAGCAATGGCCCGGTCGCCCGCTGGGAGCTCAACGGTAGCGGCGCTTACACCTCCGGCTATCTGCTCTCATCGACTCAACTCTCTCTTGAGGAGGCCAGTCTTGGCCTTGACCTCAATGGCGATGACTACATCCCATGCCCCATGCTGAACAATGGCAACCTAGGTCGAACCCCGCATGGTTACGTCTTGCGTTCACTGGGTGGTGCCCTGATCCGGGTGTCCACCCCAGCTGGCGTCACCCCTGAAATCAACCGTACGCGTTCAGGGGTCGTGACGCCCATGCGCAGGACTGCACGCCTGATGGCCCAACGCTGAGCGATCAAGCAGTGGTGCTCTGTCTTGCCGAACTCAGGGATCCGGCACAAGCGACGGCATCACCTCACCGCGATGATGGGCAATCCAGGCCTGCTCCAGGAACTGCCAGACATCGCGGCCCTGTTGCCTGAGGCTGGTGGTGACGGTGAGCAGGCGGCTGCGGCAGATCGCACCCTGGCGAGATTGGACA
>JBKDOR010000194.1:0-12818 GCA_046342775.1 Synechococcaceae cyanobacterium
ACCTATCCTGGTGTCCACGGCGCTGTGGTCCCACACCGATCCATCTCGAACTCGGTTGTGAAACGCAGCAGCGGCGACGATAGTTGGGTGGCAGCACCCCGCGAAAATAGCTCGATGCCAGGTAAAACCTTCTTGCCTCGACCATGATTCGGTTGATCGCAATCCATCACTGAACGCGGCAGCCAGATTCGATCTTGCTGCCGCTTTTTTGTTGCGAGCCCGTTTTGGCTCCGCTTGGGGCAGGTCTGAAGCAGTGATTCCATATTCGATGGCACTTAAGATCGCTGGTGGCGAAAAGAGCCGAGATCTCCATGCTTTGCAAGGCTCATCAACCGTACCTTTTTCAGTAGTGATTGTCGAAGCCTTGCAACCCTGGAATTCAATGTCCGATCAGGCAGTTGTCAAGACTTTCTATCAGGGTGACATGGCGTTGCAGTTTTCAAGCATTGGGTCGATCCTCGATCCAGCGGCTGATTTGATCGGCCAGCCGCTCGATCTGGCGTTGTCGGGAGGGGTCATCGGCCCAATCGCCGAGCAGGTTCCTTCGTAGTCCTGCACTGGCCGGAGTCAAATGGTCTCCGGGCAGCTCGAGCAGGTCGCTGCGATCGCCAGGGCGTTGCCGTAGGGCATCCAGCAGCCTGGCGCTTTGATCGAGCTCGTCGCGTTCGAAGCGCACCAGTAGGTTTCGGGGCAGGCGCCAGGCCTGGTTGACGATCCGCAGGGTTTCGGCCGGAGATGGACTGAATTCGCTGCGGAATCCAAGCTGTTGGCCCACCTCCGCCAAGAAAGGCACAGAGCGCTCCGCACTGAAGTTGTTGAACGCCAGCGCCACCAGCCCGTGCGCTGAGCGTCCCGCATCAGGGGCCAGCAGATGCAACTTGCAGCCCAAGCTATGGCCCATGCGCATCAATTTGAGACCGGCTGGGTTGCTGGGCCGACTGTGTCCCGAAGCGACAAGCCCCAGTTGCTCCCGGATACGCCGGAAGGTTTTCCAGGCCTCGTTTGCCTGGCTTTGATGATCGAACCCCGGCACATAGCTCCATGCATGCACCCTCCAGCCTCGGCTGGCCAGGGCCTCCAGCAGGCGTCGATAACTCAGCTGTGGCGTGGCCGCGAGGTAGCTGCCGCCAATGAATTCGATCAGGCCTCGTTCGGATGGCGTTGTTGGCTGGAGCAACCACAGCGATCCTTGTTGCCGCCAGTCCTCCGCCTTCCCCCGGACCGCTGCCGCGAAGGATCTTGCCGCCTCAGGCACCGCCTTCGCCTCGGGGAGTCACCTGGCCCTGCAACTCTCTGAGAACCTTCAGGGCTTCGCGCCGATGGGCCGGCCCATCCAGCAAGTTGTTGAACATCAGGCGAATCACTCCGTCGCCAGCGATCACATAGGTCACCCTGCCGGGCAGCAGGCCCAGCACCGAGGGCACTCCAAAAGCCTGCCTCAGCCGGTTGCCTTCATCCACCAGCAGAGGGAAAGGGAGTCTGTGGCGTTCGGCGAAGCGTCGATGGCTGCCGGCCGAATCCCCGCTCACGCCCCACACTTCCGCCCCGAGGGCCTGGATATCGGCATAGCTGTCTCGAAAAGCGCAAGCCTCGGCCGTGCATCCCGGCGTGTCGTCCTTGGGATAGAAAAACAGCACCAGGGGGCGGCCCCGCAGCTGGTCGCTGGTTCTCTCCTGGCCCTCGGCATCTCTCAGGGAGATCGAGGGTGCGAGGTCTCCTGGAGCCAGGGGCATGGTGGTTGCGTCGTTGATCTGGACCCTAGGTGGCCTGCTGACCCTCTTGCGCCCTGCCGCCATCCTGGGACGATGGGTGGTGAGACATGTCCCCCAGACCCGTGACAACCGGCACCTGGCAACAGACTGATCTGCTTGGCGTGCTGGGGATGGTCGAACCTGCTCTGGTAGGCGCTGAGATCCAAGTCGCCGACCGTGGGGATGGCGAAGACAAGGCCGGCGACAGCGAAGCCCATGGAGACAAGGTCAGTGAAAGCCTTGCCAGTGCAGGAGTGTGCTGTGAAGGTGTGTGCTCTGAAGGCAATACCGACCTTGAGCTGACCGCAGGGGGCCAACCCGGGGCTGAGAACGAATCTTGGCTGGCTGGAGACCTTCCCGGTGTCGACCTGGAGCTGCTGCTGCCCCCCCCGGAACCCGCCTCGTTGGAGGTGATTCCAGACGCTTTCTCTGAGCCACAACTGAGGAAGGAAGGAGAGCTGCCCTCAGCTGACCATGGCGCTGGGCCCAGCCTGGTGCCATCTGCACCGCCCGCAGCCGATCGCGGCACGATCGCAGCCCTGGAGGCTGACGGCAGTAACCACTTGGATGTGGCATTGGCGCTGACGGACCCTGCGCCAGGGCTGGAGCCGTCAGCGCCTTGGGGATCTCAACCGGCCAGCAGGCACGCCCCGGATGCCGATCCAGCCTCTCCGACAGCTGCCGAGCCCGGGCTTCCCAGCCTTGACTTGGCAACGCCAGCAGTCGCGTCGGTTTCCCTGGCCGCCTGTGTGACGGCCGATGCACGGCAGACGAGCGATTGCCTGCCCACACCTCCAGAAACATTGCTGATCCTCGATACCGAGACCACCGCCCTGCGCCCGGAGGAGGGGCAGTGCATTGAGGTCGGCGCTGTGCTCTTTCAGGTGCCCCTTCGGGCGGTGCTCACGCAGGTTTCATTCCTGTTGCCCTGTGACCGCAATCCGGCCGAGACGGTCAACGGCATTCCGGCGGCGGTGACACGCCTGCCCCAACCCTGGCCTGCGGCCTTGGTCTGTTTCGAGGCGATGCTGGCGCAGGCCGATGCTGTGCTGGCCCATAACGCCAGCTTCGATCGCCAGTGGTTTGGCCGGGGCGATTTGCCTCGGATCAATCTGCCCTGGATCTGCTCCATGGAGGACATCCGCTGGCCCCCCTGTCTGGGCCTGCGCTCAGCCCCCTCGGTGCAGTCCTTGGCGCTGGCCCATGGCGTGCCGGTGTGGGCGGCCCACCGCGCCCTCACCGATTGCACCTATCTGGTACAGGTGCTCCAGCGTTGTGCGGATCTCGAGCAGCTGCTGGCAGCGGCCTTGGAGCCTCGCTCGCTGATGCGGGCGGAGGTCAGCTACGCCGATCGCCATTTGGCCCGAGAGGCTGGCTTCCGCTGGGATCAGCCCGTGGCCCGGGCCTGGACCCGGCGGCTCAGCCGGCGCGAAGCCCTCTCCCTGCCCTTTCCCGTGCATCCCGTGGACGGGAGCCTGGCCCTGGGGCATGCCTGCTGAGCCTGGAAGGCCCTTGGCCTGCCAGCTGCGACTGCTCTCCACTGGGCCAGCGAGGGCCCTGCCGTCGGGCATACGCCGGCTCTTTCCCCTGGCATGCACCGGCGGTGCTCATGCAGCGCGGGCTGGTGGGGTTGGGAGTGGAGTTACCGAATCGCTTCAAGACATGGAAGCTCTTCCATGGATCTGAGACCGAGATGCCTGGCGTTCCCAGGCTGGAGATCAACCTCCATCTCTCCGGCCATGCCTCGCATCCCGATGCTGCCGTCGGAGCGTCCGGAGGATTCCCCTCCAAGTCGCTTGCATCGCTGGCAGTCCGCCCGATCCTGGGCCTTGCTGATCCGTGAGGCGGAATCGCTGTGGCGGGTGGATGTGCGGGTGCTGCACCGCCTCGCGGCCCAGGAGTTGCTGCAGCTGGTGCAGGAGGTGCCTCCGCGGCTGCGCCGTCGCGTCAACCGCTGGCTGGAACACCTGCATGTGGCCACCCGACTGCGCTGAAACTGGGCCGGAGGATGCAGGGGTCCGTCTGGCCAAGACCCAGCGTCGGTCCCTGGGGCAACAGCAGGCCAAGGCTCAACAGCGGACCATGGGGACGTGACAGCCCTTCAGGCGCCGACGAGGGCCGGATCGCAGCCGGCGTCGACCAGCTCCTCCACCGCCACGGTCTCGATCAGCTCCGCTCCCCCCGGATGGGAGCCCCAGACCTGTAAGCGCTGGCCTGGACGGCTGGTGAAACCCAGGCTCTCGAAGGGAAACAGCACCCGCTCCATAACGATGCTGGCGTCGTCCCCGCAGCGCACAATCACCATCCGATCGCGCGGGTTTCGATAAAGGCAGGGGAGACCGGCTTGATCCATTGGCCCTGACAAGGCAAAGGGTGGCCAGCCTGGACTGCCCTTGGGGGCGATGGCCAGTCCCCGAACGGGAGGGATGCCGCCATCGGCCCAATCGGCCAAGCCCCGTTGAGCCGACAGCCGAGGGGGCTTGCTTTGGGTCACACTCAGCCTGCACCCCTCGCCTCGACAGTCCCTCCATGGAGATCCGGCTCGGCTGCGACCTGCAGCTCGACTGCGAGGCGCAGACCGTGATGTTGGCCTTGGTGCATCCCCATGCCTCGCGACTGGGAGATCTGCGCGGCCCCGAGGCGGTGAAACTCTCTCCCGACCGCCTCTCCGAGGTGCTTGTGGATGACGACGGCAACCGTTGGTGTCGCTTTCATGTGGCCGCGGGCCGCACCAGCTTTCGATACGAGGCTCGCGTCGCCGACTCCGGCCAAGCCGATCGCCAACAGCCGAACGCGCCGGAATGTGCGGTGGGGGTGCTGCCGATCGCGGCCTATCGCCATCTCAACCCCAGCACCTATTGCGACACGGAGCGCCTGGCATCCCTGGCCTGGAGCACATTCGGTGATGGGGCCAGCGGCTGGCCCCGGGTGCAGGCGATCTGCGACTGGATCCACGCCCGCATCCGCTACGACTTCGGCTCCACGGCCCCCGATCGCACCGCCTCCCAGACCCTGGAGCTCAGGGGCGGGGTCTGCCGCGATTTCACCCATCTCGGCATCAGCCTCTGCCGTTGTCTGAACATCCCGGCGCGGTACTGCACCGGCTATCTGCTGGCTGATCCCAACTACCCGGAGCAGGAGCCCATCGACTTCGCCGCCTGGTTCGAGGCTTACCTCGGCGATCGCTGGTATGTGTTCGACCCGCGCCACAAAGGGCCGCGGCGCGGTCGTGTTCTGATTGGCCGCGGCCGCGACGCGGCGGATGTGCCGTTCTTGCGCTCGTTCGGCTCCCACCAATTGAGCGGTTTCCAGGTGATCAGCGAGTGGCTCCAGCCGGCCGACTGAGGGGCGGGCTGTGCGATTCGTTGCACTGCAGGTCGCGCCCATGATTGCCGCCGCTGCGGCTCCCGCCCTGCCCGCCCGTCTTTCGCACGAGAAACGCGCGAGACCGGGCCGAGATTCCAGAGGCTGGGTGCAGCACCTCAACCCTCCGATGGCCACCCTGAGCCCCCGTCGCGCCCCGCCGCGACAGCCCGAGATCATGGCTCAGGCGCCCGACCGCGATCGGCCACTCCCCGCCGCGACCGCCTACCGGGTGCCGGAGCTGCTGCGCGCCGTGGAGGTGCTGAACCTGCTGGAGATCACCGGTTCCCAACGGGTCACCTCCGAGGCCCTCGGCCTGCACCAATCCAGCGTCAGCCGCGTGCTGAAGGGGCTGCGCCAGCAGCTGCGGCTGGGGCCGGGCTGCCGCGACCGACTCCGTTATGGCGATCACGCGAGCCTCAGGCATCTGCGCCAGGCGGCTCGAGCCCATCGCATCGACGGCGGCTGGCTGCAGCTGGTGGCGGACCCTCTGCATCACTGCCTGCTGCGCCCCGGCCCGGGCCTGTTGTCGACTCCTTCCTCCTGGCTAGGCGTCGAGCGTCTGGCCGATCTCGTTCAGCACGCGGTGCTGGATGGTGGCCTGGTGAGTTCCCTGGCCATGGACCCGGCCGGAACTGCGGCCCTTGGTCCGCCGCCGCAGGTCGATGGGGGGCGCTGGTTTGAACTGGCGGAGCTGCCCCTACGGTTGGTTTCCCCGCTGCCGACCGCCCGCAGCGTGCTGGTGCCTCCGGCTCGCGTCGCGCTGGGATTGCATGGCGAGCTGGGCCGCCGCGGACTGGGGTTGCAGGAGTGGGGCACGAGCGGCCAGGCGACCCGCTCCTGGTGGCGGCGAGCCCACCGCCAGGGCCTGGCCCTGCCGCTCTGCCTGGGGTTGCTGCCCCCCGGCTGGCTGGCTCGCCAGGGATGGCGCTTGCTGCCGGATCAAGACCCGGTGCCGCAGCGGCTGTGGCTGCTGCTTGACGCCGACCTGCCCGCGGCGCCGCGGGAGCCCTGTCTGCGCCGCCTGCGGCGGCGCTGCGCCGCGTTGGCGGGCCGTTGCCCTGGTGCGAGCCCACTGATTTGAACGGTGCCGGCGCCCCAGGCAGGGACAATCGGGATCGTTCGCCTCCCCGCTGTGACCTCCGCCGCCAGTGCTGACGCCGCGGGGCCAGGCGATGGCTGCGCAGCAGCGCGCCGGTCAACGGGAGACGCGGCCGCCGCCGATGCGGCGCGGGGCGAAGGCCGCGGGCCCGCCTGGGGCAACCCGGCTGCCGCTGAGCGAGCCCGCGGCGAACTGGCCCGATTTCGCCGTGATCCCCGGCTGATCCGGGCCCTGATGCCGCTCTGGGGCTGGGCCCATCGCCACTACTTTCACGTCACCAGCGCAGGGTGGAACCAGGTGCCCCTCCAGGGTCCGGTGCTGTTCATCGGCTCCCATAACGGCGGCTTGGCCGCCCCGGACATGCACATGGCGATCTACGAGTGGTATCAGCGCCAAGGCCTGGAGCGGCCGATCCGGGGCCTCGCCCATCCCAAGTTGTGGCGGGTGTACCCGCTGTTGGCCCAGCTGGCCAGCGGCACCGGGGCGATCCCTGCCCACCCACGCCTGGCCCGGGCGGCCCTGGAAGAGCGCTCCAGCCTGTTGATCTATCCCGGCGGCGCCGAGGAGGCCTGCCGGCCCCATCGCCAACGGGATCGGGTCGACCTCCAGGGCCGCACGGGCTTTCTGCGACTGGCCCTGGAGTTCAATCTGCCGATATTGCCCTTGGTGTCTTGGGGCAGCCACGACACCCTGTTCATCCTGGAGGATCTCTATCCACTCGCCCGGGCGTTGCAGCGGCGCGGTGTGCTGCGCTGGCCCCTGGGAATCGATCCGGAAGTCCTGCCGCTCTATCTCGGCTTGCCTTGGGGGTTGATGTTGGGCCCGATTCCCAACCTGCCCCTGCCGACGCCGATCCGGCTCTCGATCGGCGCCCCGATCCAACTGGACCGCCGCGGTGTCGCCGCCAGCCGCGATCGCCGCTACCTGCGGGAGTGCTATCAGCTGGTGGAAACAACCATGCAGCGCCAGCTGGATCAGGTGCGCGGCCCCAGCGGCGGCTGATCGGTGTTCACCCGCTGGGCGTGCCCCGCACCGCTGGCCAGGAGATGGCGAAACCCCCACAACCCGGCGGCAGCGCTTGCCAGAGTCCGGGCCGCTGAGCAGCTTCAGGACTGGTTCCTGCCGGCCCCGCCTCAGCCCGTCCATCCCGGTTTCCCATGACCTTCCTCTCCTGGCGTCGCAACCTCGTGCTGGCCGCCGTCGATCGCGCCCTGGATGCCGGCCACGACCCTGGCCAATCCCCGCTGAGGGACTCCTCGGGCGCCGCGGCCTGCGTGCCCGAGGCGATCCAGGCCTGGGATCTGCTCAACCGCGAACTGGCCGGCAGCCTGCCGCCCCAGGAGATCCGCGCCGCATTGGACGAGCTGGTGAGTTCCCGGCGCCATCACTGCCAAGCGCGCCAGTTGGTGCTGATCGAACTGTTGCGCCAACAGGCTGCGGTTCGGGCTTGAGCGCGTGGGGCTTGAGCGCGTGGGCTGTGTGCTGTGTGCTGTGGCTGCGTCGCCTTTGGGTTGAACCTGGGCCTTGGGCTTGGTGGGCTTGGCCGAGCCTTGGCCGATCGCCCAGGCAGTTTGCCCTGGCAGCTGGTGGTGGGCTGCTGTCGCCGGGATTGGTCTGAGCGGGAAGGGCGGGGCCAGCCCCGGATCGAATACGGCTCGGGGCGTTGCCACCCCCGGTGTTGGCGTTCAGCCTGACGGCAGTGCTGTGCCCACCGCTTGGCCTCCTGGCTGCTGGTTCTGTTCACCCTGGCCGCGGTGCTGGTGGCGGCCTTCCCCCTCGGCCGCCACCTCTGGCAGGTGTTCAGCGATCAGCCCCAGCCCCGCTGGGATCGCTGGCTGCTGCCGCTGGAGCAGGCGTTGCTGCATTGGATCGGCGACGGCGGCCAGCCGGCCAGCCGCGCCTGGGACTACGCCCGGCCCCTGCTGCTCTCCAATCTGGTGTTCGCCCTGCTGGCCTTGGCGTTGCTGCGGGGCCAACCGCCGCTGCTCAACCCCCTCGGTTGGCCTGGCTTGCGTTGGGATACCGCCCTGCACACCGCGATCGCGTTCGTCACCAACACCGATCAACAGCACTATGTGCCGGAACGGAGCCTCGGCGCCGGCGTGCAGCTGGCGGCGCTGCAGTTCCTGATGTTCGTGTCTCCCGCCACGGGGCTGGCCTTTGGCTTCGCGGTGGTGCGCGGCGTTTGCGGACAGCCCCTGGGCAACTTCCACCGCGACCTGATCCGCTCGCTCAGCCGCGTGCTGATCCCCGCCAGCCTGGTGCTGGCCGTTGTCTTGCTGTTCTGTGGCGTGCCGATGACCCTGGCGGCGCCGTTCCAGGTCATCACGCTGGAGGGAGGGCGCCAGTGGCTGCAGCCCGGCCCGGTGGCCCTGTTCGAAGCGATCAAGCTGCTCGGCGGCAACGGCGGCGGCTATTTCACCGCCAACAGCGCTCACCCTTACGAAAACCCCTCGCTGCTCTCCAACCTGCTGGAGACCGGCGCCATGCTGCTGCTCCCGGCAGCCAGCGTGATCGCCTTCGGGCGCTTTCTCGGCAACCGCCGCCAGGCGGCCTGGCTGCTGGCGTTGCTGGCCGGGCTGCTGCTGCTGGGGGTGACGGTGGCGGGGCTGGCGGAACAGGGGGGCAACCCGCTGCTGCGGCCCTGGATTGAGGGCGCCAATCTGGAGGGCAAGGAGCTGCGCTTCGGGGCGGTGTTCAGCGGGCTGTGGGCCGCCAGCACCACCGGCTCGATGACCGGCGCCAGCAACGGCTCCCTGGATTCGCTGCTGCCCTGGAGCGCCTTGGTGGCGATGTTCAATCTGTTGCTGCAGTTGGTGTTCGGCGGGGTGGGCACCGGCCTGGCCACCGTGCTGGCGTTTCTGGTGTTGAGCGTGTTCATCACCGGGTTGATGGTGGGCCGCACCCCGGAGTTTCTGGGCCGCAAGCTTGAGCAGCCAGAGGTGGTCTGCGCCAGCTTGGTGCTGCTGATCCATCCGCTGTTCGTGCTGGTGCCGGCGGCCGTGATGCTGACGGCGCCAGCGTCGGTGGCTGGCCTCAGCAACCCCGGACCCCATGGGGTGCTGCAAGTGGTCTACGAATACGCCTCCGCCGCCGCCAACAACGGCAGCGCCATGGCCGGCCTGCACAACACCAGCGCCTGGTGGAACCTCAGCGCCAGCGTCAGCCTGCTGGGCGGGCGCTATCTGCCGATGCTGGCCCTGCTGGCCCTGGCCGAGAGCCTCTCCCGCAAGCCCTCCCTGCCGGCCGGCGTCGGCAGCCTGCGCACCGACACTGGGCTGTTCACCCTGGTGAGCGGCGTGCTGTTCGTGGTGGTGGGCGCCCTGAGCTTCTTCCCCGTGCTGGCCCTCGGCCCCCTGGCCGAAGGCTTCCAGCTGCCCCGCTGACGCCATGGCTTCCGGATCTCCCTCGCCGGCTTCCCCTGCCCCGGCATCGCCGCCGCCGCCTGGTCCCCGCGCGCCCCGTGCCGCCCGCCGGCCGCGGCGCCCGCAGGGGCGGCAGCCTTGGGGCGCCCTGCTGCGCCGCTCCCTGGGAGAGGCCGTGATCAAGCTGCGGCCGGCGCTGGCACTGCGCAACCCGGTGCTGTTCGTGGTGTGGCTGGGCACCTGGGTGTGCCTGGCGGCCACGGTCGATCCCAGCCTGTTCGGCGGCGAGGCGGCCAGCCTGCCGGGGCGGCGCTTCAACGGCTTGGTGACCCTCACCCTGCTGCTGACGCTGCTGTTCGCCAACTTCGCCGAGGCCCTGGCCGAGGGGCGCGGCAAGGCCCAGGCCGCCGCCCTGCGCGCCACCCAGGGCCGCACCCTGGTCCGCCAGCTACTGGCCGATGGCTCGGAGCGGCAGCTGGATTCAGCGTTGCTGCGGCGGGGCGACCGCGTGCGCGTGCTGGCCGGAGAGCTGATCCCCGCCGATGGCGAGGTGATCGCCGGGCTGGGCTCGGTGGATGAATCGGCCATCACCGGAGAGTCGGCGCCGGTGCTGAAGGAGCCGGGTTCCGATGTGGCGTCGTCGGTGACCGGCGGCACGCGCCTGCTTTCCGACAGCCTGGAGCTGCGCGTCAGCGCCGATCCGGGCCAGGGCTTCATCGACCGGATGATCGCCCTGGTGGAGGGCGCCGAGCGCAGCCGCACCCCCAACGAGATCGCCCTGACGGTGCTGCTGGCGGTCCTCACCGAGGTGTTCCTGATCGCCGTCGCCACCCTGCCGCCGGTGGCCTCGGCCCTGGGAGCCCCCACGCCGGTGGTGAGCCTGGTGGCCCTGATGGTGGCGTTGATCCCCACCACGATCGGCGGGCTGCTCAGCGCCATCAGCATCGCCGGCATGGATCGGGTCGCCCAGTTCCACGTGATGGCCACCTCGGGGCGGGCGGTGGAGGCCTGCGGCGACATCAACACCCTGGTGCTGGACAAGACCGGCACGATCACCGTGGGCAACCGCCTCGCCGCCGAGTTCCTGCCGGTGGGCGGTGGCGAGCCCACCGCGTTGGCCCAGGTTGCCCTGGCGGCCAGCTGGTACGACCTGACGCCGGAGGGCCGCTCGATCGTGCGCCTGGCCCAGCGCGATGGCGCCGAACTGCCATTTGATCCGGCCCAGGCCAGCGCCGTCGACTTCTCCGCCCGCACCCGCATGAGCGGCAGCGATGCCGCCGATGGCACGCCCTACCGCAAAGGTGCGGTGGATGCGATGCGGGGCTTCGTGCGTTCCCGCGGCGGCAGCGTGCCGGCGGACCTGGACGCGGCCGCGGAGCGGGTGTCGCGGCTGGGGGGCACGCCGCTGGCCCTCTGCCGCGGCGGGGCGATTCAGGGGGTGATCCATCTCAAGGACACGATCAAGCCCGGCATGCGCGAACGCTTTGCCCAGCTGCGTCAGATGGGCATTCGCACGGTGATGCTCACCGGCGACAACCCGATCACCGCCGGCGTGATCGCCCGAGAGGCGGGTGTGGATGACTTCATCGCTGAGGCGACGCCGGAGGACAAGATCGCCATGATCCAGGCGGAGCAGCGGCAGGGAAAGCTGGTGGCGATGACCGGCGACGGCTCCAACGACGCCCCGGCCCTGGCCCAGGCGAGTGTGGGCCTGGCGATGAACTCCGGCACCCAGGCCGCCAAGGAGGCGGCCAACATGGTGGATCTCGATAGCGATCCCACCAAATTGATCGACCTGGTGACGATCGGCAAACAGCTGCTGATGACCCGCGGTGCGCTCACCACCTTTTCGATCGCCAACGATGTGGCGAAATACTTCGCCATCCTGCCGGCCCTGTTCAGTGACCTGGGCCTCGGGCCCCTGAATGTGATGAGATTGCACAGCCCCAACTCAGCGATTCTGGCGGCGATGATGTTCAATGCCTTGATCATTCCGGCCCTGGTGCCGATCGCCCTGCGCGGCGTTCGCTTCCGGCCGGCCCCGGCGGAGGAGCTGCTGCGCCGCAACCTGCTGATCTACGGATTGGGCGGCGTGCTGGCGCCATTTGCTGGCATCAAGCTGCTCGATTCCTTGATCGTTCAGCTACAGCTGGTGCGATGAATCCCCTCCGGAAGCCTCTGTTCTGGATCCTGCTCGCGATCGCCTTGGCCGCCGCGGTGCTCGCCCCCTGGATGGGCGCCGGGCTGACGCTGCTGCAGCGCGGCGCCCTGGCGGTGCTGCTCAGCGGCAGCATCGCCCTCGGGGGCTATCTGCTGGTGGTGATCCTGCATCCGGAGCGCTTCTGATCTGGCCGGGCCGGGCGCTGGTTTTGCCATCCCCTTCCGCATCCGCTGCTTTCCCACTCTCTCTGCCTGTTCCCTTCCCCGTTGCGTTTCTGTTGTCTCTCTGTCCTCGACCATGTTGAGCCTGCTGCGCACCCTGCGTCTCACCCTTGCCCTCTGGCTGCTGACCGTGGTGGTGATCACGGCGCCGCTGCTGGGCCTGGCCCGGTTGGTGGCGCCCGAGCAGGCCGGCGGCAGCCTGCTGGCGCTGCAGGGCCGGGTGGTGGGCTCGCGGCTGATCGGGCAGACCTTCGAGGATCCGCGCCATCTGCAGGGTCGGCCCAGCGCCGTGGCGGCTGCGGCGGAAGCCCCCAGCAGCGGCGCCAGCAACCTTTCGGTGGCCAACCCGATGCTCCGTCTTCAGGTGCGATCCCGCCTTGAAGCCTGGCAGCGGCGCGGCGTGGCACGTCCGGCGGCCGATCTTCTGACCAGCTCCGGCTCCGGCCTCGACCCCCACATCAGCCTGGGAGCGGCGCTGCAGCAGGTGCCCGCCATCGCCCGGGCCCGCGGCCAGTCGGAGCTGGTCGTTGCGGCCCGGGTGCGAGCCTGCGCCCGCCCGCCGCTGCCCGGCTGGCCGCTGGAGCCATTGGTGGCGGTGCTGCCCTGCAATCTGGCCCTTGACCAGGCGGCGCCATGAGCGCGGCGGCACCGGGTCCCGAGCGCGATCGCGTGGATTCCAGCGGCACCGACTCCAGTAGCGCCGGCTCCAGCAGCTCCGACTCCAGCGGCCCCCACTCCAGTGGCACCGACTCCAGTAGCGCCGGCTCCAGGGGGCGGCTCAAGGTATTCATCGGCATGGCGCCGGGGGTGGGCAAAACCTGCCGCATGCTGCAGGAAGGCAAGGAGGCGCTGCGG
>JBKDOR010000195.1:0-2754 GCA_046342775.1 Synechococcaceae cyanobacterium
ATCCAGTCCCAACCAAGGGCGGAGCGCGGCGGGGGCTGGCGGCGGCGCGATCCATCAATATAGTACATGTGTTCGGCGGCTTGATCGCGCGACTGGGTCGAGTGGGGCGGCTGAAGATCCGCAGGCTGCTTCATGGGCTCGGCCGCGGCGTTGTCGCAGCCAGCTTGGGCCTGCCGGAGTGGGGGGTGCAGTCCCTGCTTCTGGTCGTTCATCGCTGGAGGCAAAAGGCGGGATGACTTCCCCATCAAGCTCCGCGGCTGATGCAGGGTTGTCGACATCTCTCTGCTTCACAACCCGCAGCCTTCCGCTCCACGCGTGAGTGGGGGGGACAGAGTGATCTGGCTCATCAAGAGTGCTGCTGCTGCCGTCATTGCACAGCTGGGCTTGCGCTGGATCACGTGGTCCAAACCTGGCTGGTGAACGCGTTGTCGGTGGATCGTGGAGACACCCTGAGCGGACGGTTGTCCCATGGCCTGCCGGTTTCGAGATCCACGGCAGCAGGGGGCCATTCCCCGCCGGCTCTCAGCCTGCTCTTGCTCAACGTTGCTGCTGCCGCTCCATCGCCTCGGCCTCCTCTCCAGCCGGCTCAGCCCGCAGCAGCCGTTGGTACAACGCCGCCAGGCGCTCCTCCAGATCCGCCGGCGCCTCGGGCAACTCCAGGGGGCCGAGGCGCTGCAGCGTCCGCTCCGGCGGCTCGGGGGGCAGGGGATCGGGTGGCGGCCCGTGGCTGACTCCACCCCCCATGGCTCCGGCCCGCAGGCCCACGGGCCACCAGGGCGGCAGGCCGCTGTCGGCCGGTTCCGGGGCGCTGCGGCGCAGGGTCGTGAGCAACGCCTCGCGAGGCTTGCCGTGCCAGGCCAGCAGCAGCCAGGGGTCGTCATCGAGCTGTTGGGCAAACACGTACAGCACAGCGGCGAGATGCTTGCAGGGTTCGGCGTCGTCCGGGCAGCCGCAGCGCACCTGTAGATCGCTCCAGCGGCGCGGGAACAACGGCACGCCCACCTCGGCGAAGGCCTGCTCCAGATCCCGCGGTACCTCGCCGTTGAGCAGTTGGGCCGACCAGCCCAGCCGTTGTGCCATCGCCTGCTCCAAGGCGCTCCATTGGGCCTTGTTCGGCGCCGCGCTGCGGATGCTCACCCGATAGGGCACCGCCCGGGAGCCCCGCACCCGGGCCTCCAGCCGGCCCGGTTTGACGCTGAGCTCTCCCACCCGACCGCCCCTGGCATAGCGGCGGCCCCGCTCCATCCGGGCCCCGAGGCCATAGCTCTCCAGCACGGTGATGAAGCGCTGCGACCACCACTGGTTGGCCAGCGGTTGACCGCGTCGGGCACGAGGCGTGGTGCGGGCGGCTGGCCCGTCGGTGCCGCTCATGGCGTCGGCTCGCGATCGCGCAGGCGGATCAGTTCGCGCAGCTCATTGGTGCTGAGCTGGCTGAGGGATTGCTCGCCGCTGACCACCACCCGTTCCGCCAGGTCGCGCTTGCCGCGGATCAACGCGTCGATGGCCTCTTCCACCGTGCCGCCGCACACCAGCTTGTGCACATGCACCGTACGGCGTTGTCCGAGGCGATGGGCGCGATCGGTGGCTTGATCCTCCACCGCCGGATTCCACCCGCGGTCGTAGGGGATCACATGGGAGGCGGCGGTGAGGTTGAGCCCCGTGCCGCCGGCCTTGAGCGACAGCAGAAACAACGGCGGCCCCTCGGGCTCGCTGAAGCGGGCCACTAGTGCGTCGCGCCGGACACGGTCAAGCCCGCCGTGCAGCCAGAGCGGCTCCACGCCGAGACGACGGGTCAGATGGGCGGCCAACCGTTCGCCCCAGGTGGTGACTTGGGTGAACAGCAGCGCCTTCTCGCCCGCCTCCAGGATCGCCGTCAGCAGTTGCTCGCAGCGGTTGAGCTTGCCGGAGCGGCCGGCCAGCTCCGAGCCATCGTCGAGGTAGTGGGCCGGATGGTTGCAGACCTGCTTGAGCCGGGTGAGGCCCGCCAGCACGAGCCCCTGCCGGGTGATCCCCTCGCTGGCTTCGGCCTGTTCCAGCAGCTCCTTGGCCACCGCTTGATACAACGTGGCCTGCTCCTCGCTGAGGGAACACAGCTCGGTTTGCTCAATCCGGCCGGGCAGGTCGGGAAGGATGGCGCGATCGCTCTTCAGCCGCCTGAGCAGGAAGGGCGCCGTGAGCTGTCGCAACCGCTCGGCGGCCTCGGCATCGCGGTCGCGCTCGATCGGCACGGCAAAACGCTGTCGGAATTGCGCCAGGCTGCCCAGCAGGCCGGGGTTGAGCAGCTGCAGCAGCGCCCATAGCTCCAGTAGGCGGTTCTCCACCGGCGTGCCGGTGAGGGCGATGCGGCGCTCGCCCCGCAACGCGGCGGCGGCCCGGGCCATGGAGGTGTAGGGATTCTTGAGCTGCTGGGCCTCGTCGAATACCAGTCGACCCCAGGCGATGGCGGCCAGGCCTTGGACATCCCGGCTCAGCACGCCGTAGCTGGTGAGCAGTACGCCGCCGGGGCCGAGGGCCTTGAGGCCGCGCTTGAGGGCCGCCGCCGTGCGGGGCCGCTCGGGGCCGTGGTGCATCGCCAGCCGCAGCGAGGGCGCGACACGCTCCAGCTCCCGCCGCCAGTTGCCCAGCAGCGTGACCGGCGCCACCACCAAGGTGGGGGCCTCGAGCGGATCGGCCAGCAGGGCGGCGATCAGCTGGGCGGTCTTGCCGAGCCCCATGTCGTCCGCCAGGCAGGCCCCGAGGCCGAGGCGGCCGAGG
>JBKDOR010000196.1:0-10859 GCA_046342775.1 Synechococcaceae cyanobacterium
AATATGGAGCTCAACCGCACCGCCGCTCTTCGAGCGTCGGGCGGTTAGCGTTTGGAGGGTGTCGGTTGCAGCGATAGTTGGTTTGCCGTGCACTGATTCTACGCACCCCACACAAGCGTAAAAACACGGTCAAACCAACGCTGCCCTTGAGTGGCAGGCAAGGAGCCTAGGGTGGCGAAGCTCAGACATGATGGCGGCCTGTCCACTCGAAGGGCTTGTTAGCCAATCTTCCGGCATTATTGCTTGAAAAAATATGAATTCAATTTTTCACACGTGAGCTCGGTGGTTACCAGACAATCCCATAATGGGTGGACTAAGCATAATGGTTGCTTACCGCAGAGATAGTGTTCAGAGATTCCGTGATGGTATCCATTCAGGGGTCGGGATAGCTCACCGCGAGCTTCAGCTCTGCTGAACCCTTGACTGCGGCTTGATTCCCGGTTGCATCTCAGGCAGAGACCGCCTGTGATGAGCACCCCTCCTGCCGGGATTCCAGAAGCGGATTGGCTGGCAACACCAGCCAGCGTCAGAACGCTGATCCTCGCTCAGCAGCAGGAGATTCAGGCTCTCAGGCAGGAGAACGACGACCTCCGCAGCCAACTCACCGCCCTGGCGAGCGAGCTGGCCCAGCTGCGGGAGCGGATCGGCCGCAGCTCCCGCAACTCCTCCAAACCGCCCTCCAGTGACGGCCCTGGGTTCAAGCCGCCGGAGCGACGCAAGGGCAGTGGCCGCAAACGCGGTGGCCAGCTGGGCCATCCCGGGTCGGGGCCAGAGCTGCTGCCGTTTGAGCGGGTTGATGAGGTGGTGGAACACCACCCGGATGCCTGCCGCCGTTGCGGCACGTTGCTGGCGGGAGAGGATCCAGATCCGTTGCGCCATCAGGTGATTGAGATCCCGCCGATCACGCCGCTGGTGATCGAGCATCGGTTGCATCGCCTGGTCTGCCCCTGCTGCTCCACCAGCACCTGCGCAACGCTGCCTGCTGATGTGGAGGCCAGTCCCTACGGCCCCCGGCTCAGTGCCCTGGTGGGTCTGCTGGGCAGCGTCTTTCCGTTGAGTTTCAGCAAGACCCAGGCGCTGCTCGATCAGCTGCTGGGGGTGGAGATCAGCCGTGGAGCGATTGCAAAGGTCCGCGAGCGTCTGAGCGCCGTGTTGGCGGAACCGATGGCTCAGGCGCTGGAGGCTGCCCGTCAGCAGCCGGTGGCCTACGTGGATGAAACCGGCGCCCCCACCGGCAACGCCGATGGGAACAATCCCAGTGGAAAACGGGGCTGGCAGTGGGTCATGGTCACCGCCGCAGTGACGGTGTTCCTCCAAGGCCTGAGCCGATCCACAGCCGCCGCCATCGAGCTGCTGGGGAGCACCTTTGGCGGGATTGTGGTGAGCGATCGCTTCTCGGCCTACAACCACCTGCCCATTCAGCAACGCCAGCTGTGCTGGGCGCACCTGATCCGCGACCTCACCGCCATCGCTGAACGCCCCGGCGCCAGTGCTGAATTTGGAGCGGAGCTGCTCGGCCTGCAGCAACAGCTGTTTGACCACTGGCACCGCTACAAGCACGGAACGATCGACTGGCACGCCTTGCAGCAAAGCTGCCGGCCGATCCGCCAGGCATTCGAGACCACGTTGCAGCGGGTGGTGGAACTGGGAGCTCAGCGCGGCGAGCGAACGCCATGGGCCAAAACAGTGCGCACCGCTCAGCAGATCCTGCAGCTGGCCGATGGTCTTTGGACCTTCCTGGAGACCCCTGGAATCGAGCCCACCAACAATGCCGCCGAGCGTGCCCTGCGCCAGTCGGTGATTCAGCGCAAGATCAGCCACGGCGTCCAATCCCGCCAGGGAGCGATCTGCCGCAGCCGCCTGCTCACCGTCACGACCACCCTCAGGCAACAGGGCCGCGATGTCTGGCAGTTCCTGGAGCAGGCCTGGATTGCCCATCACCGCGGTGGGGTGATGCCGTCACTGCTGCCGGAGCCCTGAGTTCTGCAAGACAGAGCACCGCTGCTTGATCGCTCAGCGATGGACCATCAGGCGTGCAGTCCTGCGCAGGCACGTCACGACCCCTGAACGCGTACCGCCTTGCTTGCCTGTTATCTGCCATGTGCAGTGCAAGCTTCTCCTCCAGATCCTGCTGAGATCCATGCCTTCTCGCTTGAGCATTCGGCGGGTCCTCCGTCTGCAAGTTCTCGTGCCGCTCGATTAGCATTGCCTCCATCATCCGAATGCTCACCTCGCCATTGTGCAAGATTCGACTTCGCCCTGCTTGTGCTTCAGGATGGCAAATGCCACGGGGCTATTTCGTCCACAGCGCCAGTTGGTTCCTGTCAATCAGTAGAAACTGGGTGCAAATAGAGCCGTCTCGATTGCGTTTCACCAAGATTGGCCCAGGTGCTCTCCGCATCACCTGGTAACAGCCCAAATGCACACTCGAAGGCTCACTGTGCATAGCCCCAAGCCAACCAGCTTGTCCTCCAGCCCACTTGATAATAGTCGGCCATGTAGGGAACAACGAAGCTCAGGCCAAATTACGATTTTATTCCACCGATAGCCTGCAGACCGGAAGGCTCTTTAAGAAATGCTATTTTCTGAGGATGCCATCGCTGAACCTGCTAGCCTAAATGCTCACGAAGTCATCTCATTTGTGCCAGTGAGTCAATGTCTGTTGCGATTCTCATGCACTGCAATGAATGCCCATCATGAGATTGATCTCTTTCCGGGGCGTTGGCCGCAACGCCAGGGCGATTGCTGCAGCAGGGATCAGCCTTGAGCAACCATCTCTATACGCTCGATCAACGGCCTGATCTTTCTGAAGCTATTGAGCGGTTAAATGTTTTGTTATGGCCTCCTTTTTTATTGAAAAGCGCCCCAATCCAGGAATGGCATCTGTTGATGGATATATTTGCCAAATATCAACTTCTTCTCTGCGATTCCGCCGATCAACTCCTAGCTGTTGGTCATATTGTTCCCTCGCAATGGGATGGGATCGTGTCGACTCTTCCTTCGTCAATTACTGAGATCCTGGTTCGTGCCCACCAGATATATCTTGAGCGCCAAACACCAAACACCGTTATGGCTGTAGCCGCAATGGTAGATCCTGCCCATCACGGACGCAACCTGAGTCGGATGTTGGTCGAAGAGATGAAGTCTACCGCGCGGCGACACGCCTGTGATTCACTGCTTATCCCGGTGCGGCCAACCTGGAAAAGCCGCTATCCGCTCACCCCTATGCAACGCTACATCGAATGGAGACGTCCTGATGGCGCCTACCTTGATCCCTGGTTGCGCGTGCACGGGCGCCTCGGAGCGGATGGCCTTGGGATCATCCCAAAAGCCGAAACCATTCTCGGAAGCGTCAAGGAGTGGGAGGATTGGACCGGCATGGCGTTTCCCGACACCGGCTCATACATTGTGCCAGGAGCCCTTCAGCCAGTCCAGATTGATTGTGAACTCGATAGCGGTTTGTACGAAGAGCCCAACTACTGGATGAAACATTCCATCAGATAAACAACAAGCCTACCACCTAACGCACTGCGAATTTTGGCCAACTGTCCCGTCAGTTCCCATAACGAATGGGATCCACTTGAGGAAGTCATTATCGGCTCGCTTGATGGAGCGATGTTCCCAGCATGGAATACGATCAACGTGGCAACTGTTCCCCCTGGTGAATGGTTAAAAGCAGAAGCGTATGTCGGCGGAGGCGGTTCGCCCTATCCACCTGAGCTGGTTCAAGCCGCACGTCTTGAGCTGGCGGAATTCATTCACATCCTCGAAATGGAAGGCGTCCGTGTAAGAAGGCTGGAACCGGCCACTTATGCAGCACCGTTTGCAACACCGGACTGGCAAGTGTCCAGCGGATTTTGCGCCGCAAACCCCCGCGATCCGTTCATCGTCATCGGCAATGAAATCCTTGAAACACCGATGGCCGATCGCTCGCGATACTTTGAATGTTGGGCATATCGATCTCTGTTTAAGGAATATTTCAAGGCGGGAGCGAAGTGGACCGCAGCCCCGAAGCCTCAGTTGCTTGACGACCTCTATGATCATCACTATAAGGCGCCCGGACCAGATGAGCCTGTGCGCTTTGTTGTCAATGAATTTGAGCCGGTTTTTGACGCGGCTGACTTTGTTCGTTGCGGACGGGATATTTTTTGTCAGACAAGTAATGTCACCAATCATTTCGGGGTTGCTTGGTTACAGCGCCATCTGGGAGATGGTTATCGAATCCACATCCTGCAATCGCGTTGCCCAGAGGCCATCCACATCGACACGACCTTTATGCCATTAGCTCCCGGTAAAGTGCTAGTCAACCCAGACTATCTCGACCTTCAGAACCTACCTCCTATTCTCAAAAGCTGGGAACTGTTGATCATGCCGACGCCGTTGCCGCAGATCAAAGGCGATCCGCTGCGATTGGTCAGCGATTGGGCCGGGGTGAATGTTTTGATGTTAGACGAGCAACGTGTAGTCGTCGAAAAGAATCAAGAACTCTTGATCAAGGCACTCAGAGAATGGGGGTTCAAACCAATCCCATGTTCCTTTGAGGCGTACTATCCCTTTTTAGGCTCTTTCCATTGCGCAACACTTGATATCCGCCGACGGGGAGAGCTACGCTCTTACTTCTAGAACACCGATAATGATTCGACATGATCAGGAGCAGCCTGATCCTGGCGAACAGGACGCTCATCACAAAGGGATCTATAGTCCTACAATTGTCCGCGCCCAGGCCGTAGTCCTGTCCCATTTATACACTTCCTTTATAGCCATTATGAGGGTGGATATAGTGTCTAACGAGGCGATGGACGCTTCCAGTAGCGACGATCGCCTTCCAGGAGACGGAAACCGCTGCCCCGGAGCCAACAGCCCCCCTTCTTTGTTGAAGTGAAATCATCCTGGAAACTCAGAGGCCCATTGCGGCAACTAGGGTCTTAGCACACGTTTCGCCCCCTGAAGGGAAACAATCCTCAAATTTGGCTCCGCTATTCTTAACCAGTTTGCATTGCGCCTTCGCCTACAGAGTAGGATTTCCAACCCTGTACGGCGCTCAGTTCTCCTGGAAACTAGCTGTTTGGCTGCATCCCGCGCCCGGGCTGACCGGACAATCTTTTCATAAACTTTTGCACGATTCACCCGACCAGCATTTCATCTTCAGAGCTTGAAGACAGTGACCTTCATCATTGAGCCTGATTGATGTCTGCCTCAGAGCAGCACCCCCTGCGGTCCGCTTTCCTGATAGAATTCAAAAGAGCCCAACCATCGGCTGCGTGATCTCAATGAGATTTGGGATCATCTATACATCAGGAACGATCTGGCGACTCAAGTCCTCAACGACAAATGTTCATGCAGGTGGTCAATTCGATGAAAAGCACGTCTTCGAATCAATCACAAGAGCCCCTGGCGGTGATTGGTTTGGCCTGCAGGCTGCCCGGTGGCCTCAATACGCCGGAAGCTTTCTGGTCGTTACTCGCCAGTGGCCGGATGGCGATCCGCGAGGTGTCCCAGACGACTCGCCATTGGTCCTGGCCCGACGCCGCCGAGGTTCCGCCCTATGCCGCCCTGCTCGACCAGGTCGACCAATTTGATGCGCCCTTCTTCCACATCTCTCCCAAAGAAGCGACAGCGCTCGACCCGCAGCAGAGGTTGTTGCTGGAGACCAGTTGGGAGGCACTGGAGCAGGCCGGGATCAATCCTGCCTCGTTGCGCGGCTCGGACACGGGTATTTTTGTCGGCATCTTTTTGAACGACTACCAACTGCTTCAGATCAAGCAGAATGCCGCTCCGCACCTCTACGGCAGCACTGGAACGTCCGCCGCTACAGCTTCTGGACGCCTTTCCTACTTCCTGGGATTGCAGGGCCCGGCGGTTTCGATTGACACGGCTAGCTCCAGTTCACTGGTGGCCTTTCACCTCGCTTGTCAGAGTTTGTGGAACGGAGAGTGCCAGATGGCCCTGGCTTCCGGGGTCAATCTGATTCTCGCACCGGATTTGACGATCGCATTTTCGCAGGCGGGGATGCTCTCGCCGAATGGCCGCAGCACGGGCTTCGACGTCGCGGCAAATGGCTATGTACGGGGCGAGGGTTGTGGCGTTGTCGTCTTGAAGCGACTGTCTGCGGCGCAACGCGACGGCGACAATGTCCTGGCGGTTGTCCGTGGCACAGCGATCAACCAGGATGGAGCCAGTCAGGGCTTGACGGTTCCTAGCGGCCCTTCCCAGGAGGCCGTCATCCGTAAAGCCCTCGCTGCGGCTGGCGTCCAACCAGAAGAAGTAACTTATGTTGAAGCGCATGGCTCAGGCACGCCCGTCGGGGACCCGATCGAGGGCCGCGCGTTGCAAGCCGTTTATGGAGAAGGACGCAAGTCGCCCTGGTTTCTCGGCTCGGTCAAGTCCAATATTGGACACTTGGAAGCGGCTGCGGGCATTGCGGGAGTCATCAAGACGGTCCTGGCATTGCAGAATCGCCACATTCCCGCTCACCTTCACTACACCCAACTCAATCCCCAACTGGCCGATCTTCAAGCGATCATTCCCACCGAGGGACAGGCCTGGCCAGCGGAGAACGGTGAGCCACGCCGCGCCGGAGTCAGTTCATTCGGGTTCAGCGGCACCAATGCTCATGCCATTCTAGAAGAGTCACCGCACGACGAAGCACCGAGAGCTGCTCCGACCACCGAGGCAGCGTCTCACCATCTGGTTGCGTTGAGTGCGCGCAGTCAGCAAAGCCTGCGCACCCTGGCCGAGTCTTACGTCGAGTACCTCGCGGCTCATCCAGAAGTGGCGATTGCCGACATTAGCCACACCCTCCTAAGGGGCCGCGCCGATTTTGAGTGCCGGCTCGCGGTGGTGGCGGAGTCGACCGCAGACTTGGCGTCGCAATTGCGGGCTTTTCTCTCTGATGCGTCCGCGCCGGGACTGGTAGCGGGAACCGCCTCCACATCGCCACGACCAAAAGTAGCGTTCCTCTTCACCGGGCTTGGCTCGCAGTATGTCGACATGGGCCGCGATCTTTTTTCTGCCTATCCGGTCTTTCGCGAGGCACTCGTCGCCTGTGACGAAATATTACGCCCCTGGCTTGAAAGGCCGCTGCTCGAGGTGATGTACCCGTCTCAAGGCGCGATTTCGCCACTTGATGAGATGCGCTATATGCAACCGGCCATCTTTGGCGTCGAGTACGCGCTTGCGAAATTGTGGCAGTCCTGGGGGATCGAGCCGGACGTGGTGCTGGGCCACAGTTTTGGCGAGTATGTCGCCGCTTGCATCGCTGGTGTCTTCAGCCTTGAGGACGGGTTGAAGCTGATCGCCCGGCGTGGAGAGCTGATGGATAAGACAGCGGTGGGCGAGATGTTTGCTTTGGAGGCTGACGAATCCGAAGTGGCCTCAGTCGTTGCAGACTTTGCCGAGGAGGCGTCGGTCGGAGTTGTCAACGGCACCCTGAACACCGTTGTCTCCGGTTCCGCAGAAGCCATTCAGGCAATTCTTGCACGCTTGGCTCATGTCAAAGCGACCAGACTGAACGTCACCCGCGCCTCCCATTCGCCGCTGATGGATTCGATCATGGAGCAGTTTGCGGCGGTGGCGGCTCAGGTTGCATTTACGCCACCAAAGATTCCGCTGGTCTCCAATCGACTTGCCTCCATCGCCGACGACCGAATCACGCATCCCGAATACTGGAGTCGCCATCTGCGTGACACAGTGCGATTTGGCGACGGCATCGAGGTGTTGCATCAGCAGGGTGTGCAGATATTTGTAGAAATCGGAGCCAAGCCGATCCTCTTGAGCGTCAGTCGTAACCACCTCTCTGCCCTCGCGCGACGACCCGGCTCATCGGTTGACGAGGAGACTCTGGCATCCCTAAGCTGGCTGCCCAGTCTGCGTCCGAACATTGCCAATCACCGGACGATATTGGAGAGCCTGGCGGAACTCTACGCGCGCGGCTTAACAGTCGTAAAGGCCGAGATCGCCCGGGGAGAGCACCGCCGTCTGGTCCTGCCGACTTATCCATTTGACCGGCAGCGATACTGGCTTGACGCAGCGGCAAGGCAAGCCACGGTAGAGGCGCATCGTGCCACATCAGGGTCGTCGAGCTTCCCATCCTCGCCGCGCGCAAAACAGAGATTGGCGGTGGCGAATGACCCAGCAATCCGTTTCAGTTTTGACCTGAGCCAGTCGCTTTTCCCCTACCTTGGCGAGCACCGTTTCTTTGGGAGAGCTTTGCTCTCGGCGGGTGTCTTCTTCGAATTTGCCCTCACATCAGGGCGTGACATCTTCAACTCCTCGCGTCTCTGTTTGGAGAATGTCGCATTGCAACAGCCGCTTCAGCTGCCTGAGGATCCGGCGGCATTGCGGACGATCCAACTGGTTCTGAGCCCTGATGAGACAGGCGCAATCGCGTTTCAAACATACAGCTTTGCAGAGGGTTCGGCGGAGGCCGCCTGGATCTCGCACGCCTCTGGCCGGTTGCGAGCGTTGATCGCGACAGAACCCGAACAACTGCCCGATCTGCCGAAAAACCAGATCGACATCGCCACCTTGCACCAACGTTGCCCTGAAGAGCTGCCGGTTGCGGCCTTCTATGCACTGGCCCGTGCGTGGCAGCTCTCCTACCGTCAGGTGGAGGATGGACAAAGGGACGGGCTGGACTACCAGGTGTTGACGCGCCTTTCGGTGGGGGCTGGCGCTGCAATCGGGGAAGTTCACCTGCCGACGGTTCTCCACACCGAAGCCGAGGGATTCGCCCTACATCCGCTCTTGATCGAAGGCGGCATCCAAGTCGCGCAGGCGACCTTTGCCAGCGCCACGCTCAACCAGAACGAGACATACCTGCCGGTTGGCCTGGATCGTCTGCGTCTGTTCCGCCCGGTCATCGGGGACGTTTGGGCGTATGCGCGGCTCGAGACGCAGACCACGGATCTGATCAAGTCCGAGGTGCTGCTACTGGATGAAGAAGGACTCGTTGCCTACCTCGAAGGGCTCACCTTTCAGCGGACGACACGGCAAGCCTTGCTGCGACCCTCCGTGACTCTGGCGTCATCAGCCGGCCCCGCGACGCCGGTAAAGCTGATGGACCAACTGGTCCAGGTTAGCGATTCTCAGCGCCAGGCGCTACTCCAAGAGTATGTCAAAAACCAGGTCCGGCGCGTCCTGGGTCTGCGCCCATCCGAGTCCTTGTCCAATGACAGTTCTCTCAAGGATCTGGGCCTTGACTCGCTGATAAGCGCCAATCTCAGAAGCAGTTTTGAGCGCGACCTCAAGGTAATGCTGCCAATGGACCGCTTACTGCAAAGCGACAGCACCGTTACCAACCTGACACGCCTCCTCCTGAAGAAGATCGCACCGTCAGCCAAGACCACCACGGCACATACAAACTCTTCCACTTTAGCCGTTCATCCCCACGATAAAGTAGCGGCGACGGATGATTTTAACGATTCCGCCACTGATATTCCGCAAATTCATGCGGTTGTCACTGCCCAGGAGGGGCGTAAAGTCAAGGTTGACGACCGCTGGGTCTTCGACTTTGCCTCTTGCAACTATCTTGGGCTGGATCTTCACCCGGAGGTCATGGAGTCAATCATGCCCGCGATTCACAAGTGGGGCGTGCACCCCAGTTGGACGCGGGCGGTGGCTTCGCCAGGCATTTATGAAGAGTTGGAGCAGTCCCTGGCCGATTTGATGGGCGTCTATTCGACGTTGGTTTTTCCGGCCGTGACGCTGCTCCATGCCGGCGTCATTCCGATTCTCGCGGGCAGTGACGGCGTCATTTTCAAAGACGTCTCCGCGCATCGCTCGATCGATGAAGCCTCACGCCTCGCTCAATCCGAAGGATCAGAAGTGGTCGTTTTTAAGCACAATGACCCGAGCGATTTAGAGAATCGCCTGGCGCAATACCCGCTAGAGCGCACCAAGCTGATCGTCATCGATGGAGTTTATTCGATGTCCGGTGTCTATGCGCCATTGCCGGAGTTTGCACGTCTGGCTAAACAGTACAATGCCACTGTCTACATGGACGACGCACACGGATTGGGCGTGATTGGAGAGAGGCCCTCGGCAACCAAGCCCTACGGCTACAAAGGCAATGGGATCGTCAATCACTTCGGACTGGATTACGAGTCTGACCGGCTCGTTTATGTAGCGGGACTGTCAAAGTCGTACTCCTCCTTCGGGGCATTCATTACCTGCACGGATGAGTCGACGAAAAACAAACTCCGCTCAGCCTCGACATTCATTTTCTCCGGCCCCTCCCCGACGGCAAGCCTCGCCAGCGCGTTGGCTGGCATCCAGTTGAACCAACGTGAAGGGGAAACCTGGCGCGATCAGATCTACTTCCTGACGAGTCGACTGATTACCGGCGCCAAGGCAATGGGCTATGAGGTCATCAACGACAATCATTTCCCAATTGTCTGTGTGGTGATCGGCAAGACCGCTGAGGTGATCAAGGCGTGCCAGATTTTATGGGAGTACGGGATTCTGATTACGCCCGCGCTCTATCCGATTGTTCCGAAGGAGAGGGGTCTGCTCCGATTTTCAATAACGGCGGCGAATACCGAAGAAGAAATCGACCGTTCATTAGCAGCACTGGCCGCAGTTAAAGAACGATTGCTAGATCCCAACTGAAAAGCACCAGTCCCTAGCACCTGTAGTAGGCTAGAAAACTAGACTCTGAAAAGCGAACTGCACCAAGCTGCAGACAATTACCTCCTTGCGCACACCAATCACGGTATGCACGACTTGCTGAAAAGCCCATAACCGTTGCGCCGCAGTTGATTCCAGCGCGATTCTGAGGTTGGGCTGAAAAATCAGCCTTCGCTGGCTTATCTGAACCTGCTGGCGCACTAATGTGTGTTTTTCAGTACACGCTTCAGCTG
>JBKDOR010000197.1:0-11200 GCA_046342775.1 Synechococcaceae cyanobacterium
TGGGCTGCTTCATGATGAGCAGGATGATCACCCCGAAGGCTCCAAGCCAGAGCAACTTCTGATCGTTGCCGATGCGCCGCCAGTGGGAGAACAGCACCGCCCCCTGGAGTACGGCGAAGGGCTTGACCAGCTCCGTGGGCTGAATCTGGATCGGTCCCAACACCAGCCAGCGACTGGCGCCGTTCACCGTGCTGCCGATGACCAGCGTGGCGGCGACCAGCAGGCCGCCGATCAGCAAGGCCGGCCCGGCGAGGTGCAGCCAGCGCCGCAGGCTGGTGCGGATCGCCAGCCAAAAGAGTCCCCAGCTGGCGATCAGCCAAAGGGCCTGACGTTTGACGTAATACGCGGCATCTTGCATCTCCCGATCCGCCACCCACCAGCTGGCGGAGGTGAGAACCAGCAGGCCGAACAGGCTCCAAAGTGCCGTAAGCCCCACCATCAGGCGCGCCTCCGGCGGCCACAGATCCCAGGGCAGGGGCAGCAGGCTGCGGCCCTGGCCGAGCGCCGCCGAGGGCTCGGCGCCGTCCTGGGGGGGTGGGTCCAGCGAAATCGGATTCAAGGTGCTGGGGCCGGGCTAGGGGTTCCCCATTGAGCCGCGTCGGCCCCTGGTTTGTCGAGTCGCTGGGGCCAGATCAAGCCTGCAAAGTTGTGCGACAGCGCACCCGAGCGCCGCGTCCCCGTCGCTGTCGACCGCTCCAGGCCGCTGCTGGCCTGGAGCCCCATGGCGCTTGGCCCCGGCGCTCGGCTCCGGCGCTCGGCCGCGTGGCCGGCCGCCGATCCCGCGCTGTGGCCCAGCGCGGCGCCCCAGAGCCGCTGTTCCGTGCACCGCTTCAGAGCGCTGCTTCTGGCCGCTGCTTCTGGGCAGCACTTCTGGGCAGCGCTTCATCCCAGTGGATTTGTGCCGTTGATCAGCGCTGCGGTTCAACCCAGCAGTTCTGAACTAAGGCTCAGGGCATGGGCTCAGCGGAGTCGCTCAGCGCAGCAGCGGCGCCAGCACCGCAGGGCGGGCGGCATTCACCCGCTGGATCTCCACCTGCACGGCAGGGTCGAGGCGGAAGCTCTGCCATTGAGGGCTGGCGATGATCTGGGCGGCGGCGGCGCGGCCGAGGCGCTGGGCCGCCGCCACATCCGAGGGGTAGTGCACGCCGCACATCACCCGGCTGGCAGCGCCGTGCTGCCCCATCTCCAGCAGCCGCTCGCGCCGCTGCGGCAGCAGATCGGCCAACAGCTCCGCCGCTGCCGTGTACCAGCTGGCATGACCGGAGGGGAAGGAGAACCCGGTTTCCGGCGGCAGGCAGGGTTTCAGGTCGGGGTGGCTCGCGTAGGGGCGCGGCCGACGCACCTGCTGCTTGATCTGGCTGCTGGCCCCATCCACCAAGGCCAGGAATTGGCGCAGGCCCCGCTTGATCCCAGGCGTTGACTTGGCCATGTCAACACCGATCGCCGGAGCGAACACCGCTGGATCGCGCGCCAGGGTCATCCAGGAGGCGGCCACCAGTGCGGCGCTGCGGTTGGCTTGCAGCCAGCGCAGGATCGCCAGGTCGTCGTGGAGCGCGGTGCTGCCGGGCGGGGGCGGCTGGCCGACGATCCGCCGCAAGGGCGCCAGATCGAGGCTGAGGCCCTCCGCCAGCCGATCCGCTGCTCGATCCGGCCCGAGGTCTGCCGTTCGATCAGCCCCACGGGCGGGGGGCGTTGGCCCGGCCACGGCGATCACGCCGTGGCCGCTCGCCGGGGCGGTGCTGAGCCGAGAAGCCGGGGCGGCCAGGCTGGCGCCGGCCAGGCAGAGCAGCAGTGGCGCCAGGCTCAAGCCCGCTAGCCAGCCCTGCGGGGTGGCGTCGCGGACATAGGAAACGATGGGGCGCATGGGGTTCAAGGTTGGGGATGGCCACCGGCGGGCAGCCCCTTGTCGGTCCAGGGCAGGTGGGCCTGGCGGGAGCAGGGCTGTTGGAACAGTTCGCTTTGGCGATAGAGCGTGACCTCCGGCTTGGCGTTGGCAGCGCTGAAACGAAACAGATACAACCGGTCGAAATCGTCGTCGGCGATCGGTTTCATCCCCGACCAGCCCAGACCCTTGGCCAGGGTTGGCATGCGGCGATGCTCCCAGAACAGCACCACCCGCTGGCGAGAGCCCGTGTTGGCCGCCCGCCGACGCAAGCCCTCACCCACGCCATAGGAATCATCCAGCGACGCCTGGGAGATCGCGATGTCGACACCGCTGGCCACCGCCAGCGGCACGGCGCTTTGATAACTGCGAGCGTTTTTGTTGGTCAATGGGTTCAGAAAGAAGGTGATGATCTCGGAGGGACGCCCCAGGCAGGCGGGGATCATCTGCGCCAGCGCCAGGGCGCGTTGAAAGCCTTTGGCGGAGAGGTTGTAGTCAACCCGCTCCAGGCTTTTGTCCGCATGGCGCAGCAGGATGACCTCAAAGGCGTGGGGATTCGTCGGCGGTTCCGTGCCGGCCGCCCCGGCGCCGCCTGCCAGGGCCACCAGGATCGTGAGCAGCGGTGGCACCAGGGCCCGGGTGGGCATGGCGATGTGGCCCATCAACATCCATCTTTTCTAGCCCCTGGCCTTCAAGGAGGGAGTGGCAGCAACAGGGGGGCACAGCCCAGGGCCCAGCGGCCTGCCGAGCCCGGTGCCTGGCGGCCCGGAGGAGCGCTAGCGGCAGGGCCCAAATCCCGCAAGGGTTGGGTCGGAGGCCCGCATTGAGCGCCACGGCTGAACACCTGCAGCAAGGTTAGCGTCGACGCTGTAGGCCAACATGCAAGAGGCCTCATGGCACCGTGAAAAGATAGCTCTCTTACCGAAAGGACGACGAGAGGATGCCAGACGCTGCCGCCTGATTAGAGCTTTTCTTCTCCAGCTGAAGCCAGAAGGAACTAACGTCAAGCCACTCCAATCATCAGGCGGAAGCTGGCTTGTTGTGAAGCACTGCGGATCAGGCAGGACGTTCAGCACCGCCGCTGATCAATGCCTCAGGGACCATCCATGCCCGTTCCAATCTCGTCGGCGGGATGGATTCTGAGCAGAGGCGGAGCTGTCAACAACTGCCAACTATGGCTCACGAGAACAGTTCCAGAAGGCATTTCCCCGCTTGATTTCAGCTTTTTGAAGGAACAGAGAAAAAGGTGAGGCCGCGATGGAAAAACTATGCTGGTCCAACGGCTTCCATGTCCTCCGAGGCAACAGCCCAGCGCGTCGCCTGGACTGCGGCCGGCGACTCGAAGCACGATCCGTGCCGAGCCCCCTAGCCATTCCGAATCGATCGTCCCATTGGCCTGCGTGTGTTGGAGGCAAAAAAATGCCCGGCTGTGCACCGGGCATTTGCTTGATTTGGCTAAGTGAGTTAAATCCAGTCCCGGTCGAACTCGTCACCCGCATCAGCGAGGCAAGAGGGACGGGAGGGAGCTCAGTTGCCGCAGTTCTGTTGGCGTCGGCCGGTGGCCAGTTCGACCTTCAGAATTTTACCGCCCTGCTTCATGATCCGCTGCTGTTCGGCGAACCAGCTTTCGTAGGGCACCCACTTGGTGAAGAAGGTGTTCTGCAATTCCCTTTGGGAGCGCACCTTTTCGGGGCAAGGGATGCAGGCTGTGATCTTGAACAGGCGCATGGGTCAGCTCGGGGAGAAACAGATGATCGTGGGGATCAGTTGCCCAGGCCGGAGCTGATGTAGTCGAGGTAAACACCCAGTTCACGGCCAGCTTCGGGGCCAACCAGGCCAGCGGCCACTTCCTTCATGGCCTGAATCGATTGCACTGTGGCACCGATCGGCACACCCAACGAGTTGTAGGTTTCCTTCAGGCCATTCAGGACCCGCTCGTCGAGAATTGACGTGTCGCCAGCCAGCATGGCGTAGGTGGCGTAACGCAGGTAGTAGTCGAGGTCGCGGATGCAGGCCGCATAGCGACGGGTGGTGTACATGTTGCCGCCCGGACGGGTGATGTCCGAATACAGCAGCGATTTGGCGACGGCATCTTTGATGATTGCCGAAGCGTTGGCGCTGATGGTGGCGGCGGCACGGACGCGCAGCTCACCGCTGGCGAAGTACTGCTCCAGCCGTCCGATCGACGAACCGTCGAGGTAGAGACCTTGGACGTCGGCCTGGTTGATGACGTTGGTGATGGCGTCTTGCATGGATCCTGAGTGGGATGGCAGGGAATCGGAAAAACGGGTCTCAGGAGAGAGCGCCGATGACGTAATCGAAGTAGAAGCCAGCTTCTTCGGCATCGCTGCCAGAAAGCAGGTTCTGAGCTGCCACCTTCAGTTCGCGGACGGCTTCGGCCATGGCCTCCAGGGGAGTGCCGAGGGCGCGGTACATCTCGCGGGCACCGATGATGCCAATTTCTTCGATCGGGGTGATGTCCCCGGCCACCACGCCATAGGTCACCAGGCGCAGGTAGTAGTCAATGTCGCGCAGACAGGTGGCCGTCATCTCCTCGCCGTAGGCGTTGCCGCCAGGGGAGATGAGGTCGGGGCGCTTTTGGAAGAGCGCGCCGCCTGCCTGCTTGACAAGTCGTTCGCGGCTCTCGGCCAGAACTTGGGCGACACGAAGACGGCGCTGTCCGCCGGCAACGAAGGCCTTGATCTGATCGAGTTCGCCAGGGCTGAGATAGCGGGCCTCGGCGTCCGCGTTGATGATCGAGTTGGAGACGATGCTCATGCAGTTCTGCCTCGAAACAAGCGGCCGCCGTTGAAGGAGACCGGCATCCGGTGGTGAAGGGAATGCGGTCGGCGAACCGACTGCCGAATCATTCTGTGGCAACGTCCCACGCCATCCCCGTGGCCGGTAACAGTTCTTCACGGCCGTGACGTGGCTCAGATCCCAGCTCCGCCAACGAGTTTCAGAGTCGTTCTTGATAGAAAGCATCTGCAGCAATTGTTGATGTTCTAGCCAGCGCCGGGCCGCATTCAGAACTGCCCCCACGGGCTATTTGTCATTGCGTTTGATGTCAAATGTCCCCACCCAGGTCCATCCAGGTTCGTGTTGTTGGCTTCTGTACGGCAATGCTCAGCACCATGGGCTTCATGCTCAGAAGGCCTGTCTCCCCGCCGGATGGGCGAGAAAACAGGCCTTGAGCGTGCCCAGAAGGTGGGCGTGGACGGACATGGTCCCAGTGATCCCTTCCGATCGGAGGGATCACTGGGTGGAGCCTGAGATCAAATCGCGCCGCGTGGTGCCGGGGTGAGACCGGCGTTGCCGGCATACAGGGCCGCTGTGCGATTCACCGTTTGCAGCGGGATGCCATCGGCGCTGCTCAGACCACGCAGATAAGGCACGGTGTTTTGGCCGAAACTGCTGGCGTATTCACCACTGCTGAACAGGGTGTCAATGGCGGCGGGGAGGCCGCGCCGCACCCGGGTGGACAGGAACTGGCTGGTCTCCCGTGGCTGGGCCGCCCGGCCCAGCAGGGCCAGGTAGGCGGCCGCGGCGGCGCGCAGGGGGGCCAACCGGGCCAGCCGTTGCACGAACAGATCGCTGGACGCCACCTGGGCGACGAACTCGGCGACGCTGAGCTGGCCGTCCCGCAGCTGGGATTCCGGGTCGCTGAGGCGATCGGCAGCCACGAGGTCCCGGTTGAGCAGCTGTCTGTAGGTGGCCGTGATCACCTCCTCAAGCTGATCCCGGCTGGGGGCGCTGAGCAGCTGAACCGGCCGGCCCAGGCTTGAGCGACGGGCAAAGCCCTGGGGCATGCCGGGCCGCAGCGCTTTCTCCATCGCCGCTCCCGTTTGCTGAGGCAGGGATGTGGTGTAGCCGCTGGCCACGGGCAATCGCCAGACCCCACCAATCACCGGTGCGCTGGCAGGAACGCTCGCCCGGGCCACGGTTCCGGTGGCTCCGCCGGCACCAGGGGCGCTGGTGCGGCTCGTCCAGGAGGCAGCGCCAGCACCGCTTTGCCAGCGCGGCTGGCTCCAGCGCCGTGCGGGTGCCGGGGGCTGCTTCACGCTGCCGGGCCCCTCGGCCAGGGCCGTGGGGCTGGCGTAGCTCTCGCCACCGCTGATTGCCGCCGACCAACCACCCCTCACCTCAGTCCGCGCAGTGAGGTTGCGGGGGGTGATGTCGCCAACGGTGCGCAACGCCTGGGGCGGGGCCACGTCTGGGCGCGGCTGCAGGGTCACGTCCGCGATCGAGGCCGTGTCGATCGGGCGGCGCAGAGCTGGAATGCGGCGCGCATTGCGATCCGCCGGGGTGACAAAACGCTCGTAGGGAACAGTGTCTTCACCGAAGCTGTCGAGATAGTCGCGGCTGTTGATCAGGGCATCGACCACGCCATAGAAGCCCTTGCGAGCTGCCACATCGAAGTAGGCATTGATTTCCCAGCGGCCAAAGGTGGGGCGGCCAAGGATGCGGCGGTGCATCACCTCGATCGCCTTGCAGATGTAGAGACCGCTCCAGTAGCGCCTCCGGAAGGCATTGGAACGGGCCACCTGGCGCACGAATTCGCGCAGGCTGATGTCGCCGTTCTCAAGCTTGATCTCCTCAACCGTATTGCGCTCACCCGCGTAGCCGGCTGTGCCCAACACCTGCACATACACCGCCCGGATGACCGCCTGGGTGGCTGACTCAGTGTTGCGCACGCTGGGCTGGCCGCCACGCCGGGGCACGGAGTTTCCGCCGGTGGCGATCTGGGTGAGCCGCACCACCTTGGGCCCCACGCGCCGCGGCAGCGAACGGCGGAACTGCGCACTATCCATCGGACCCGGCTGGGCCATGCCATTGCCGATCAGGATGCGACGGCTGTCGTAACTGAAGGGGGCGGGGCGTGTGGCGACCGAGGCAGTGCCAGAAGGGAAGATGGCTCCATAGGTGAGGGCCAGGGGGTCGTTGCCGCCGCCGTAGGGATGCTGGTCGGCGTAAGGCTGGCGGTAGGAGGCGTAGAGGGTGATGTACTGAGGCGCTCCCTCAAACGGCGCACTGAAGCGGAACAGCTTGCGGTTGGACCCCCAGCCGGCGCTCTCCTGAGCTTCCTCGCCTAGATCACGCAGATAGGGAACCGTTTCCTCCCCGAACACACGGGCATATTCCATGCTGTCCACCAATGCATCGACAAGGCCGGATAGACCTTTGGCGGAGACGATGGCGAAGTAGGTGCGGAACTCTTCAATCGAGCTGATGCCGCGCCCAAGGAAATGGCGGAAGGCCAGCTCCACCACTCGACTGTTGGAGAAACGTCCATAAAACTGACGGCGGTATTCCGTGCTGCGCCCGAGGGCGCGGATGAACTCCCGCATCGAAATCTGGCCTTGCCTCACCTGGGTGGCCTCCACCGGGCAAACCACCTGGGAGTAACCCTTCACGATGTCGCGCTCGAACACCTGGCGATAAGCCGCTCGAATCACCTCGGCCTTCTGGGCGCCGGACAGGCGCGGCCTCATGATGAAGCGCTGGGCTCCTTCCGCCGCTAGGGCATAAATGGCCGGCAGCTGCAGACCCTGGTTTACGGGGCTGCCGAGGCGCTGGCGGCTAGAGGGGGTGGGAACGGACAGTTCCTGGAGCAGCACGTTGAAGCATTCGATCACGAGCTTGCGGGTCTCGGGATCCTCCTCGAACAGAGCGGCGGCGGCGGCCCGCATCTCCTGGATCGCCACATTCGTGGCCGCCAGCGAGCAGGCCTTCTCGAGCACGTCGCGCAGGCCGCGGGTGTTGACCGCCAGGATGCTGGGGTCGCCGGCCACCAAGGCGTAGCCCACGTAGCGCAGGAACCAGGCCAGGTCGCGGATCGACTTTTTCATCCGCTCAGGGCCGTAGCGCACCACACTGATCGCCGAGAACCCCGAGGGGAGCACCACGCGCACATCCGCATCGCCACCGGCTCCTTGCAGCAGTCGGCTGAACAGATTGCCGCGGCTGGCGGTTCCACCGGCAAAGGTTTTCACCGAGGTCTGGAAGGCGACCTGGTCGGCGGCGAGGGGGGTGCCATCCGGGGCGGTGCTCAGCGGCGCCTCCAGATAGGAGAGCGGCGTGCCGCCGGTGAAGATGCGGTTGGCGGCGCGGGCCACGATGGCGTCAGCGTTCGCCGTGATGCGGCGTGCGGCTTCAACGCGGGCCACTCCGCTTTGGAAAAAGGAGGTCAGGACGGCGAGTTCGCCGCCATCAGGGAACCGATCCTGCTGCTCCGCCTGACGGACGCTGGAGAGCGGCAGGGTGTCGTAGAGCTGAGGGGCGACCCTGGTGCTGCCGCTGCTGGCGGTCACGGTCATGAACGGGAGCGAGCCGGGCTTCGGCACCCTACGGCGCACGCCTGGAGGCTCCGGGAGCGCATGAACAAATGTTTGCAGCGGCGGCCGTCACCGCAGCCAACGCCGCCACCAACACCACAGCCAACACGACAGCCCAGCCTGTGGCTGGCTGCGCCAATCCCCTGACACACTCCCCCAAGCCCCCAGCTGTTGCCGATGAGCGACCGCTTCGATCCCGCCCTGGCCGCCGACCACCCAGCCCCCTGCGGCGCGGCCGCCGGTGATGCGGTTTCACCGGACGCGGCCCCACGGGATGCCGCCACCCCGGTGGTGAGTGCCTTCTACGACCGTTTCCCCTATCCCGGCGATCCCCTCCAGGACGGTCCCCCGCCGGGATACAACTGGCGCTGGTGTGTCGACAGCGTGCGGGCTTTCGTGTTTGGCAGCCTGCCGCCAGCACCGCGCTCCTGGCGAATTCTTGACGCCGGCTGCGGCACCGGCGTCAGCAGCGACTACCTCTGCCACCTCAACCCCGGCAGCTCCGTGTTGGCGGTGGACATCAGCGCCGGCGCCCTGGCGGTGGCGCGCGAGCGCTGCGCCCGCTCCGGCGCCGCCACGCAGGTGAAGGAGTTGCGGCTGGAGCAGCGCAGCCTGCTGGATCTGGCTGGTGAGGGACCGTTCGATCACATCAACTCGGTGGGGGTGCTCCACCACCTGCGCGATCCGGAGGCTGGCCTGAACGCCTTGGCCAGCCTGTTGCGTCCGGGTGGGTTGCTGCACCTGTTCCTGTATGCGGACGCCGGTCGCTGGGAAATCCAGCGGACCCAGCGAGCCCTGGCGCTGCTGGAGGTGGGCTCTGGCACCGAAGGCCTGCGGCTGGGCCGCGCCCTGTTTCAAGAGCTGCCGGAAACCAATCGGATCCGCCGGCATCACGAACAGCGCTGGGCACTCGACACCAACGCCGACGCCAACTTCGCCGATATGTATCTGCACCCCCAGGAGACCAGCTACAACCTCGAAGGCTTGTTCGGTTTCATCGCTACGGCGGGCTTGGAATTCGCAGGCTTCTCCAACCCTGAGGTTTGGGACCCGTCCCGGCTGCTGCGGGGGGAGCTGCTGCAGCGGGCTTTGGCGCTGCCGCCGATCCAGCAATGGGCCTTGGTGGAAAGCCTCGACCCCGACATCAGCCACTTTGAGTTCTTCCTGAGCCGTGGCCCTGTTGAGGCCAGCCCGTGGAGCCCCGCCAGCAGCTGCGACGATGCGACCCTGCTGGCCGCTGGCGGCGAACGCAACCGCTGCCTCTGGGGTTGGCCCTCCACCAGCCTGTTTGACCCCGATTTACAGCCCCTCAGCCTCGATCCCGGCGATCTGGAGTTGATGCGGGCGCTTGACGCTGCCCCAGTGGGCACCGCCCTGGCGAAGCTTCCTTTGGCGATGGACGCGTCGGAGCGGGCGGAGCGGGTGCGGCGCCTGCTGCGGCAGCGTGTCTTGCTGGCGGTGCCTTGAACCGCTGCGGCGGCCCATCAGCGGGAGGCCTCGGCCGTAACGCTGCGTGATAATCTCCGACCGCTCAGACAGCCTTTGACGTCTTGCAGGCCCAGCTCACCAGCCCATTGGAATCCTGCTCGCCCACCGGCGGCATGGTTTCCGTGAATGGGGGGGTTCCAGCACCTGCAGCGCACGCCAAGGTCAACAGGTACGCCGAAGACAGGGTCGTCTCCGATCCGGCCGCCGCTCCTGACAACGGAATGGCAGGTTTTCAGCGCCTGCGGCGCCGTCTGTTGATGGCCACTCTTGTGGCCACTTCCATGGCGGTGCCCGTAACTCTCTTGCTGTTCGATCTGGCCACGGCGGTCAGCCTGTTGGTTGGCGCCCTCGCTGGATTGCTGTATCTGGGCCTGCTGGCCCGCAGCGTCAGCCGTTTGGGTGTGGCTTCGAAGTCTCTGAGCAAAGCTCAGCTGCTGGTGCCCATCGCACTCGTGCTGGCTGCCGCCAAGATCCCCGCCCTGCAGATGCTGCCGGCCCTGATCGGCTTTCTGCTCTACAAGCCGGCCCTGATTGTTCAGGCCCTGCTCGACGCCTGAACCGCGTACCCAATCGCCGCCCACGGGCGATAGCCTCCCTGCCGCTTCGGCGGTTTCGCCATCCCGCCAGGACATTTCTCGATGCTCCCGCCGCTTCTCCACCTGCCCTTCGCCGAACTGGAGGTGGGTCAACACCTTTACTGGCAGATTGGTAACCTCAAAATTCATGGCCAGGTTTTTCTGAGTTCCTGGGTGGTGATTGGCGCCCTGCTTGCCGTTGTTGTTGTTGGCACGCGCCAGTTGCAACGGGAACCTGCCGGTGTGCAAAACCTGCTGGAGTTCCTCTGGGACTACCTTCGCTCCCTCGCCCGTGAGCAGATTGGAGAGAAGGCTTACAGAGATTGGCTGCCGTTCATCGGCACCCTTTTCCTGTTCATCTTCGTGAGCAATTGGGGCGGCGCCCTGATTCCCTGGAAACTGATCCATCTGCCCAGCGGCGAGTTGGGAGCACCCACGGCCGACATCAATACAACGATTGCATTGGCTTTGTTGGTGTCACTGGCCTATTTTTATGCCGGTCTGAGCCGCAAGGGGTTCCGTTACTTCGAGTATTACGTGGAACCAACCCCGATCATGCTTCCGTTCAAGATCGTGGAAGATTTCACCAAACCCCTTTCCCTCTCTTTCCGTCTGTTTGGCAACATTCTTGCTGATGAACTCGTGGTGGCTGTTCTGGCCTTCCTCGTGCCCTTGATCGTGCCCCTTCCGGCCATGTTCCTGGGCTTGTTCACCAGCGCCATTCAGGCTCTGATCTTCGCCACCCTGGCCGCCTACTACATCGGCGAAGCGGTGCACGAAGAACACCACTGATCACTCCGCCAGCTTCGCCATGACCGGCGATCTGGCAAACTCAGCGCGCAGGTCCGGCATGTTCCGGGCCCATCTCGTCAAGGATGTTCCCTCGCGAGATGTCCCAGGCGCCAGGTTCCCATTCGGTT
>JBKDOR010000198.1:0-5213 GCA_046342775.1 Synechococcaceae cyanobacterium
GGCGTCCACTGGGCCGCCTGGCGCACGGCCGGGGGGAACACCTCCAGGGGAGCCATCAAGCCGGAAAGAAACAGCATCGCCAGGGTGTGCAGGCGCTCGAGGGCACTGGCCCGTTCGCTCCAGAAGCAGAGCACGGCGATCAGGCACTGCACGAGGAAATTCACCGCGAAGGCCATGGCCGTGGCCAACACCACCCACAGCAGCCGCCCGGGGGAGGGCAGCCAGGCCGCCCAGGGCACCAGCAGCAAAAAGAGACCCGCCAGGCCCGCCACGAAAGGCAGACGGGTGGCCTGCTCCGCCAAGTGCGATGTGAGATAGCGCCAGAGCGGGTGGAGGGGCTGCAGGAGCATGGGGGAGAGGCGCCCCTGCAGGGCGTCTTCCTCGAAGGCAAACACCACCCAGGCGACGGTGAACTGGCGCACGATGAAGGCACTGATGAAATAGCGGGCCAGATCCACCCGGCTCAGGCCCCCCTCCCCGGCGGCCATCCCGCCGAGGCCCCCGGCCATGTCGGCCTGGTGGATCCACAGCGTCATCATCAACAGGGGCACCAGCCCCGAGAGGGCCCACAAGGCGATCTCCACCCGATACTCCAGCATGTGGGCGTATTGGGTGGTGAGGAGCACGCGCGCCAACCGGACGAAACGCCTCATGTCACCTGCCCCTGGCGGAACACCTGGCCAATGAGGTCTTCGATCGGAGGATCGCGCACCTCCAGATCCTCCACCGCCAGATCGGCTAGGAGCCGGGCCACCTGGCGGGTGAGCTCGCCGCGGGGAATCAGCAGCCGCACCTGGCGCCCCCGCAGCTGTTGCACCTCTCCGTAAACCGCCAGAGCCTCAGCCGCGACCGGATCGCCCAGCTCCAGCCGCACCTCCCGGCAGGGCGCCAACCGGCTGGCCAGGTCCTCCAGGCTGCCATCGTGAAAGAGCCGGCCCTGGTGGATCAGCAGCACCCGCGGACAGAGGGCCGTGATGTCGGCCCTGTAGTGGCTGGTGAGCAGCAGGGTGGCGCCGTAGCGCCGGTTGTAGGCCTCCAGAAACTCCCGCACCCGAGCCTGGGCGTTGATGTCGAGACCGAGGGTGGGCTCATCGAGAAACAACACCCGCGGGCGATGCAGCAAGGCGGCCAGCAGTTCGGCCTTCATCCGCTGGCCCAGCGAAAGCTTGCGCACCGGCCGGGTGAGCTCCGGCCCCAGCTCCAGCATCTCCGCCAACGCGTCGATGCGCTGACGGGCCTCAAGATCGCTGAGCCCGTACACCGCCGCGTTCACCCGCAGGCTGTCGAGCGGCGGCAAATCCCAGATCAGCTGCTGCTTCTGGCCCATCACCAGCGTGATCTGCTCCAGAAAACCGCGCTGGCGGCGCCGCGGCTCGTAGCCCGCCACCTCGGCCAAACCGCCGCTGGGGTGCAGCAGGCCGCTGAGCATCTTCAAGGTGGTGGTCTTGCCGGCGCCGTTGGGACCGAGGAAGCCCACGATCTCGCCCGGTTCGATCGAGAAGCTCACATCGCGCACCGCCGCGACCTCGCGCGTGCGACGCCGCACCAGATGCCGCACGGTGCCGGCCAGGCCGGGCTGCTTGTCGGCCACCAGGAACGTGCGGCTCAACCGCTCGGCGCGCACGATGGCCGTGGGGGCAGGGGCCATCGGCACGCGGCGCCGCGAAACTCATGACTGCCCCATCCTGGCCTTCCGTCCGCGCCGACCGCGGCGGAGGGTTGGCGCTAAGGGCTGGAGGCCAGTTCAGGTTCTCTGGGTTGGCGCAGCCAGGCCCACGGAAGCATCTGGCGCAGGCGGGCCCACGGAAGCAGCTGGCGCAGGCGGGCCCGTGCAGGCAGCTGGCGCAGGCGGGCCCACGCAGGCCGCTGGCGCAGACAGGGCCACGCAGGCCGCTGGCGAAGGCGACGGCAGGGAAGGCAGGTGAGCGAGATCGGGCCCTAGCTTCGAGCGGCCCGGCGGGATGGCCATGCAGCTGCGCACCCTGATCAACCTGCACAAAGGCCTGACGGCGCCGTTGGTGGGGCTGTTGATGGTGCTTTACGCCAACACCAGCACCGCCGCCTGGACGTACCTGGCGCTGCATGGCACCTACGGGGTGCTGTGGCTGATCAAGGACTGGCTGTTTCCGGATCGACAATGGCAGAAACCGATCGGCTGGATCGAGGCGCCCATCGGCTTCCTGGTGCTGGGGCTCTACTGGCTGGCGCCCTGGCTGTTGATCAGCTCCGGAGTCGAGGCCCCGCCAGCCCTACTCGCCGCCGCCATCGCCCTGAACACGCTGGGCACCTTCCTGCACTTCGGCAGCGATGCCCAGAAACACTTCACCCTGCAGGCCCGCCCCGGCCTGATCCGAGATGGCTTCTTCCGGTACAGCCGCAACCCCAACTATCTGGGAGAGATGCTGATCTACGCCTCGTTCGCGTTGGTGGCGATGCACTGGCAACCCTGGCTGGTGCTGGCGGGCTTCTGGTTCGGAGTGTTCCTGCCCAACATGCGCCGCAAGGATGAATCCCTGGCCCGACATCCGGAGTTCGCCGCCTGGAAGGCCAGCACCGGCCTGCTGCTGCCGAAGCTGTTCGGCAGCCCGGCGCCGGAGGTGGTGGGGTAAAGGCAATCGTTGAGGCCAGCAGAGGGCGTGGTTGAAGGAGCACCAAGAGGCCTGGAATCCATGGGCGTCGAGGGCATGGCACCTGCACGTAATACCCCAACAGCGTCAAGCCACGAAGGGCAAGATGACCGATCTGAGACCTCAATACAACAACGAGTTATTGACATAATTTGTCATCAGAAGCATCAGGTCGTCGCTCGATTCTCTTTTGCCCCAGATCATGCTGCGACCATGGAAATACCTTGGGAGAGCCTTCATCCATGAATCCCGGATTCACTGGAACCAACCCAAGAGACTGTTGCGTCCTGAGGGTCCTCAAGCGGCCCCGTGAGAGCGTTCCAGAATCGCTGAAAACCGAGAACTTGAGGATGGGGGACTGGACGCGAAGCGGGATCTGCGGCATCCAGGGATACAGGGATCTTCCAAGCCATGATCAAACCAGGAAGCAATATTCAACTGTAGCCAGGGAAAACAGGCCAGACATATCCAGCCAGCCCATTAAGATCCCACTTCAGCTGGGTACTGAAACAACGATCACGCTACCGAAAGACTGGAGCAGCAACAGGAAGGCTTGACCAAAGCGACATCACAGATGGGATGATTCTTGCCTGGCAGGATAGCAACCATGCTATGCAATTCATTCCCGAAACACTTCTGCAGCTGCGACGTAGCCTAACTATTTATCAGCGGCTTATTCTCCCTCACCCGCAGGGGGAAAGGGGGTCCGGCCCGGGGTTTGGCGTAACCATCCAATTGGCGTAAGGCCTCTTAAAATGGTGGAACGAATGGATATGGAGGCACAAAGCTCATCACGCACTGAAGGGGGATCCCCTTCCTCAATGGTGCTGATGAAGTTAAGTTCACGTATAGTTTTTTACCGCCAAGTCGTAGAGGAGAGTTCGGTTTAGTTGGTCCACAGTCATCTGCACACCATCAGAATAGCCCTCCCAATGAGTAAAGTCATCCTGGCCGTAGGTGATGGTGCAAAGCGTAGTGTTCCCATGCAAGAAAGCACCGAATGAACCCTCAGAGGTTCCCGGGATCCACACCTTATCGGCAAACTGGAAGAAGCACATACCCATGAGTCGATTGGGATGCAAGCCGCCGTACTCCATACATCCTGCAAGCTGCCCATCCACGATGTTCAGATAATCAGGCTTAGTTCTATCCTGCCCGATCTCTGTGAAAAGAATCGGTTTCTGATATTGCTCAAAGGTTAAATCAACATAGCCTTTGCCTGAACCCTCAGCATTCACAAAGAGGTAATCTCGAGTATCGTACGTTTGTGGGGCCAGGGAGAGGCGTTGGCCGAGGCTTCTCGTCGTCACCGCGTTTAGAGCGGCTACGAGGGGATCCCAGAAACCCCAACAAGGATACCGACCTCCATAAAGCCCGAAGTCCACCGGATGACCGATCTGCAGCTCACGATAACCACCAAACTGGCTCTGCTCTATTTCAACCCACGTCGTCGTAAAGTCAATGCAATTTTGAGCAGTAAAGTTATTTATTTCAGGCTCGTTGCCGATGATGATGCCGGCGATGGCAGGATGATAGTCCGTCTAGTCCATATTGGAAAACGACTTGATTAAGGCCGGAATCAAACTATTTTTTTCGGGCAAGCCCTGATCCGGCCTGACAAAACAGTTGGAGACAGGAACTAAACTTTGAGGCCGAGTTTGTCGCAGTAGTTCAAAAAATTCAGGTGGTGATTCCTCGGCTCCCAGTCGTATAGCCGGATGAGGCTAACGCCCATCCCGAGCAGGGTCTGCAAATCATGACGACATGGAGAGCTGCCGGCTCCACCACAGGCGCTGCCTTTGGAAGATCGATACTCAATGCCCCAGAGCGGCGCCATGGGATCGTAGGCGATGTCGCTGCCGAAAAAGAGGCAGGTCGTATTGGCCCGCGAAGGATCGTAGCCGGGAGGAAATGGCTGGTAGCAGATACCTTTGTTTTAGGTGCTGCCTAGAAGCCAAGAGTAGCATGAGGAATGCTTCAGGTGTTGCGAACAGTGAAGCGGGACCCGTGGCGCAGCGGCCAATCTGCACCTCTCCACAAAAACCCCAATTGTTGGGCTATGCAAGAAACGGGGCTGCTCATTAAATTCAGCAGGCTGCCCGAATATTCATGCCTGAAACTTGTGGTTCAAGGACGGCTGCGTCAGGCCTCCCAGCTTTGCTGCCAGCAGGAAATCGTCAATGAGTGTGATAGCCAAAAGAGGGTTGAAAGATGTCGCCGAAGCCTAACAAGCGATTCGACCCGACTCGCGATTATCTTGTCTCTCGAATTTATTCTGAAGTGCAAGCGGGGGCTATCGCGGCGTTAGCCGTACTGCATGAAGACAAGGATCTGCCTTGTGCATGGTATCTGCACGTAGGACGATTTAAGCCATGAAGGGTAGGTTAGAGCGCTCCTGGAGTTGATGCCCGCCTGGGCTACCCCCCCTTCACGCGGTACAAACCCCCAGGCCCGAATGCCCTGATTCGAGGTTGAACACGGTTGGATGACGCGTGATCATCCCAGAGGCGCAGATGCACTCCCTCATGTCGCGATGAATCGGGAGAAATACGTGGTCAACACATGCGTTGTCCCGTCACGGGTCCG
>JBKDOR010000199.1:0-3427 GCA_046342775.1 Synechococcaceae cyanobacterium
GGGGGCGACATCGATCAGCTCAGTTGGCTGGCCGAGGGGTTGGCCCGGCGGGGTTGGTCGGTGCTGGCCCTGCAGCATCCCGGCAGCGACGGCGCCGCCCTGCGGGAGGCGCTGCAAGGCCAGCGGCCGCCACCCGGCGGAGAAAGCTTGGCCCTGCGCCTGGCCGACATCGACGCCGTGCTCCAGGCCCAGCGCCAGGGGCGCCTGCCGGTGCGGGGCAACGGGTTGGTGTTGATGGGCCATTCCCTCGGCGCCGTCACCGCCATGCTGGCGGCGGGCCTGCTGCCGGAACCGGGGCTGGAGCCGCGCTGCCGCGACACATTGACGCGGTTGCCGTTCACAAATCCCTCCCGCTTGCTGCAATGCCAGCTGCCGCCGTCGGTGCGCAACCTCGGGCTCACCGGCCCCGGCGAGCTGCGGGCTGTGGTGGGCTTCAACCCCTTTGGCAGCCTGCTCTGGCCCCGCCGCGGCATCTCCGGCCTGTCGGTGCCTTTGCTGCTGGGGGGCGGCAGCCTCGATCTCGTAACCCCGCCGCTGGAGGAGCAGCTGGGGCTGTTCCCGCCGAATGTCAATCCGCGCAGCCGGCTGGTGCTGGTGCAGGGCGGCAGCCACTTCTCGCCGATCCATGTGGCCGATGGCAACAGCGCCCTGTTTCGCCTCGGCGACGACCTGGTGGGCGTGGCGCCGCTGGTGGTGCAGGAGCTGTTGCTGCAGCTCACCGGCGAGTTCCTCAGCGGCCTGAGCTCTGCCGACCAGCCCACGCCGCCGCCACCGCAGCGCCGCAGCCGCGAGGGTGTCACGGCCTTCGTGCTCGATCCCATCGCGGCCCAGCGCTGGCGCCAGGATCTGCAGCCCTGAGGCGCCCGGTTCAGAAGCGAATGCGCGGATCGAGCAAGGCCACCAGCAGATCGACCGCCACGCTCACCAGCACCACCAGCGCCGCCACCACCACGACAATGCCCTGCACCACGGGGTAATCGCGCTGGCTGATCGCCTGTTGCAACCGGTAGGCGATGCCGGGCCAGGAGTAGGTGACCTCAATCAGCAGCGCTCCGCCAATCAGCGACGCCACCGTGATGCCAATGATCGTCAGCACGGGTAGCAGGGCGTTGGGCAACGCATGGCGCAGCACCACCCGCCGCTCGCTCAGCCCGCGGCTGCGGGCCGCCTCCACGTAGTCGGAGTCGAGGGCGCGGCGCAGATTGAGGCGCAGCGCGTTGGTGAAGATGCCGCTGAGCAGCAGGCCCAGCGTGGCCGCTGGCAGTGCCAGGTGGCGCAGGGCGCCGTTCAGCAGCTGGAGATCTCCAGCTCGCAGGCTGTCGAGGAGGTAGAAGCCACTGCCGACGGGCGGAGCCAGGGTGGGCGGGAAGCGCCCGCCCACCGGCAGCCAGCCCAGCCAGACGGCGAACACCAGCTGCACCACCATCGCCGCCCAGAACGGCGGCAGGGCGTAGGTGCCGATGCCAAACAGGCGGCCCGCCAGGTCCACCTTGCCCTCCGGCCGGGCGATGCCGCTGAAGCCCACCGCCAACCCCAGCACCGCGGCGATCAGCAGCGCCACCAGCCCCAGCTCCAGGCTGGCGGGCAGGCTGTCGCGCACGATCGCCGCCACCGGTTGCTGGCTGGCCTGGGACTGTCCGAGGTTGCCGTGCAGCAGATCCCCCAGGAAGTGCCCGTCTTGAACCGCCAGGGGCTTGTCGAGCCCCAGCTCGGCCCGCAGGGCGGCGCGGGCGGCGGCCGGCGCCTTGGGACCCAGCAGCGCATCCACCGGATCCCCCGGCGCCACCCGCAGCAGCAGGAACACCAGCGAGGCGATCAGCCACAGCATCACCGGCGCCAAGGCCAGGCGGGCGCCCACGTAGCGCAGCAATTCGGCGCGGCGGCTCATCGGCCCGCCCCCAGCGCCGCCTGGCGCCGCAAGGCGCTGAGCACCAGCCGGCCCGAGCCATCAAAGGCCAGATCGCGCACCTGGGGGCGGGCCCAGGCCACTGGCGCCATGCGCCACAGCGGCAGGTACGGCACGCCGGCGGCGGCGCGGCGCTGGATCGTGGCCAGCAGCGCCAGCCGCTCCGCCCCGTCCTGGTGGCTGCTGCGCAGCAGCTGCTCCTCCAGCCCCGGCGCCGTCCAGCCGCTGCCGCTGAGCACGCTGTTGCCCTCCAGGCAGCGGTAGCCCTTGGAGCGCTGGCAGCCGAGCAGCGGCGTCAGGTAGTTCTCGGCATCGGGGTAATCCCCGGACCAGTCGTAGAGAAGCATCACCAGGGCTCCTTTGCCGAGCTGGTCATAGGCGGTGGTGGATTCCATGCCATTGACGTCCAGGGTCAGGCAGTCGCCCAGGTCACGCCGCAGCTGGGCCTGCCAGGTGAGGGCGAACAGGCGGTCGCTGGGCACATCGGAGCGAAAGGTGAGCGGCAGCCGCAGGCGCCGGCCGCGGCAGTAGCCGGCCTGCTGGAACAGGCGGCGCGCGGCGGGGATGTCGACGGCCGGCCAGGCCTCGGCGACCGCCCCCGGCAGGGTTGGCGGCACCAGGCCGCGCTGCGGCGGCCTCAGACCGAGGCTCACCCGCTGGCTGATCGTGGCCCGATCGAGGCTGAGGGCCAGGGCCTGGCGCAGGCGCCGATCCGCCAGCGGCGGCTGGTCGCTGAGCAGCGACAGCAGGCCCAGCTCCATCGCCGGCCCGCTGGCCTGCCGCAGCCGCCCCGCCCTGGCCTGCTGGCGCAGCGCCTGCTGGTGATCGATCTCCAGACCGCTGGAGAGCAACACATCCACCTCGCCGCTGCGCAGGGCGCCGTAGAGGGCGGTGGAGTTGCTCAGATTCACCCAGTTGAGGCCGCCATTGGCGGGGCGGCGCCCCCAATAGCCGGCGAAGGGCCGCAGCTTCACCAACTGGCTGTTACGGAACTCCAGCCGGTAGGGGCCGGTGCCGATGAAGCCATCGGCCCAGAAGCTCTTGCGGTGCTGCTGGTAGGCGCGGGGGGAGACGGGGGTGAGGAAGATGGCGCTGAGCAGCCGCGGCAGCGGGCTGAAGGGTTGCTTCAGCTCCAGCTCCAGGGTGTAAGGGTCGATCGCCCGGATCGCCCGCACGCGATCGGCCAACTGGTAGCCGAGCGTGCCGATCGCCCGGAAGCGCTCCAGCGAGAACACCATCGCCGCCGCATCGAAGCGGCTGCCGTCGTGGAAGCGCACATCGCGGCGCAGGGGGATGCGGGCCCGCAGGCCATCGGCGCTGAGCTGGGGCAGGGCGGTGGCCAGGCGCGGCCGCAACTCCCCGGAGGCGTCGATGGCGTAGAGCGGATCGCCGAGGGCGCTGAGCAGCTGCATCTCGCCGAGCTTGGAGGCCTGGGCGGGATCGAGCGATTCGATGCGGCCACTGCTGGCAATCACCAGCGCCGAGCCCGGCCGCGGCGGCTGGCAGCCGCTCAAGCCGCCC
>JBKDOR010000200.1:0-3594 GCA_046342775.1 Synechococcaceae cyanobacterium
CACCTGCCAGATGCCGGCCTCCACGGTGGCGGTGAGCACCTTTCTTTACTCCGGGCTCACCCTCTTTGCCCCCTATGTGGCGAACAAGGTTTCCGGCCGCCTGCCAGCCGGTCGAGCCGCGGCAGCCCAAGAGCCGGCGGCGCCAGCTCAGGCGCCTTTGCGGCAGCCTGCGGAGTCGCCCCCCAAGCCGCTGACGGTCAGCGCCCTCAAGCCCAGCACCCAGGAGCGACCCGCGGTCAAAGGGGTGGGGCCGATCACCCCCCACCGCCTCTCCGGTCCTGCGGCCAGCCACTCGCTGTTGGCGCCAGCCACCCCGGCGTCGCCTCCCTATGAAGCAGCCCTGCGCCTGATTGCCGAATTCGAGGGGTTTGTCGATCACGCCTATCCGGATCCGGCCAGTGGCGGCGAACCCTGGACGATCGGATATGGCTTCACCAGCCTCGATGGCCGGCCCGTGCAACCGGGCGACACGATCAGCCAGGCGGAGGGCGATGCCCAGTTGCTGAGCGGTGTGAACGGCTGCGCCCGCCATCTCGCCGGCACGATTCCCTACTGGAGCTCGATGGCGGCAGAGCAACAGTGCGCCTTGATCTCCTTTGCCTGGAATCTGGGTGAGGATTTCTATGGCAGTGCCGGCTTTGACACGATCAGCCGGCTGCTGCGGCAGAAGGATTGGTCGGGTGTACCCGCTGGGCTGCTGCTCTATTGCGATCCGGGCACGGCGGTGAGCGATGGGTTGCTGCGGCGGCGGCAGGCGGAGGCCAATCTCTGGAGCCAGGGGATGGCCGGCCCTTCGGCCGCCGCGACCCAAGCAGCGCCTTCCGCCGCTGCTGGCGCCGCCAGTGGCCGCACGGGTGCCGCCCATGCCAATCCCCTGAACGTGCCCTGGTTCGATCAACTGGCGATGGACGATGGCCAGGGCTGGCGCGATTGCTTCTCCGCCAGTTCGGCCATGCTGGCCGCCTTCTGGGGCAAGGAGCCCAATGACGATGATTACCATGCTCTGCGGCAATCCTATGGGGATTCCACCAGTGCGGAGGCGCAACTGGCGGCGCTGCGCCACCTGGGCCTGCAGGCGCAGTTCTGCACCGATGGCAGCCTGCAAACCCTGAAAAATGAAATCGATGCCGGACGACCGGTGGCCGTGGGTTGGTTGCACCACGGTCCGCCCAGCGCGCCGAGTGGAGGCGGCCATTGGACCGTGGTGATCGGCTACGACGACAGCGGCGTGATCATGAACGACCCCTATGGCAGCTGCGATCTGGTGAATGGCGGCTATCCCCAAAACCATAACGGCGCCCGCCAGCATTATTCCTATGCCAACTGGGAGCCGCGCTGGCGGCCCCAGGGAAGTGGCGGTTGGTATCTGGTGGCCCAGCGTTGAGGGCCCAAGCCACCGTCGAGAGGGACGGCCGCTGGTCAACGCTGCTGCGCGCCTTGCTCGACGCCCTGATCGAGCCGACTCCTCCCACGCCAGAGAGGTCCGCTGCCGCCGCTCCCGCTCCCGGCCATCGACTCAGCCGCTCGGGGCAGCTCGCCCTGGGGTTGACCATCACGCTCCTGGCCGTCCTCCTGTATGCGCAAACGCTGGCGGCGAATCAGCAGTTGAGTCAGCGCTTTGCCTTTTGCCAACCGCAGCGGTCGGCAGGGGTGGCCCCGAGCGACGCGGCGTGGCAAACCCAGAGCCTGATCCGCAACCTCACGGGCGCCACGCCGTCCCAGAAGTTGCGGCTGGCCCAGCAGGCCAACGGATTGGCTGTGGAAAGCGCGCGCTTCTGCGGGCTGGCCGCCCTGAATCACGCGCAGCAGGCGGCGTTGCTGACGGTGGCCACCGCGGCGTTGTGCCTGCTGTGTCTGACGGTGGTCCTGGGGTTGGTCCACGGGTTGATGAACAGCACCAATCGCACGTTGCGCACCTTGCAGGTGACCGCTGTGTTCTTGCTGTTGGTTCCGATGGTGTTCCTCCAGCTTGGAGAACAGGTCCCCAATAGCAACTTCTATCTTAGGCTCTATCTATCACATCGTAACTTGCACCAGCAATTGTTGAGTGCTCTGGCCAATCAAGACCTGCCTGTGATGAATCCGAATCCCACCAAAACCAACAAGGGTCCCATGAAGCCCCTGCCTGTCCTGGGCGTCTCGGCCAGGGTGGCGGAGCTGATTCGTTCCGTGGATCTCCAGGTGCAGGCTCTGCCACCTGTTCCGTTGAAAATGAATGATTCTGGCGTGATCCAGGTGCTTCAAGTGATCACGAATGGCTGGAAGAACGAATTTACAAAAGAATGAAAGCCACCTCCTCCCCCGTTTGGAAGCGGCTCCCTCGGGGTCCGCCCGAGTGCATGTCCACGTTTGCGCCATTCCCCTGATTCCCACACCTATTGCCATGAGCACCCCCAATCCGTTTCGAGCCCAGTGGACCAAGCTGATCGCCAACGCCTGGTCGAATCCTTCCTTTCGTGCCCAATTTGATGCCAATCCGGCCGCCATCCTGCTGTCGTACGGGATTCAGACCGTACAGGGTCATGACGTGTCTCAACTCACCGGAAAGATCAAGGTGACCGCTCAAGCTCCCAACTGGACGCAAAAGCCTTCTTTCGCCAACGGTGAGCTTACGATCCCCTTCCCCACGCCAGCGAAAAGCTATTCCTAGCCATCGCGATTAGCCCTTCGTCTTCATCCCTCCTTTTCTGGACATCAATCCACCATGACGTCGTCTTCCTGCAGCCCGTTCATCCCGGCTGGCTCCTATCAAGAATCCTTGAGTGCCAACACAGTCATTACAGTCATCCTCACAGCGACATGTAAGAATGAAAGTGGCGGATCAAACCAGTCAACCCTAACGTTTAATTCTGGTGCTCTCTCGGGGATTAACGACATCTCAAATGATAATGGAAACCTGACTACTGAGTCTGGGAGTGGGAGTCCAACCAATATAGAAAACCCGTATGTTCCAGCGGGAAGCTACCAAAATTCAAGCTCGGATATTCAGATCACGCTGTCAGCAAACTGCATGAATGAAAAGGGCGATGGTGTCAACTCGTCGATCACCTACTCCGAGGCGGATGCAAAGAAATTCTCGGGAATCGAAAACAATAACGGCCAGCTGGAACAAACCACCTCAAGCTCCATCAGCCTGCCGACTGTTTCTGAATCGGATGAGGGAGACGATGGCGACGGCGGCGATGGCGATGGCGCGGCCGATGGCGGCGATGACGCTGGAGCTGAGGCGGGTGGCGATGCCGGGGCAGCCGCCGGTGGCGATGCGGCTGCGGCGGGTGGCGCTGATGCCGCCGGCGACACGGCTGCCGCGGCCGGTGGTGCCGATGCGGCGGCCGATGCCTCGGCAGCGGCAGCGGCGTTTTGCGCCTGACCGTCGTCACCAGAGGCTGGGCAGCCAGCCCCTGGTGACGACCCTCAGGCGCAAAACGCCGCCGCCGCCGCCGAGGCATCGGCCGCCGCATCGGCACCTCCGGCCGCGGCAGCGGTGTCGCCAGCGACATCGGCGCCACCCGCCGCGGCGGCATCGCCACCGGCGTCCGCCCCGGCGTCGCCACCCGCCTCAGCTCCAGCGTCATCGCCGCCATCGGCCGCACC
>JBKDOR010000201.1:0-9959 GCA_046342775.1 Synechococcaceae cyanobacterium
TCTTTTCGACCCAGGATCACGCCGCTGCTGCCATTGCCGCCGCTGGCATCCCTGTGTTCGCCCACAAAGGTGAAACCCTCGATGAATACTGGGCCTTCACCCACCGCATCCTCGAGTGGCATGACGGCGGCACGCCCAACATGATCCTCGACGACGGTGGCGATGCCACCGGTCTGGTGATCCTGGGCACCCGGGCCGAGAGCGATCCCTCCGTGCTCGACAACCCCTCCAACGAAGAGGAGACCGCCCTCTTCAACAGCATCCGCCAGAAGCTGGCGGCCCAGCCCGGCTTCTATTCCCGCATCAAGGCCCAGATCCAGGGCGTCACCGAAGAAACCACCCCGGGTGTGGCCCGCCTGTATCAGCTGCAGACGAGCGGTGAGCTGCCCTTCCCGGCGATCAACGACAACGACTCGGTGACCAAGAGCAAGTTCGACAACCTCTACGGCTGCCGCGAGTCGCTCATCGACGGCATCAAGCGCGCAACCGACGTGATGATCGCCGGCAAGATCTGCGTCGTCCTCGGCTACGGCGACGTCGGCAAGGGTTGCGCACAGGCCTTCCGCGGCATGGGCGCCACGGTGATGATCGCTGAGATCGATCCGATCTGCGCCCTGCAGGCCGCCATGGAGGGTTACCGCGTCGTTCGTCTCGACGACGTGGTCCAAGACGTTGACATCTTCGTCACCGCCACCGGCAACTTCCAGGTGATCCGTCACGAGCACCTGCTGCAGATGAAGGCTCAGGCCATCGTCTGCAACATCGGCCACTTCGATAACGAAATTGATGTGGCTTCACTGAAGCAATACACCTGGGAAAACATCAAACCCCAGGTGGATCACGTGATCCTGCCCAGCGGCAACCGCATCCTGCTGCTGGCTGAAGGCCGCTTGGTGAACCTGGGTTGCGCCACGGGCCACCCCAGCTTCGTGATGAGCAACTCCTTCACCAACCAGGTGCTGGCGCAGATCGAGCTGTTCACCAAAGGTGAGCAGTACGCCAATGAGGTGTATGTGCTGCCCAAGCATCTCGATGAGATGGTGGCCCGCCTCCACCTCGACAAGATCGGCGCCAAGCTCACCGAGCTCACCACCGAGCAAGCGGCCTACATCAATGTGCCGGTCGAAGGCCCCTACAAGCTCGAGCACTACCGCTACTGAGCCCCATACCCGGGGGGGGGGCGCGGGCTCAAGCCGCGTCGCCCCTTGCAAGGGCCATCAGCTTGTGCTGGTGGCCTTTTTTGATGGCTGATCACCACCGGGAAACGATTCCACTGACGTCCTCATCCCGGCCGCTGCGCTTGCCGAACGAGCCTCACGAGGGGGCCTGGCACGGCAGGCTGCCATTGGCAGCCTTGCCATTTGCAGCCTGATGCTGCGACCCGAAGCTGGGGCCCACAAACGCGATCGGCGGATCGCACGGCGGTCTATGCCGTTCCCTTGCCGCCTCCCCCCTGGGGAGGGGCGACCAGCTCCGGTGGCGTGGAGAGCCACAGCCGCACCGGGGCAGCGTCGAGCTCCAGCCAGGCGGCATCCAGGCAGGCGCGCCGCACCAGCGCCAGACCGATCCAGCCACCATCGTCGAGCCTCAGGGCCGAGCTGATCCGGCCGGCCCGATCACCGTTGGCCTGCACCAGCTCCGCCCCCGAAATGAGCTGGTCGGCCGACAGCGAGGCGGCAGCCGAGGCGCTGAGGAACCAACGCCGCACCTGTTGCTTCACCCCGTCGTAGGTAGCCAGGCGGGCCAAGGTTTCCTGGCCCACGTAGCAGCCTTTGTTGAGGCTCACCCGGGCCGCCAGCCCCAGCTCAAAGGGATTGGTGTCGTCGTTGAGCTCCTGCGGCGCCCGTGGCTGGCCCCGCTGAATCCGCCAGCGCTCGGCCTCCTCGGCCGTGATCGGCCGGCGTTGGTCCAGGGCCGGAGGCAGCGACGCGGCCGGCTGCAGCAGCAGCAGGCACTCCCCCAGCCAGAAGCTCTCAGGCTCGGGGCCGGGCTGCCAGCAGCGCCCCGCCGGAGCCCCAGCCGCGAGCGAGGCGCCGTCAGCAGGGTCGGCGGTCCTGGCGGTGGCGCTGTCGGCAGTAGGGATTGCGGCGGTAGGGATTGCAGCGGCAGCACTAGCAGTGGCAGCGCCAGCGGTGGCGGCGCGAGTGGTGGCAGCGGTGCTGGTGGCGGCGTTGTGAGTGGCAGCCGTGTGAGTGGCAGTGTTGTGAGTGGTGGTGGCTTCTGTTGGCCCGAGGGGCTGAACCAGCAAGCCCGGCCGCAAGGGGCCCAGGCTGACGGCATCCGCCGGGAACAACACCCGATCGAGGGCCTGGCGCACCGCCTCTCCGTCTCCGGCGGTGATCACCAGCCAGGCGCCGTCTGCATCGAGCAGCAGCTCCGCCAGCCCCTTCATCCGCGCGGTGGGACCGATGCAGCAGGTGCTCAGCCAGCTCCCCGGCGCGGCCCGTTCCACCGCCTGGCTGGTCTGACCGTGCAGAAAGCGGCGCGTATCCGGCCCGTCCAGCCGCAGCCAGCACACCGGGGTCTCCAGGCGACAGGCGCCCGCGGGAGACCAGCTCCAGGGGCTGGGTTCGGGGGCAACGACAGCGGTGACGGATGCGGGCATGGAGCCGGTGCGAGGGCGGCGGTGCGGGACGGGAGCTGGGGTGGGGATGACCCAGCGGCATGGGGAGGTTCAGTCTGGGGGGCGGGACCGGCCGCGAGGGGCACCCGAGCTGCGCGGAGAGCCTCCTCAGGCCCTGCGACACGCCACCCTGATCCGCTGATTTCCCGGGCGGCTGGGTGGATCCGCCTAGATGACGGCGTCCCGGGTGGCGGCGTCCCGGGCGATGGCGTCTTGGGAGCTGGCGTCTTGGGTGGCGGCCACCTCCTCAAGCAGGAACAACGGGCGCAGCTCCAATCCCGCGGCGGCCATCGCTCCCTCGCCGCCCTCCTGGCGATCGACGATCGCCACCACCCGCTCCACCGTGTAGCCAGCCTGGCGGAGCTGGTCCACCGCCTTGATGGCGGAACCGCCTGTGGTCACCACATCCTCCAGCACCGTGACGCGACTGCCAGACGGGGGCAGCGGACCCTCCAGCCAGGCGCCGGTGCCATGCCCCTTGGCCTCCTTGCGCACGATCAGGGCATCCAGGGGGCGGCCATTCAACGCGGCCCGCATCGCCACGGCGCTCACCAACGGATCGGCCCCGAGCGTCAAGCCGGCCACCGCCACCGCGTCGGACTCCACCAGTTCCAGCAGCAACGCCCCGAGCAGCGCCAGGCCGGTGCCGCTGAGGCTCACCGGCTTGCAGTTCACGTAGTGATCGCTCTCGCGCCCCGACGCCAGGGTGAAGCGGCCCCGCCGGTAGGCCTGACGAGCCAGCAGATCAAGAGCCTGCTGGCGCTGGGAGGCGGAATCCTGAGGAAGCGTGGGCATCGAGAGGGGGTGAACTGGGTTGGGGGCGGAGGAGGGTGAGAGACCGCCAACGCCGATCGTTTGGTCGTACCGCGACCTGGCGCAGGGCTGTCGCCCAGAACTCTCCCTTGCCCGGGTCGAAGGCGTTCCCCAAGCCCCGCGCCAAGCCGGTTGAGCCGCGGGATTGTGGCCCCGGTGGAGGGCACCCGTTGCGCTCCGGTGCAAGGCACGGGGCAAAGCAATAGCCAAAGCATGGCCATGCTCTCACGGGGTGCGGGTGCTGCCGTGACGCGCCTGAGGCTGGGCCAGACTCCCCTACCGTCACCTCGGCGCGCCGCCCTCCCTGCCCATGGCGATCCGCAAGTCGGAGCTGTATTCGAGCCTCTGGGCCAGCTGCGACGCCCTGCGCGGCGGCATGGATGCCAGCCAGTACAAGGACTATGTGCTGGTGTTGCTGTTCCTCAAATACATCAGCGACAAGTACGCCGGCCAGCCCTATGCGCCCCTTGTGATCCCTGAGGGCAGCAGCTTTGCCGACCTGGTGGCCCTCAAGGGCAAGGCGGAGATCGGCGATCGCATCAACAAGGAGATCATCGCGCCGCTGGTGGCCACGAATCAGCAGTTAAGCCAGAGCGATTTTCCTGATTTCAACGCCCAGGACAAGCTGGGCAGTGGCAAGGAGCTGGTGGAGCGCCTCACCGATCTGATCGCGATCTTCGAAGCGCCGGCACTCAACTTCTCGCGCAACCGGGCCGACGACGACGACATCCTGGGTGACGCCTACGAATACCTAATGCGCCACTTCGCCGTGGAGAGCGGCAAGAGCAAGGGGCAGTTCCTCACGCCGGCCGAGGTGAGCCGCGTCAAGGCCCAGGTGCTGCAGATCGACAAGGTAGACCTCCAGGCCTCCACCACGGTGTGCGATCCGTTCTGCGGTTCCGGGTCGTTGCTGCTGAAGGTGGCCGCCCAGGCGGGCCGGCCGGTGACGCTCTACGGCCAGGAGAAGGACGCGGCCACCAGCGGCCTGGCGCGGATGAACATGATCCTGCACGGCAATCCCACCGCGATCATCTGGCAGGGCAACACCCTGGCTGATCCCAAACTCAAGGAGGGCGAGCAGCTCAAGCAGTTCGACTATGTGGTGGCCAATCCCCCGTTCTCCGATAAGCGCTGGAGCACAGGGATTGATGCGGCGAAGGATCCCCACAGCCGCTTCGAGGGCTTCGGCATCCCACCGGCGAAGCAGGGCGACTACGCCTACCTGCTGCACATCGTGCGCACGCTCAAGAGCACCGGCCGGGGCAGTTGCATCCTTCCCCACGGCGTTCTGTTCCGCGGCAATGCCGAAGCCGAGATCCGCAAGAACCTGATCCAGCGGGGGCTGATCCAGGGCATCATCGGCCTGCCGGCCAATTTGTTCTATGGCACCGGCATCCCCGCCTGCATCCTGGTACTCGACAAGCGCGACGCCGGCAGCCGCGAGGGCATTTTCCTGGTGGATGCCAGCAAAGGCTTTATCAAGGACGGCCCCAAGAACCGCCTCCGCGAGCGCGACATCCACAAGATCGTCGATGTGTTCACCCGCCAGCTGGAACTGCCCGGCTATTCCCGCTTCGTGCCCAATGAGGAGATCAAAGGGCACGACTACAACCTCAACCTGCCCCGCTACATCGACAGCAGCGAAGCGGAAGACCTGCAGGACATTGAGGCCCACCTGCGCGGCGGCATCCCCGAGCGCGACATCGATGCCCTGGTGGCGACCTGGCAGGTGTGCCCGCAGCTGCGCGAGGCCCTGTTCCGGCCGCTACGGCCCGGTTATCTGGAGCTGGCGGTGGCTCCGGCGGAGCTGAAGGCCACGATCACGGCCCATCCCCAGTTCGCCGGCTTCCTGGCGGGGATGGCTGAGCACTTTGCGGCCTGGCGAAAGCAGGCGGCGGCCCAGCTGATCGCCCTGGAGCCGGGCTGTCACCCCAAGGCGGTGATCCGTGAGCTGAGCGAGGGCCTGCTGGCCCACTACGAAGGCCAGCCCCTGATTGATGCCTACGCCGTGTATCAGCTGCTGCTCGACCAGTGGGCCGAATCGATGCAGGACGACGTGTATGCGATCAGCGCCGACGGCTGGCGCGCCGAGCCCTACCGGCTGCTGGAGACAGGCAAGAACGGCAAGACCAAAGACAAGGGCTGGACCTGCGACCTGGTGCCCAAGGAGCTGCTGGTGCGGCAGCTGTTTGCCGGTGATCTGGAGCTGATCGAGGCCCTGCGAGCCCAGCTGGAGGAGGCGAACAGCCGCCTGGCGGAACTGGAGGAGGAGCACGGCGGCGAGGAGGGCGCCTTCAGTGAGTTGGACAAGGTGAACAAGGCGGCCGTGAACGCCCGCATCAAGGAGATCCGCAAGGATCCCGAAGCCGCCGAGGAGCTGGCCGTGCTGCGCGACTGGCTGGAGCTGAGCGAGGAGGAGGCCACCACCAAGAAAGCCCTCAAGGCCGCCGAAGCCGAGCTCGACGACCAGGCCTACGGCCGCTACGCCAGCCTCACCGAGGCCGAGGTGCGCGAGCTGGTGGTGCAAGGCAAATGGCTGGCCAGCCTGGAGCAGGCGGTGGCCGCCGAGGTGGAACGGGTGAGCCAGGCCCTCACCGGCCGACTCAAACAGCTGGGGGAGCGCTACGGAGAAGCCTTGCCGGCGATCAGCGAAAGAGTGGAGGAATTAGAGGCGCGAGTGGCCGGACACCTGGAGCGGATGGGGTTCGCATGGAACTGAAGTCTGGCTACAAGCAGACGGAAGCAGGGGTGATCCCGGAGGATTGGGAGGTCAAAGCACTCAAAGAGATCTCACCCAGACAAAGCGTGGGGCTTGTTATTAATCCGTCGAAATACTTTGATCCCAAGGAGTCGATTCCCATGCTTGTCGGATCAAGTGTCACTGAGAACCGAATTGATGCTGAAGCAGCCAATCGAATTTCTGCCGCCAGCAACTTTAAGCTAGCTGCGTCACGCTTGACGCAGGGTGATCTAGTAACTGTGCGGGTTGGAGATCCCGGAGTAACAGCCGTTGTCCCACCAGAGTTAGATCAGTGCAACTGCGCTTCAATGATGATTGTTCGCCAGGATCGCAGCTTCAACTCCCACTGGCTGTGCAGCACCATGAACTCAAGACATGGTCGCCAGCAAGTAGAGAATGTTCAGTACGGTACAGCCCAAAAACAGTTCAACATCAAGGATGCCGTCAACTTTATATACGCCGTTCCACCGCTACAGGAACAAAACCAAATAGCAACGGTGCTAAGCGAGGTGGAGTTGCTCCTGATGAACCTGGAGCAAGTCATCACCAAAAAGCGCAACATCAAGCAGGCCGCCATGCAGGAGCTACTCACCGGCAAGCGGCGGCTGCCGGGGTTTGAGGGGGAGTGGGAGGTGAGGAGGCTGGATGAGCTTGGCGAGTTTGTCAAGGGAAGTGGAGTCAAGAAAGATGAGGCGACGAGCGGTGATTTGCCGTGCGTACGCTATGGAGAGATTTACACGCACCATGAGAATTACATTTCAGAGTTCAAGTCGCACATCTCGACAACCGTAGCATCAAGGGCGACGGCAATGCGCCAAGGAGATATTCTGTTTGCAGGATCAGGAGAAACCAAAGAGGAGATCGGCAAATCGGTAGCCCTTGTGCATCCAGTCAAGGCTTATGCAGGAGGCGACATCGTGATCCTCCGTCAAAATGCTGTTGATGCGCTGTTCCTTGGATATCGACTTAATGCTATTGATGTTTCTCAACAAAAAGCCGGACTTGGCCAGGGTGATGCCGTGGTTCACATCAGCACACACTCATTGTCGAAGATAAGCGTTTCTTTGCCTGGCAGGGCAGAACAGGAAGCGATTGCCGGCATCCTTTACGAGATGGACATCGAGTTAAAGCGGCTTCAATTACGCCTGGCAAAAACGCAGATGCTCAAGCAAGGAATGATGCAACAGCTCCTCACCGGCAAGATCCGCCTGAAGTGAACACACCTACCACAAGACATCATTCTTTTCCAGCAAGTCCAAGCAATCCCAATCTTCATGCCCACCAGCCATGATCGACCGCATTGAAATCACCGCCTTCAAGTCCATCCAGGAGGCGAAGCTGGAACTGGGGGCTTTCAATGTGTTTGTCGGCGCCAATGGCAGTGGCAAGTCCAATATCCTTGAAGCGATTGGCGTTTTGGGCGCGGCGGCAGCCGGGCGAGTCAACGACGAATCACTTTTGTATCGAGGTGTTCGACCTGGCTTGCCGGATTTATACAAAACCTCCTTTCGGGGACACAAAAGACGCAATGCCATTCGCTTTGGTGCTTATTCAGGAGCCAGCAGCTACGAGGTTGAGCTCAACAACCCAAGCAACCAGTCCACAGCGTGGTCGTACAAGACAGAGACATGGCTGAGTGCAGGCAAGCAGGTCGTTGGTCGCTCCCCTGCCTCGTCAGAAAATAGTGCCTTGGATAGCAACCGCGGCTTGGCGGCACTGGAGGAAGTCAAGATGGCTGGGACGGAAGGATCGCAATTATTGTCAGCATTGCAGCAGTTCTCCATCTATACTCCCAATACGTTGAAGCTCAAAGGAATCGAGACTGATCTACAAAGTAGGGCGCCACTTGGGCTGGCGGGTGGTCGATTAGCAGAAGCCTCCGAGGAGCTTCGTCGCCTGGCTCGAAAGGACGAAGCCTTAGAGGATGTCATCGAAGGCGTCCTGGAGCTGGTGGATTGGATCGACCACTTCGGCGCCAGTGCTGGGTCTGATATTCCCTTATCTCCGTCGATCCCGAGACCAGCTCAGGTTTTATTCTTCCGTGATCGCTACATGGATGAAGGTCAAAATATCGTCAGTGCCTATGATGCCAGTGAGGGAGCTCTGTATGTTCTGTTTGCCGCAATACTTGCAGCCCACCCCGACAGCCCCAGGCTACTGGCTATCGACAACTTCGACGCGACCCTGAATCCACGTCTTGTTCGTTCACTGGCTTCGAAAATGGTCGAATGGGTTCTGGATCGTGATCGCCAGCTGCTGATGACCTGCCACAATCCACTCGTGCTGGATGGGCTTCCACTTCAGGACGAAAGGGTGCGCCTGTTTGCCGTAGATCGCTCCTACGGGGGCATGACTGTCATCAGGCGTATCGTCGTCGATGATGCGCTCATGGCCAAAGCCAAGGAAGGCTGGCCTCTCTCTCGCCTCTGGGTCACTGGGCATCTGGGAGGGATGCCAAATGTATAACGTCCGCCTCGTTTGCGAAGGCAGCACGGATCACGTCGTGCTGGAGGCCGTGTTGTTGGCTCATCTCAACAGCCCCGACTTCAGAGTCAGTCGCCTTCAGCCCGACGCGTCACTCTACGGAGGGGACGCCGGTCCTCATGGTGGCGGATGGAAAGGCGTCCGTGGTTGGTGCCATTCTGTACGTGACGCCGGTGGGATTCAGTCGGTTGGAACCCTGCCTGAAGATGTTGATCTTCTTGTCATTCATGTTGACGCCGATATCCTCCTGGATGAAGAACACGATGCAAACAACCCATGTCCGCCGCCTGATGCCAATATCCTTGCGGCTGAGGCGATTGTGATGCAATGGCTGGGGCTGACTACTCTGCCTGAGAAAGTTCTGATCTGGGTGCCCAGCATGGCAACAGAGGCGTGGCTTCTTCGAGCCGTCTTTCCTGCCCTGCCCGAGTCTGTGAGCTGCCTGATCAATCCTCCGCCATCAGTATGCGTTGAATGCTTTGAGGATCCTGCTGCAGCTCTCGAAGGAAAAAGCCCAAGGCTTGTCAGGCGCAAGGGAAAAGACCTCAAAAAAATCGTAAAAGCTTATCGTGATGCAAATCCTCTTGTGTCTGAAGCGTGGGGAGACTTGGCACAGAGTATGTGGTCAGCCGGCCGACTCCAACAGGGCCTGTTGCGATGGATTCCAGTATCTGCTTAATGAGATTGCCATGAAAATCTCCACCATCCTCGACCACATCGACAGCGCCCACATAGCGCTGCCTGAATTCCAGCGAGGCTACGTGTGGAATCGCGACCAGGTGCGCGGGCTGTTCGATTCGCTCTACAAGCGCCATCCCGTCGGCGGCCTGCTGGTCTGGGCCACGGAGTCGCAGACCGCCACCCATCGTGGTGTTCGCGAGACTCCCCAAGACTGAATGGCAGTAAAGTGGCCTTGAAGGCCTCTGATCTCGGGTCCATGTCATCATCTCTTCACCATATTGAAGAGCAAGCTCGCTCACTCTCAGCAGAAGACCGGGCAAAGCTTGCGGAACGAATGCTGGAATCACTCCACACATCCCTTGAAGAAATCGAAGCTGCCTGGTCTGAGGAGATTGCCTCCCGCATTCAAGCCTTTGCAAATGGAGATATCTCCACGGTTTCGGCAGAACAGATCTTTGCCGAGGCTCGTCAAATCCTGACTTGATTACGCATAAAGCTCCGCAGCCCTCAGAGCCCGCTCCGGGCAAGGCTTGCAAACGCAGACCGCATTGGCGATCCGTTCTGTCATTACTGCCATCTTGAAACGCCGATTGAATAGGAAGCAAAAGCCACCCAGAT
>JBKDOR010000202.1:0-16235 GCA_046342775.1 Synechococcaceae cyanobacterium
CACCCACTCGTGCAGCTCCACCTTCTCGGGCAGGTCGGAGATGATCGAGCGGTCGGTCTTCAGGCGGCGCAGGATGAACGGGCCCACCCGGCTCTTGAGGTCCCGCATCGAGGCCATGTCGCCGTAGCGCTCGATCGGCAGGCGGTAGCGCTGGCGGAAGAAGCCCTCATCCCCCAACACTTTCGGGTTGAGGAAGTCCATCAGGGCCCAGATCTCGCTGACGCGGTTTTCCACAGGGGTGCCGGTGAGGGCGATCCGGAAACGGCCCAGCTTGCGGGGCCGGGCCAGGTCGCGGGCCGCCTGGCTTTGCTTGGCGGAGGGATTTTTGATCGCCTGCGCCTCATCGATCACCACCCCCTGCCAATCGACGCTTTCCAGCAGCTCGCTGTCGCGCTGCAGCAGTCCATAGCTGGTCAACACCAGATCCACCCCCTCCAGGGCCTTGCGCAGGGCGGTCTCGTCGCTGGGTCGCCGCGGCCCGTAGTGCTCCCGCACCACCAGCTCCGGCGTGAAGCCAGCCGCCTCTCGCTTCCAGTTGGTGAGCACGGAGGTGGGCGCCACCAACAGCACCGGACGGCGCAGCTCCTGTTCGGCCCTGAGGTGCTGGAGGAAGGCCAGCAACTGAATCGTCTTGCCGAGCCCCATGTCGTCCGCCAGGCAGGCCCCCTGGTCGAAGCGATACAGGAACGCCAACCAGCCCAGCCCCCGCTCCTGATAAGGCCGCAGCTGTCCAGCGAAACCGGGAGGCGCCGGCAGGGGGTCTGGCGCCTTCTGCTGGTGGTACTGATCCAGCACCGCCAGCAACCGGGGGCCGGCCTCGAAGCGGTGCACCGGCAGCCGGTGGAAGGTCTCGCCGTCCGAGGCCGTGAGCCGCAGGGCGTCGTCGAGGCTGAGGCTGGGATCGGCGGCGCAGAAGCGTTCGGCGTGCTTGAGGTCGTTGGGGCGCAGTTCGATCCAGGCCCCTTTGTGCCGCACCAGCGGGCTGCGCCGCGCTGACAGCCCCTCCAGGTCGCGCAGCGTCAGGGTGACCCCGCCGATCATGAATTGCCATCGCCAGCTCAGACCCTCCCCGAGGGTGAGGCCGCGGGAACTGGCGGGCAGTTCCGCTTCGATCGCCAACCCCAACCGACTGGCCAGGCCGCCGCTGAGGCTCTCGGGAAGCACCACGCCCACGCCCTTGTCGCGCAGACGGTTGGCGGCGGTGCGCACCAGCACGAAGGCTTCGGCTGGCGACAGCTGCATGGCCTCCGGTGCTGCCGTGTCGAGGCCCCGCAGGATTGGTTCGAACTCCTGCAACGCCCGCCCCAGCCCTTCCAGCAGCAGCTCGCCGGGATGGTCCACCGCCACCTCCCCCAGCTGCAGCAGCCGGTCGCCCGCCGCCCAGACGGCGCCAGCGGGCACCCTCAGGCTGGGATCAGCCTCCGCCTGCAGGGCAAACCGCAGTTCCCAGAGCTCCTCGTCCTCCGACGGCGTGAACAGCTCCAGGCAGGCCCGGGCCGGCGCCAGGCGCCCCGCCACCGCCTCCAGCCAGTGGTGGGTGGCGATCTCCAGCCGTTCAATCTCCTCCTCCCCCAGCCGCAGCTGGCCGTTGCCGTGGGCAAGGCTGCGCTGCCAGGCCTCCAGCAGCGGGTCGAGGCCGCTGGGATCGGGCTGGAAGCCGCGGCGCATCTGGCCATCCAGGAGGGCCTCCAGCAGGCTGGCCACCCGCAGGCGACCGCTGCCCGGTCGGCGGCAGGTGAGGGCCTTCTCGGCGGCGCCACCCACGGCGCTGGCGCAGGTGGCCACCTGGGGTAGCCGGGTGGCCAGCTCCTCCAACCGGTGTCGGTCCGACTCGCGGTTGAGCAAGGGCAGCCAGTACCCCCGGCCCTCGGACACCTGGGGCAACCAGCGCCCCCGGGTGATCAGGCTCAGGGCCCAGCGCTGCAGATGGCTCCACCAGCGCAACTCATCGGCAAGTCCGGGATTGTCGCCGGAGAGGGGCAGGACGCTGAGCCACTCGGCCGCGGCGGCGGGATCCAGGGCCAGACCCTCGACCCGCCAGGGCCACCAGCTCACATCCCGGGGAATTGGTTCGTCGGCCTGAAGTGGCAGGCCGCTCCATGGGGTGGTCGCGTCGGCGCGGCGGCGCCCGCGCGGCGCCTGCGCCCGGCTGGGCAGGGTGAGCGAGGCGCTGGCGGGCCGCAGGGCCTCGGACCAGAGGCCGTTGTCGTCCAGCCAGGTCGCCAGAGCGTCGAAATCGAGGGCCAGGGGGTGATCCGGCACTTCGAGGCCCGGCTGAACAGGCTCAGCCACCCGCCAGGTATCGGCCCAAAGCAGCAGCTTTCCGCCTGCCCCTTCAGGCGGGAACAGCCAGGTGGCATGCAGCAGGCTCATGGCCGAGGGGAACGGCGTTGACCGGATCCGCCATCCACCGACCTGGGGGCAGGGGGGGCCGTGTTCATGGCCTCAGGGATGGCACAACACGCTGGACGACAAGCAGCAACAAAGCGCTGCCAACCAAGGGCAGCCAGAGCGGCAACCAGACAGCCAGCCATCCCATCATTACGGACAGCAGGTCCGCCACAGCAAATGACCCCGGGCTCGGCGGCGGCAGGGGCTGGGCCAGGCTGCGCACCCCGCAGACCGCTCCCACCAGGCCGGCCTGGAGATGGCCGTCGTCCGGGTCGACCCGCTGCAGATGGAAGGCCAGCAAGCCGTAGAAGAACCCGCATCCCGCCGCCCGCAGGCCGCTCTCCAGGGCATGGCCCCAGCTGCCCAGCGCCAGTGCCTGGCTGGCGCCGCCCGCCAGGGCCAGGCCCCCCGCCGCCAGGGCCGCCAGCAGGGCCCAGGAGAGGGAGCGCAGCCGCAGGCGGGTGCGTTCCGCGGCAAGCGCCGCGCCATCAGCAGGAACAGCCGGCGGAAGGGGCGACACAGTCCCGTCGTTGGCATTGCACCGATCATGCCTGGCCGCGGGGCGGGCGCCCACCAGGCCCCAAGAACCGGCACGCCCGGCCCCGGGGCCGTTGGGCGATCATGAGCCCGTTCGCCCCGTCGCCCCGCCCGCCATGGCTGCCGCCGCCCGCGCTCACCAGGCCGACGGTTCACGGCCCCGCAGCGGCGCCGAGATCCGCGAAGCGTTCCTGGCTTTTTACGCCCAGCGGGGTCATCGGCGCCTGGCCAGCGCCTCGCTGGTGCCCGAAGACCCCACGGTGCTGCTGACGATCGCCGGCATGCTGCCGTTCAAGCCGGTGTTCCTCGGCCAGGTGGAGCGGCCGGCGGCGCGGGCAACGACAAGCCAGAAGTGCATCCGCACCAACGACATCGAGAACGTGGGGCGCACGGCGCGGCATCACACGTTCTTCGAGATGCTGGGCAACTTCTCATTCGGCGACTACTTCAAGACCGAAGCCATTCAGTGGGCCTGGGAACTCAGCACGCAGGTGTTCGGCCTCAAACCCGCCAATCTGGTGGTCAGCGTGTTCCGCGAAGACGAGGAGGCGGAGGCGATCTGGCGCGATCGGGTGGGCGTGAATCCCCAGCGGATCATCCGCATGGATGAAGCCGATAACTTCTGGGCCTCGGGGCCCACCGGTCCCTGCGGCCCCTGCTCGGAGATTTATTATGATTTCAAGCCCGAACTCGGCGACGCAGGCATCGACCTTGAGGACGACAGTCGGTTCATCGAGTTTTACAACTTGGTGTTCATGCAGTACAACCGCGATGCCGAGGGCGAGCTCACCCCCCTGGCGAACCGCAATATCGATACCGGCATGGGTCTGGAGCGCATGGCCCAGATTTTGCAGAAGGTGCCCAATAATTACGAAACCGATCTGATCTTCCCGCTGATCACCACGGCGGCTGAGCTGGCTGGGGTGAACTACTCCAGCTTGGATGACAAGCGGCAGACCAGCCTCAAGGTGATCGGTGATCACAGCCGCGCCATCACCCAGCTGAGCTGCGATGGCGTGACCGCCCGCAACCTCGGCCGCGGCTACATCCTGCGCCGATTACTCCGCCGCGTCGTGCGCCACGGACGCCTGCTTGGCATCGACAAGCCGTTCCTGACCGCGATGGGCGAGGCGTCGATCAGCTTGATGTGTGACACCTACCCACAGCTGCTGGAGCGCCGTGAGGTGATCCTGGCCGAGCTCGCCCGTGAGGAGGCCCGCTTCCTGGAAACCCTGGAGCGCGGTGAGAAGCTGCTGGCCGAGGTGTTGGCCGCCCAACCGCAGCAGATCTCCGGCGCCCAGGCCTTCGAGCTCTACGACACCTACGGCTTCCCGCTGGAACTCACCGAGGAGATCGCCGAGGAAAACGGCCTCACGGTCGATCTGGCCGGGTTCGAGCTGGCGATGGAGGACCAGCGTCAGCGGGGCAAGGCCGCGGCGGTGAGCATCGACCTGACCCTGCGGGAGGCGATCGATCAGCTGGCGGCCGCCGCCGAGGCCACCGCCTTCAAGGGCTACGAACAGCTGGAGCACCCCTGCTGCGTGGTGGCGCTGGTGGTGAATGGCAAGCCGGCCGAGCGGGCCGCCGCCGGCGACAGCGTGCAGCTGGTGCTCGATACCACCCCCTTCTACGGCGAAGGAGGCGGCCAGGTGGGCGATCGCGGCGTGCTGCTGGGGGGCGGCGACCAGGGCCCGGTGGAGGCCGGCGTGATCGTCAGCGTCGAGGGCGTGACCCGCAACCGTTCGGTGTTCGTGCACAGCGGCCGGGTGGAGCGGGGCCAGATCGCCGTGGGCGACCTGCTGGCGGCCCGGGTGGACGCGGCCTGCCGCCGCCGCGCCCAGGCCAACCACACCGCTACCCATCTGCTGCAGGCGGCCCTGAAACAGGTGGTGGATCCGGGCATCGGTCAGGCCGGTTCGCTGGTGGATTTCGATCGCCTGCGCTTCGATTTCCACTGCCCCCGCGCCGTCACGGCCGCCGAGCTGGAGCGGATCGAGGCGTTGATCAACGGCTGGATCAGCGAAGCCCATCGCCTTGAGGTGCGGGAGATGGCGATCGAGAAGGCCAAGGCCGCTGGTGCCGTGGCGATGTTCGGCGAGAAGTACGGCGATGTGGTGCGGGTGGTGGACGTGCCCGGCGTGTCGATGGAGCTGTGCGGCGGCACCCATGTGGCCAACACCGCCGAGATCGGCCTGTTCAAGATCGTCAGCGAGGGCGGTGTGGCCGCCGGGATCCGCCGCATTGAGGCGGTGGCCGGCCCGGCGGTGCTGCCCTACCTGCAGGAGCGGGATGCGGTGGTCAAAGCCCTCGGCGAGCGCTTCAAGGCCCAGCCCGCCGACATCCTCGAGCGGGTGGCGGCCCTGCAGGAAGAGCTCAAGGCCAGCCAGAAGGCCCTGGCGGCGGCTCGCCAGGAGCTGGCGTTGGCCAAGGCCGCGGCGCTGGTTGCCAAGGCCGAGGCCCTGGGCGACTTCCAGCTGCTCGTGGCTCGCTTCGATGGCGTCGATGGCGCCGGCCTGCAAAGCGCCGCCCAGGGGCTGGCCGATCAGCTCGGCGCCGGCGCCGCCGTGGTGCTCGGTGGCCTGCCCGATCCCGCCGACCAGGGCAAGGTGGTGTTGGTGGCGGCCTTCGGCCCGGCGGTGATCGCTCAGGGGGCCAAGGCCGGCAGTTTCATCGGCGGGGTGGCGAAGGCCTGCGGCGGCGGAGGTGGCGGTCGCCCCAACCTGGCCCAGGCCGGCGGCCGCGATGGGGCGGCCTTGGACGGGGCGCTGGATCAGGCGCGCGGCCAGCTGTTCACCCAACTGAAACCCAATTGATTCCGCCTCGGGAGGGACCCTCATCATCAGGGGGCAGTGACACAAAACGATGGGGCAGTCGGGGCGAACAGTTTCGAGCAGTGGCCAAGGTGGCACCGGCCGCTGACCGGTTTTCCAGTTGTTCCTCAGCCTCCCGGGGCTCCCGCTTCGACGCCTCAGCTTGCATTCCATAGTGAGGACCAGCGGATCTCTCCCTGCGACGCTTGAACCTCCTGCTCGGCGCCACCAACCTGTTCGCGCTGCTGGCGATGGGGCACTTTCTTGGCGACTTCGGCCTGCAGGGGGATCGCATGGCCTGCGAGAAATGTCCAGGCCGGAGCGTCACCCTGGGCTGGGGCTGGTGGCTGGGCTCCCATGCCGCCATCCACGGCCTGCTGGTGGCCCTGCTCTCAGGCCTGCCCCTGCTCGGCCTGGCGGAGTGGGGCGCGCATGCCCTGATCGATCTCGGCAAGTGCCGCGGCAGCTACAACCTGGCCATCGATCAGACGCTGCATCTGCTCTGCAAGCTGCTGTGGGTGTTGGTCGTGCTGCGGCTGGAGCGGCTGCCGGCCTGGCTGGCCTGAGCGCCGCACTGCTCCATCAGCCGCTTCCCTCGCCCCGCGGGCCTTGTGCCTCTCAGCTGCCGAGCCTGCCGCTGAGGGCGCCGCTGAGCAGGCGGCGCATCACCTTCAGCAGATCCCGGGCTCCCTCCTGGCCGGCCTGGCGGCTCAGGGTATCCAGCTCGCTCTGGCGTTGAGCAACCAGGGCGGCGAAGCTGTCCAGCAGCTGGGGCTCGTGCTCCAGCAGCGCGCTGATCGAGCCCCGATCCACCCGCAGGAGTTGACACTCCTGGCTGGCCCGCACGCTGGCACTGCGGGGAGCGTTGAGAAACAGCGTCATCTCGCCGAACACCTGGCCCTCCCCCAGGTCCGCCACCGGCAGCACCCGGCCATCCTCCACCTGCTTCAACACAGACACCTGGCCGTTGAGCACCAGGAAGAGGGAATCTCCCTCCGCCCCTTCCCGCACCACCAGCTCGCCGGTCCCGTAGGTCTCCACGCGGCTGTCGGCCACGAGCCGCTCCAGCTGCTGGTCATCGAGCTGCGCGAACAGGGAGCTGGCGGCCAGGGCGGCGCGGCAGCGCTCGGGGCTGGGCCGCTCAGGGTGGGGCTCGACCGCCGAGGGCCGGCGCGGCCGCAGATCGCGCACCGGATAGGGGATCGTCTGACCCTCACGGCTCAGGGCGTACCAGATCTGTTCCAGCAGCTGACCGCGCAGAGCCCGTGGTCCCAGGCCCCGCAACTCGTGACTCCAGACCTGCAGTTCGTAGCAGATGGCGCTGTCCTGGAATTCCAGGATCCGTGCCGCAGGGGCTGGTTCGTCCAGGACCCAGGGATGCTGAAGCGCCACGGTTTCGAGCAGGCGGCGGGCGCGGGCGGGTGGGAAGGCGTAGTCGAGGCCCAGGGTGAGGCGGTTGCTGACGGCGTCCTCGACGCCGACCTGGGTGACCACCTTGGAGGTGATCATGCTGTTGGGCACCACCACCCGCTTGCCATCCAGATCCCGCAGGCAGGTGTCCCGCCAGGTCACGCTGACCACCGTGCCGCGGGGCCCACCCTCCAACTCAATCCAGTCGCCCGGGGCAAAGTCATCGCCCAGTTGCAGCTCCAATCCGGCGAACAGATCCTTGAGGGCCTCCTGAGCCGCCAAACCGATCATGGCGGTGGCGACTGCGGAGGTGGTGACCAGGCCGAGCAGGTTGAGATTGGCCAGCTGCTGCACGATCAGCACCGTGGCCACGCTGCCCAGCCCTAGGCTGAGCAGTTGCAGCAACAGGATCGGAGGCGGGCGCCACCAGCCCAGCCGGGCCGGGATCTCCAGAGCGGTCCAGCTCAGCAGCGGGATCGCCGCGTAAGCCAGGAGCAGGTTGTCCACCACTGTGACCCAGAGCCGCAGGTTCGGAGGCAGCGCAGCCAGGGGCAGGCTGTGGACCAGGGCCCAGACCACCAGCGCGGTGCGCGGCAGGCCCAGTGGCGGCGGCGGCAGGCGCAGGCGGCGGCAGAGCAGCGCCAAGCCCAGCAGCACCCCCCAGCCGATCAGGGCCAACAGCCAGCTCTGCAGAGCAGCCATCGAGCGTTCCAGTGCACAGCGCAGCGCCATCCTGGCCGGGGCCCTTGCCTTCGGGCGCTGCCCCGGGCGCTGGCGGCCATCCCCGAGCGGAATGGAGGGCCTGGTGCCGCGATGCCAGCGGGTCCAACCCGTGGCAGTCATCCTTGGGCGCGATGGCCGCGAGCCCTGGCGGGCGCGCCGAACCCAGCGGTCGGCCCCCCTGCAGGCCTGTGAGGTGCCTCTGGCTTGGCGATCCAGCGCAGGTGGGCGAGGCTGGGAGATTCGAAGCGCGTTCGATGACGCACTCGCTGGGCCGCACACGCAGCCATGGCCCTCGCTCGCTGTCGCCGCCGCGGTGGCGGCCCCTTCCACGGGCGGAACGCATCAGCGGCCTGGGGCTGATGGCGGGGAGCCTGGGGATTGTGGGGATGATTTCAGTTGTCCCACCGGCCGCGGCGGAGGTGCAACTGCGCTGTGAGGGCACCCTGCTGGAAGCCCGGGGCAGCGCCGATCTGGAGCGCAGCACCCGCCGGCTGGGATTCTCCCTCGGGCTGGAAGCCCGGGCCGCCAGTGCCGATGAGGCCCTGGGCAGCCTGCAGGCCCGGCTTGCGGCGGTGCGGCAGGCGCTGCGACAGCTACAGGTGGAGGAGCTGCGGGTCACCTCGCCGACCAGCTGGCAGCGCCCGGCGGAGCCCGGGCGGCCCGCCCAGGTGGAGGCCCAGTTGCAGGTGTCAGGCCGGCTGGAGCCGCGCCAGCTTCAGGCGCTGATCCGCACGGTGGGAGGCCTGCCCGGGGTGCGTCTGGCCCCCGTCAGCGCTCAGGCGGATCAGGCCGAGGATGCCAGCGTGCGGCGGCAGCTGTTGCGCAACGCCTACCGCGATGCCCTCAACCAGGCGCGGGAGGTGGCGGAAACCATCGGTCGGCCCCTCCTCGAGCCGCTGGAGGTGCAGCTCGATGGCGGCGAGCTGCGGCCCATGGCCATGCGCATGGCGGCCGATGCAGCAGTTCCTCCATTCGATCCGGCGGAACTGCCTCCGCCCCGCTCCCGGTTGAGCCTGTTGGTGCGCTTCTGCGCCCGCTGAGCGGCCGCTGAGTCCTGCCATGGCGGCAACCAAGCGGGTGGCTATGGCAGGGCAGGTGGGCTCAGAATGCTCAAAGTTGGATGTTCCGCTGCCCAGCGACGGCTCTCCCGCGCCGCCGGCCAGCCGCGTTCCTCGCCTGCCGCGCCGGTGCCGATGCCCCACTCGCTCCTCACCCCCAATGGTCCGCGGCGCTTGCCGTGGCTCCTGGCGCTGCTGCTGATCGCCCTGCCGGTTCAGGCCGCGGAAACGGCGATCGTGCAGGAAATCCTCGATGGCAACCAGCTGTTCATCGATCGCAAGCAGGCGCGTGAACAGGACAAAGCCAGGGCTCCCGAGCAGCTGAGCACGGGCGACAGCCGCGGCCAGATCGGCTTCCAAGGCGGTGCCGTCGGGCGGATGAACCGGTTCTCCCAGATGAAGCTCGGCCAGAGCTGCTTCCTGCTGGAGAAGGGCCAGATCCTGGTCTCCGGACGCCAGGCGGGCTGCACCCGCTCGGCACGGCTCAGCCCCCGCGGCACCAACTATGTGCTGGAGGTTCAAGACAACGGCGAAGCCGACATCGCCGTGCTCGAAGGAACCGTGGAGGTGGAACCCGCCCAGGACGGCACCCCAACCGGCCAACCCGCCACCACGGTGTCTTCCGGCCAGCGCCTGCGCCTTTCGGCCCAGGGGATCGTCTTGGCGATCCTGGGACTGTCGCCTGGCGACTACAACACCATCCTGGGCGGACCGCTCTTTCAGGGCTTTCGCCTGCCCTTGCCGGCCTACGGCTCCCTGGAGAGCTACATCCGCAGCCAGGTGCCGGGGGTGAACCTGCCCTCGGTGCCGTCCGTGCCTTCGGCGCCCTCGCTGCCGTCCATTCCCTCTCTCCAGCTCCCCCGTTTGTTCTGATGGCCTGCCCATGGCTCAGCGGCGATTCGTGTTCCCCGCCAGGGCCATGCGGTGTTCCCCTGGCTTGGTTGATGCCCTCCACCCCAGGCTGCGGATGAACGCACCCGGGCGATGAGGCAGGAGCGCGCCACGGGCCTGCTCTCCGCCCTGGTGGTGGCTCTGGTGGCCTGGACCGCCGGCTGGCCGACTCACACCTGGCAGGGTTGGGACCTGGGGCTACAGGACCAACTGCAGCGGCTGCGGGGGCAACGGCGACCGCCGCAAGAGCTGATCCTGGTGCCCATCGACGATGCCACCCTGCAGCAGGGCGCCTGGTTCGAGCAAACCCGCGCGGCGCCGAGCTGGGCCCGCGGCATCAGCACCCTGCCCTGGCCCCGGGCCGCCTACGGCGCCCTGCTCGACAAGCTCTTCCAGGCCGGGGTATCGGCCGTGGCGATCAACGTGGTGTTTGAAGGCCCCAGCGGCAAGGGCCCAGCCGACGACGCCTCCCTGGCGGCCAGCCTGCGCCGGCACCGAGGGCGCGTCGCCCTGGCGGCGGAAATGCTGGAGCCGAGCGACGCCCGCGCCGCTGGTTCGCTCACCTTGGTGCGCCCGGAGATGTTGCTGCCAGCCCTGGGCGGCCCCCGTGCCCTCGGCCTCACCAACGTGCTGCCGCGCACGCCAACACGCGCCTCGCTCCATCCCGACGCCTACGGCCGGGGCCTGCTGCCGGCCCGGGGAGCCGCCCCGTTCCCCTCCCTGGCCTCAACGCTGCTGCATCTGGCCGGGCGCAGCTCCCGCCAGGATGACCCCCGGCGGGAGCTGGCGTTCTACGGGCCCGAGGGCAGCTTCCCGAGCCTGTCCGCCTGGGAGGTGCTGGATCCGCAGCGCTGGCGACGCCACCCGCTGCTGCCTGCTCTACCAGGGGCGATCGTGCTGCTGGGGCCGGTCGTCAGCCAAGGCGACGACGGTTACCCAAGTCCCTATGGACCCCTGTCGGGATTGGAGCTGCTGGCCACCGCCACGGCCAACTCGCTGCGGGGTGAAGGGCTCAGGAGTTGGCCCACCGCTCCGATCGGGCGGGCCCTGCTGGCCCTGGTGCCGCCCTTGGTCTTGCTCCTGTTGGCCTGGCGGACGACGGTGCTGCGCTGGCGGCTGCTGGCGTTGCTGGCCCTGGTTGCCCTGCAGCTCGGGGTTGCCGTGCTGGCGTTCTGGTCCGCGCACCTCTGGCTGCCGCTGCTCTCCCCCAGTGTTGGGCTGGCGCTGCTGGGGTTGCTCTATGGAGGCGACGCCTATCTGCGCGAGGGGCTTGAGCGGCGGCGGTTGCGGCGCACCTTTGAGCGCTATGTGGCCCCGGGTGTGGTGGCTGAGATTTTGGCGGATCCGGCCTCCGCCCAGGGCATCCTGCGCGGCCGTCTGCTTGAGGTGACCGTCTTGATGACCGACCTCAGGGGGTTCACCAGCTTGACCCGTCAGCGCAGCCAGGCGGGGCAGAGCGAGCTGCATGTGCGCCAGCTCAACACCTACCTGGGGGCGATGGTGGAGGTGATCGCGGCCCACGGCGGCACTGTCGACAAGTTCATCGGCGATGCGGTGCTGGCGGTGTTCGGCTCACCGGTGGGCCGGGGCCTGGAGCTGGAGGCCGCGGCGGCGTTGCGCTGCGCCCTGGCGATGCGCTCGGCCCTGGATGAGCTCAACCGCCAGTGGCGCCAGGAGGGTGTGGCTGAGCTGAGCAGTGGCATCGGCCTGGCCAGCGGCGAGGTGATGGTGGGCCAGATCGGCAGTCCCCGACGCCTGGAGTTCACGGTGATCGGCGAAACGGTGAACCTGGCGGCCAGGTTGGAGTCCCTCACCCGATCCCTTGACGCGTCCGTGCTGTGCGATGCGCGCACGGCGGCCCTGGTGGCCCCCTTCAGCGACGACCCCGGAGCCTCTGGGGCGACACCGCGCTGCCGTTCGCTCGGCCTGCAGGCCATCAAGGGTCTGGGCGAGGTGGAGGTGTACACACCACTGGATCCCCCGGATGCGGGACGGCCGGTCGCAGCAGAGGCCTTGCTTCCCTCGGCTTGAGGGCATCTCCTCGAGTGGGGGGAAGGCGCGGCAGCAGGGCAGACCGGCCCGGATCTCCCCGGGCGATCGGCTGAGCTGCGGATCAACCCTGAAGGTAGGTGGTCTGCTCCAGACTGTTGCGCAGATGAGCGATCAGCCTCCGGGCATCGGCGATTTCCAACTGGCCGCGGGCAATGGCGGTTTCGCTGGCGATCCGCAGCCGCTCCATCAGCAGCTCTGGATCGTGTTCCATCGCTTCCAGCACCTCAGCGCTGGTGTCGCCTCGCACCACGTGATCCACGGTGTAGCCACCACCGTCGGCCAGGCGAATGTGCACGGCGTTGGTGCGGCCGAAGAGGTTGTGCAGGTTGCCCATCACCTCTTGATAGGCTCCCGCCAGAAACAGGCCGAGGCGGTAGGGCTCTCCGGGTCGCAGCTGGTGAAGCTCCAGCAACGGCTTGACAAGGCCGCGATCGATGAAGCGACTGAACTTGCCATCGGAGTCGCAGGTGAGATCAGCGATGTTGCCGAGGCGGCCGGGAGGTTCGTGCAGCCGCTCGATCGGCAGCAGCGGGAACAGCTGATTGATCGCCCAGGTGTCGGGAGCGGAACGGAAGACGGAGAGGTTGGCGTAGTAGGTGCCGGCCAGGCTGGCCGGAAGCGATCTCAGTTCAACCGGCACCATTTGGGTGGGAGGCAACTCCTGGATGCGGCCGGCGATGGCCTGACCGCAGGCCCAGGTGAGCTGCTCGGCCATGGCCCGCTGCGGCAGGCTGAGGTAGCCGAGGCGGAAGGCGGCCAGGGCATCATCCCTGAACTTGACGGCATCGTTCCAGCACTCCTGCAACCGTTCAAGGCTGTTGTCACCCTGGCCAGAAGCATCGCCATGGGTGTCGCTTCTGACGGTATCCACCGTCGCCAAGGTCTGCACAATCGCCGCATGGGTGTCCCGCAGATTGCGCACAATCAGCGGTTCGTTCTCCACCGGAGCTGGCACGGCCGCTGGTGGCGCCCCGGCGCCGAGCACCTCAAACACCAGCACGGAGAAGTGGCTCGCCAGAGCCCGGCCGCTCTCACTCACCAGGGTGGGCATCGGCACCCCGTGAGGCTCGCAGCACTCGCGGACGGAAGCGACTACATCGTTGGCGTAATTCTGAAGGGAGTAGTTGGTGGAGGCGGCGGTCGGGGTGCGGCTGCCGTCGTAGTCGATGCCGAGCCCACCACCCACATCCAGCCAACCCATCGGCGCCCCCAGACGCGTTAACTCAACATAAATCTGGCCGGCTTCCTGCAGGGCATCCTTGAGCACGGCGATATCGCTGATCTGGCTGCCGATGTGGAAGTGCAGCAAGCGGAGGTCAGGTATCAAATCGGCTTGTCTCAAGGCCTCCACAGTCGCCAGCATCTCCGGAATGGAGAGGCCAAACTTGGCCCGATCGCCCACAGAACTGCCCCAGTGACCTGTGCTGCGGATCGATAGTCTTGCACGAATGCCGATAAATGGTGCGGCACCGAGGTCACGGCTGGCGGCGATGATTCGTTCAACCTCATCGGCCTGCTCGATCACCACCACGGGCTGTCGACCGAGACGACGGGCCAGAATGGCCGTTTCGATGTAACGCCGATCTTTATAGCCATTGCAGATCAGCAAGGCCTGGGGATCCTCCAGCAACGAGAGGGCGATCAACAGCTCGGCCTTGCTGCCGGCCTCAAGCCCGAAGTGCCAGCGGCGCCCGCTCTCCACCAGCTGCTCCACCACATGGCGCTGTTGGTTGCACTTAACCGGGAACACTCCCTGATAGCGTCCTCGGTAACCGTACTGGGCAATCGCTCGATCGAATGCGGCGTGGAGGCGCTCCAGGCGGTCTTCGAGGATGTCGTCAAAGCGGATCAGTAGGGGCAAGGAGAGATCTCGGCCCTGCAGTTGTTCCACCAGGTCAACGAGGTCGAGGCTGCCGCCCCGTTCGCCCCGGGGTTGCACCACCACATGGCCCCCGGAGCTGACCGAAAAATAGGGGTCACCCCAGCGGTCCAGGCCATAAAGAGCCGCTCCATCCGCCGCGGTCCAACTGGAGACCGACCTGGGGGGGGCCTGGGAAGGGGGGTCGGCAAGCACCATCAGAGCTGAGCAGGGGTTGGTTGAGTTGGGCGCGGGGCCGTTGATCGATCAAGCCTGAAGCCGCCTTGACCGCGCCGGGGCTTGGTTGGGCCGCTGCGGTCTTCGTCCCCTGCTGGGCGGCGTTGGCTCCAGAGATCTGCTTCAGACTTTGGCTTCAGACTTTGGCTTCAGGCTTTGACTTCAGACTTTGACTTCAGGCGTGGCGCAGGCTTTGACTTCAGGCGTGGCGCAGGAACGACAATCGCTGTTGATCTATCGTATCAAGTGGGTCTATCTGATCCGTCTCAATCAGCGGTCTCAGTCAGTCTTCCCCGGCCCCTTGATGTTAACTGTTTTCGGGCGTATGAGGACTACTGCGGCAGCGGCGAGGATGTGGAGATTCAATCACTTGGTGGTGGTTCTTGATCTCCGTGGATCGCATCCAACAAGATCAGCGAGAGCTGGAGTTCGGCATAAACTCTCTGAAAAGCATAAAACCAGCCGCGCCAACCATCGAGCAAACCTTGCTTCACGATTAGGCAGTAAGGGAGAGCAAGAATCGGCATTAATAGAGTCGTTCGACGCAAGCGGTCATATCGCTTGAGCGCTGAGACTGGTGTAGTTAGTAACATCTCTGCTTCGCGAAGCTGATAGCGCCGCTGGGAATCTAACCAGCGAGCTAATGACTTTCGATCATCATGGAGAATTTCAGCTGAATAGTCAACGACATGGCCCGCCACATTGAGGCGATGACCATGACCCTCATCGCGATACAGTGCTCCTTCACGGCGATACAAGCAAACCCGCGGGGGCAACAACGTGCCCCGCAGAGGCCGACCATAAATGCAATATCTTAATGTAATACGATATCCCCAGACATCATCAGGAGGTGAGAAACTGTCTAGGCCAGTCACAAATTCTGGCGTCAGCACGTAATCAGCGTCAAGACTGAGAATCCAGGGGGATGCAATATTGGAAATTCCAAAGTTGCACTGCCTGGCAAAGCTGTCAAACGGTCGTTGTAAGACTTGGACATTTTTGAATGAATCAGCGATGGCCAGTGTGTTGTCCGTGCTGCCGGAATCAATCAACAACACCTGTGCGGCCCAGGTAAGACGTTCGAGAGATCTGCCGATATTGGCCTCTTCATCTTTGCAGATCAACATCGGGGTGATGAGCGAAGCAGCAGCTGCCATGCTGGAACGAGATGGGGTGGTCATGATGGTTGACGAAGTCATCAAATCAAACTGGCGACGCCAAGTTTTGTTCGGATGGAACAACAGACACGATGAGTTGGCCGATGCGATCCACGATTAAATTGGGATTGTCAATCAAACGGCTGCAGATCGCTTGAATCCCGGCGGCGATGTTAGTCCATGAAGACCGGAACTCGGCTAAATTAAGGGCCATAACCCGATATCCAAGATTGGAAGGTTGCAGAACCTTGATCAAAGTCTTGGCGAGTGCGTCCGGTTCCCTGGAGCTGATCAGGCCAGTTTTGGTTGGTTCAACTTCTCCAGCTACCGCTCCCTCTGGGCCCTGGTGGACTGGGGTTGCAGCCTCCAAAGATTTGGCTGCGGCGATCGCAACGTTCTTTGCTGCTGAAGACAAGCCAAACCAATCACTACTCTGTGTCAATTCCAGCTTGTCACGTGCCAATACAAAGTTAGACCAGTGGCAATATCGATCGAAACTAACCCGTTGACCGAGTTGCTTGAAACTGAATACGTAGGTGGGAGCACCAGTGCCAGCAATTGAGAGAGACCAAGATAGGCAGCGTTGCAGGTGGCGCACAAGCGCTAAAGCCTGAAACAAATGATCAAGATGTTTCCGATTATTGAAGCGTGAGAGAAACAGGACCTTCCCTGCCTGGGGCGGATGGGACGCTGGGGGCAGGCTCGGAACGTCGAAGGGGATGACCCGGAGTCGTCTGCTCAAGCCCAACCGCAACACATCAAGGGATTCCAAAGAAGAGCTGGCTCGCTGCAGGGGGGCGTTGCGCAGGATGGCATTTTCGATAGTGCATGGGCATGGATCACATTCTACGACTTGCGAGATGACTGCAACCATCCCTGAGGCGATGAAGAACTGGTCAACTCACGCTGGAGTGTCATGGGGGAACTCCAACGGGGGATCAGTCGCGCTGGACCAGCATTCAGCGCAAACAAGCTGTCAAGCGGTGGATGCTGACATCCTGGTGTCACACCCATCGTCATCGGTGGCGACGATTGCTGCGTCAAAGTCTCTCTCACGCAAGGCTGTAACCATGGCTAATCCAAAAGTCGCTGGTTTCCACCGATACGGATC
>JBKDOR010000203.1:0-26688 GCA_046342775.1 Synechococcaceae cyanobacterium
TGTTGCCGATCGGCTGCCGTCCTTGCTGGACACGCTCCTGCCGCTGGCGGCCGAACCGGCCGGTTCCGGGGCCAGAATCGAGCACGTTGCATCGCTGTGCTGCACCCCTGCCATGACGTCGGCTTCCAGGGATCCTTATCAGGTGCTTGGGGTGAGCCGCGCCGCCAGCACCGCCGAGATCAAGGCCGCCTACCGGATGTTGGTCAAGCGCCACCATCCCGATGCCGGAGGTGATGACGACACGATCCTGGCCCTCAACGCCGCCTGGGAGGTGCTGGGCGATGGCGAGCGCCGTCGCGCCCACGACCGCCGACAGCGCGCAGAGAACGCCTCCGGCGCGGTGCGAAGCGGCCCAACGACGGCCGCGACGGCCTCGTGCCGCTCCAGCGAGGTTCAGCTGATGGATTGGCTGCAGCGGGTCTACGCCCCCATCGATCGCTTGCTGGCTCGGATCACAGCTGCCATCCCCAGCAGGCTGCAGGAGCTGGCCGCTGATCCCTACGACGACCGCTTGATGGAAACCTTCTGCGCCTTCCTTGCCGAAGCGCAGCGTCAGATGGAGCAGGTGGAACACCTGTTTCGCTCGCGCCCCTGCCCGGCCTGCGCTAACGGCTTTGGCCTCAGCCTCTACCACTGCCTTGGCCAGGTTCAGGATGGCCTGGCCGAGCTGGAGCGCTACAGCCTCGGCTACGTGGATGATTACCTTCACGATGGCCGGCAGATGCTGCGCGAAGCCGAAGCTCGCCGCCAGCGCCTGGCTGCGGAACGGCGCCGTTTGGATGGTTGAGGCTGATCGCACCTCCCGCCATTCAGCCAGGCGGCTCCTGCCGATGGATGCCCTTCAACTGACACCGTTCCGCGGCTGCCGCAAGTGCAGCGGACCCGATGTTCCTCAGTCGTTGGCTTGCAGGGTTGGCCGGCAGCTGTTTCGAGGCCGGCTCAGCCGGCCTCGCAGGGCAGCAGTTGATCGAGCCGCAGCCACACATCCGGAACCGGACGCCGCCAGCGCACCTGGGCGTAAGCGTCCCTGATCGCCAGGATCTCCCCAGGCCCCTCCAGCACGTAGTCCGGCAGGGAGGCATCGCTGGCTGCCGCCTCCAAGCTGCCGGCATAGGCCTGCTGATCAAGCTTCACAAGCGCTCCCTTGCGAAAGGCCTTGGGTGCGGGCGTAGCGGCTGCGTCGCTGGCGGGAGCCATCAGGCTGAGACGGTGTGAGTTCAGATTAGGTGCCCTCATCCCAGCTCGGGTGAGGCAACCTCCGTCTCGGCTTCCTCTGTTGCCAGGCACTCAGCCTCGTGGAATCGAAAGGGTGGGGCCTTAGCCCTGCGATACGGCCTTGGCTTGTTGTCGATCCCGGTTTCGCCCAGCATCACCGCGATCACCTTCATGGCGAGGCAGGAGGACAGGCAATCGCGGCAAGCCCCGGCGCAGGCCGTCGCCCGGCCATCGCAGTGGCAACAGCCAGGCAGTGGGCACAGCCAGGCAGTGGCAGCGGGAGGGGTGAGCCCACGGTCGCCTCCGGATCAGCCACCAAGCGACTTGGCGCGACCAAACGAGCGGAGCCGGCCAAGCTTCCTCCTGTTGTCCGCTCGTCGATGTCCGCTCGTCCTGGAGCGTCGCCCCGAGGCCAACAACCCTTGCAGGTCATCCGGGGTCTCAAGGTGGAGCCGCGACCGGCCCCGCCGCTCAGCCCGCCCGGACCACGACTAATCTCCGCTGCAGGCATCGGAGGATCGGGGATTGCGTTTGCTGCTGCTGGGCTGCTCTGGGTTCGTGGGGAGGGAGCTTGTGCCCCACCTTTTGCGCCTCGGCCACGACCTCACCCTGCTCAGCCGCGGCGCCCAGCCTCCCGGTTTGCCCCAGGATCCCAGGCTGCAGCTGCTGCGCGGCAATCCCGCCGATCCCGCCACCTGGCAGCAGGAGGCCCTGCTGCAGGCCCTGGCGGCGGCCGATGGAGTGGTGAACCTGGTGGGCGAGCCGATCGCCGAAAAGCGTTGGACCGCGGTCCATTGCCAGCTGCTGCGCGACAGCCGCGTGCGCAGCACCAGCCTGCTGGTGGCGGCGATGGCGGGCCTGAGCAAGCCCCCGGGGGTCTTGATCAGCGGCTCGGCGGTGGGGTTCTACGGCACCAGTGAGCAGGCCTGCTTCGATGAAACCAGCCCCGCCGGCAACGACCTGCTCGCCCAGCTCTGCGTGGACTGGGAGGCGGCGGCCCGGGCCGCCGAGACCGCTTCCAGGGTGGTGATTCTGCGCCTCGGCATCGTGCTGGCCGCTGACGGCGGCGCGCTGGGGCGGATGCTGCCGGTGTTTCGCCTTGGCCTCGGCGGCCCGGTGGGTTCCGGCCAGCAATGGCTCAGCTGGGTGCATCGCACCGATGTCTGCCGCCTGATCGCCTCCGCCCTGGAGGATTCCAGCTACCGCGGCGTCTACAACGCCGTTGCGCCGAACCCTGCGCGGATGGGGGAGCTGAGCCAGGCCTTGGGCCGTGTGCTGGGTCGTCCGAGCCTGCTGCCGGTGCCCGGCCCGCTGCTGCAGGTGTTGCTGGGGGATGGCGCCAAGGTGGTGCTCGAAGGCCAGAAGGTGCGGCCCCAGCATCTGGAGCAACAAGGGTTCAGCTTCCAGTACCCCGAACTCCTGCCGGCCCTCGTCGCTGCCACCAGCCCAGGGCCCCGCTGAGCAACGCCGCGGCCATCAACAGGCCGATCGCCGGGGTGAACAGGGGTTGCCAGAGCTTCTGGAACAGCCGCAGCGGCGCTTCGACGCCACGGCTGTGCAGCAGCACCGCCAGGGCGAACCACAGGGCTCCCGCCAACACCACGAACACATCGGCGACAAGCAGCCGGTCCACAACATCGCGCAGGGTCGCCAGGGTGCCAGCAGCGGCCGCGGCCTTGGAACTGGAGGCCTGCTCACGCCTGGCGCCCACCCGACCGCTGTCGCTTGCGGGGCTCTCGCCTGGCAGGTGCTCGATCGGCGGGGTGGCGGGGGGCGACGCTTCCTCCGCGGTGACCTCTCGGCGAGGATCAGGATGGGCATCCGCAGCCATGGGGCCGGAGTGGGGCAAGGGAAGGCAGGAGTCTGCTGCAGGAGTCTCGAACCGGTTGCCGTTGAGGGTTGCGCAGGCGGCTGACGCCGCGGTTTGCGCGATCGGCTGACGCCACGGAGTGGCAAGGCTGTTGGCGCGGCAACAGGCTCCTCTGACGGCCGCGGAGTGGCGAGGCCGGTGGCCGCTCATCGTGGGGTCGCCAGCAGGGCCTGGGGCCTCCCCGGTGCCAGGCCCGCCGCGCCAAATGTCGCCATGAGCGCCTCCCGCACGTTGTTGTCAGCTGGGCTGAGGGGCACCGCCGCCGCCGACGGGCCCTCTGTCGCAGCTGGCTAGCAGCGAGGCGCCCGGATCCAGGTCAGCCCATGGACGGCCGAGGCGAGGGGGGGACATCGGCAGCGCGCCCAGCCGCCAGTGCGGCAAGGATCGCCTCGGCCATGCGGCCGCTGCCGCCGGGTGCGCCGATCCGCTCCGCCGCGAGCGTCGCCAGCTGCCGCCGCCAGGCCGCAGAGCCGGCAGGATCCCGACCCCGCGCCAGCAACTCGCCCAGCAGTTGGGCGGTGCCGGCAAGGCTGGTCCGGCTGCCGCTGCTGCCTGGGGCGCAGATCACCCCGGGTCCCAGCAGCCGCCGCTGGGCGTCGGCGAAGCCGGCCGTGAATTGAGGCCCTGGACCCACCAACTGCACCACAGGCTTGCCCAACCCCACCGCCTGCTCGCTGGCGGTGCCCGCCATCGCCAGCACCAGATCGCAGGCCGCCAGGATCGCGTTGAACCGCCCCCAGTGCAGCTCCAGCCGCAGGCCTTCACGGCCGAGCAGCAGCGAGCTGGCCTCCGGCTCGGACAACGCCCGCGGCGAGGTCTGCTGCCCGGCGGCCATCTCGATCGGCCGCCAGCCCAGGGGCTCGGCCAGCGCCAGCAGCCGTGGCCGATCCAGACCGCTCACCAGGGCCGCCTGCAGCCGCAGGGTCCCGCTCTCGCGCCACGGCGTTGGCAGCTGGCTCAACACCTGCAGCATCAAGCGCAGATTGGTGAGAGCCTCGGGCAGCCGACTGCCGGGGAACAGCGCCAGCAGGGGAACCGCTTCTGCCTCGGCCACGGCTACCTCGGCGGCGGCTGCCTTGTCCACGGCTGCCTTGGCGGCGGTTGGCGAATCCTGATCGGCTTGTGCCTCCTGCTTCGCGGTGGCGTTCGCGCCCGTTGCGGGGCTGGCAGGCACCACCGGGTCGAGGAAGGGATTGCCGAGAAATCGCACCGGTCGCCCCAGCTGCTGGCTGAGGTCCGCGGCGGTCAGGGCATCGCGGCTACAGATGTCCCGGAACGGGCCGTTGCGCAGCAGCCAGGCGCAGGGCCAGGGCAAGCGCAGCCGGCCTTCGTAGTGGCTGGAATAGGCCACCAGGTACACCACGCTGGGAACTCGGCTGATGGAGGCCGCCAGCACCGGCACCAGATCGCCGACCGCCACCACCAGCTCGTAGCGACGCCGCCGCCGCCAGAGTTGCGCCAGCCGCCCCACCACATACAACGGTTGGCCTTCGAACAGGTCGCGCAGATAGCCGCCGAAGCTGGTGTAGCCCAGACCGCCGGTGCTGTATTCCCTGGTTGGGCCGATCACGGGTACACCAACGCGGCGGTAGGCCTGGCCATGGCCCACCAGCGGCAAGGCTTCGAGCTCAGCCCCCCGCTGCCGCAGGGCCAGGGCAAGCATCGCCCCGCTCAGGTCTTCCCCGTGGCCGTTGCTCAACAGCAGCAGACGTGGGGCGGAGGCACTCAAGCCGGGAGCCAGCCGCGCAACTTTTCCATGGCCGACCAGCCGGGTCGGCGATTCAGCCCGTCCGCCATCGACTCCTGCAGTTCCCTGGCCAGCTCGGGGGCCATGACCATCAACCGTTGCAGGATCTCGACATGCTCGCGCACGCCCTTGGTGCCTGTTTCCAGCATCGCCAGAGACAGGTTGATGCGGGCCTGGGGATCCTGGGGGTTGAGCTTCACCGCGGTGCGGGCCGACTGCAGAGCGGCGCGGGGCTGGTCCAGCAGCAACTGCAGCCAGGCGAGGCAGGTCCATCCGGCTGACTGACGGGGCATCTGGGCGGTGATCGCCAGAAACTCATCGATCAGCTCCTCCGGCGCCGCCCCTTGTTGATAGCGGTTGATGGCCAGGTCGAAACGGGAGCTCTCGCTGGAGGGGGGGCTGGCCGTCATGGTGGCGGTCGCTGCGGGCAGAGCTTTCAGATTCCCATGGCGCCGCCCCAGCCAGGGCATCGCCGTGGAGGGGGCGGCTCAAACGGCGAAAGAGCTGCCGCAGCCACAGGTCTGGCTGGCATTCGGATTGCTGAAGTTGAAGCCGCCCCCGATCAAGGCGGTGGAGAAGTCGAGCTGCATGCCATAGATGTAGAGCAGGCTCTTGGGATCGCTGACCACCCGAAAGGCCGGAGCGTCGGCGGGCTCGTAGGTGTAGATCTCATCATCCGAACGGATCTGATCGGCCGGCACGAAGTCCATGGTGTAGCTCATGCCGCTGCAGCCGCCGGAGCGCACTCCCACCCGCAGCACCCGGTCGTCGCCTTGCTGACGGATCAGCTGGGCCAGCTGACGCATCGCTGGATCGCTGATCAGGATGCCGCGACCATCGACGCCGGTGTGGGTGACTTCGGAGGGGGGAGAGCCAGGGTCAGCTGGCGTCTCGACCAGGGTTGGGCTGCCGGCCAAGGTTGCCGTGCCTGTCGTGGCTGGGCTGCCTGAGGAAACAGGACCGCCGGTACCACCGGGGTTGTCAGCCACAGCCGTGGAGCTGTTTTCGGAGTTCATGCGGACCAGGTGGAATCAAAGAGCGCGCGGACCAGCCGCCGCGGCAGCCGGGGGCAGTGGACGGCGGCGGTGGACGTTGGGTTCAGACCACTCTATGGAGGCTGTCCCGGGCTTGCCGACACCCCGCCGGCCCTCTCGCTCCATAGAGTCCCCTGAACAAAGGAGATTCAGAGGTGCGGGTCGCCATCGTCGGAGCAGGGCTGGCCGGGCTGGCGGCCGCGGTCGATCTGGTGGAGGCCGGCCATGGTGTGGATCTCTACGAAGCCCGGCCGTTCATGGGCGGCAAGGTGGGCAGCTGGGAGGACGAAGACGGCAATCACATCGAAATGGGATTGCACGTATTTTTTTACAATTACTCTAATTTATTTGAATTGATGCGGCGGGTTGGAGCGTTCGAGAACCTCCTGCCCAAAGAGCACACCCACCTGTTTGTGAACCGCGGCGGTGAGCTGCGAGCTCTCGATTTCCGCTTCCCGCTCGGGGCCCCGTTCAACGGGCTCAAGGCCTTCTTCACCACCCCCCAGCTCGACTGGATCGACAAGCTGCGCAACGCCCTCGCCCTCGGCACCAGTCCGATCGTGCGGGGCCTGGTCGACTACGAGGGCGCCATGCGGGTGATCCGCGAACTCGATCGGGTGAGTTTTGCGACCTGGTTCGAGAGCCATGGCGGCAGCCGCCGCAGCATCGAGCGGCTCTGGAATCCGATCGCCTACGCCCTGGGTTTCATTGATTGCGACACCATCTCCGCCCGCTGCATGCTCACGATCTTCATGATGTTCGCGGCGCGCACCGAGGCATCCCGCCTGAATCTGCTCAAGGGGTCTCCCCATCGCTGGCTGACGGGTCCTCTGCTCGCCTACATCGAGGCGCGTGGAGGGCGCCTGCACCTGCGCCATCGGGTTCGTCGCCTGGAGCACGCTGTCGCCGCCGATGGAGTGGAGCGGGTGCAGGGGCTGGAGCTCGGCACACCGGAGGGAGATCGGCGTGTGGAGGCCGATGTCTACCTGGCGGCCTGCGACGTGCCCGGCATCCAGCGCCTGCTGCCAGAAGACTGGCGCCGATTCCCCGAGTTCGCCGCCATCGACCGCTTGGAGGCGGTGCCGGTGGCCACCGTGCAGCTCCGCTATGACGGCTGGGTCACCGAGCTCGGTGACCACGCCGCCGCTGCCGCTGCCCGCCGCGATCTGGCCAGCCCCGCTGGGCTCGACAACCTGCTTTACACCGCCGATGCCGACTTCAGCTGCTTTGCCGACCTCGCCCTGGCCAGCCCGGTCGACTACCGCCGTGAGGGGCTCGGTTCGCTGCTGCAGTGCGTGCTCACGCCCGGCGACCCCTGGATCGCCCGCCGCAATGAGGAGATCGTCGCCCACACCGATCGCCAGGTGCGCGACCTGTTCCCCTCCGCTCGGGATCTCACCCTGGTCTGGAGCAATGTGGTCAAACTGGCTCAGTCGCTCTACCGCGAGGCCCCCGGCATGGAGCCATTCCGCCCCGCCCAACGCACGCCGGTGCCCAATTTCTTCTTGGCCGGGAGTTACACCCGCCAGGATTACATCGATTCGATGGAGGGAGCCACGATGAGCGGCAGACTCGCCGCCGCCGCCATTCTCGACCGCCCGGTGGCCCTGGCCAGCGGTCCGGCTGCTCGCTGAGGTGCGCTGATGGGACGATGGCTCGACAACACGGTCACCACTGAGATCGACGCGCCTGTCTCCCAGGTTTGGGCGGTGTGGAGCGACCTTGAGGCCATGCCGCGCTGGATGCGTTGGATCGAATCGGTGAAACAGGATCCCAGCGATGTCGATCTCACCGAGTGGACCCTGGCGGCCCAGGGATTTCGTTTTCAATGGCTCGCCCGCATCACCCGGCGCGTGCCCGAGCAACAGCTGCACTGGGAATCGGTGGGGGGGTTGCCCACTCGCGGAGCCGTCCGCTTCTATCCCCTCGGGGACTCACGCACCGCCGTGCGGCTCACCGTGAGCTACGAGCTGCCGGGCGTGCTTGCGCCGATCATGGAACCCAGCATGATGGGGTCTATTGTCACCCGCGAATTACAGGCCAACCTGGACCGCTTTCGCGACCTTGTCGTCCATGCTTAAGCGCTACCTCTATTCCCTCGCCTTGGCGCCGCTGCTGTTGCTTTGCGGCTGCGACGGCGCTCCACCCACGGCCGAAACCGCCCCGGAGACGCCCGCCGGCCAGGCCCCTCAGGCCGGTGTTCCGACGGCCGCACCCGGAGCGCAGCCCCCTGGGATTCCTGCGGCACCCCAGGGGGCTGCGCCGGTGCCCATTGCCGCGGCTTCGCCGCCGCCAGATCCCAGCTTCACGCCTTTACCGAGTCCGGAGCAGGTGAAGCGGGCCCAGCCGATCGGTCAGCTCGATCCGTTCCGCCCGCTATCCCAGGAGATCCGCGACCTTGTGGTGAAGCCCAAGGCCAGCCCCAGCGGTCCAGCCTCCCCTCTGAACTTCAGACCTCCCAAGCCCGCACCCCTGCAACCTCCTCCGGGTTTGGAGATCACCGGTTTGATCGGTGCTGTGGGGCGACCCGAGGCCGTGATTTCCTACCAGGGGGCCAATGGCACGGTGCGCGTGGGCGATGTGGGATCTGCCACCGGAACTGCTGGGCCCAACGCCACCAACCTGCTGCCGGAGGGCTGGCGGGTGGCCTCGATCGATGTGACTCGCGGTGCCATCGTCCTGCAGTTCAAGGGTCAGACGACGAAGAAACAGATCTGAACGGCAGGCTGCAACAGGCGCTGACCAGGCCTGTGAGGTCATGGGGCCTCGCTTGGGCATCCACCCGGCCCAGCAGCTCCAGGCATCGGCGGCTGGTCTGAGGGCCGATCGACACCAGCGGCACCCCCTCCAGCTGCTGCCGCCAACCCTCGCCGAAGCAGCGCTCCAGCAACTGGCAGATGTGGCTCACCGTTTTGCCACTGCTGAAGGTGATCGCGTCGATCCGGCGCCGCTCGAACGCCAGTAAGGCCTCGCTGGGGAGTGAGTCCGGGCAGCGGGTCTCGTAGGCCGCCACCTCCACCACCCGCCCCCCGGCCGCGGCGAACGCCTCCGCCAGCAGGGTGCGACCGCCGCTCTGCACCCGCGGCAGCAGCAGCCGCAGCCCCCAACCCGACACCGGGAAGTGGTCGATCAGGCTGTCGGCCACGAACTCCGGCGGCACGAAATCGGCCGCAGCCCCCAGCTCCTCCAGCACTCGGGCGGTGCGCCGGCCCACGGCCGCCAGGAGCAGGCTGGCGGGGCGTCGCCCGAGGCTGCCGCCGAGCCGCCGCAGCCGCCTCTCCACCGCCTCCACACCGTTGGCGCTGGAAAACACGATCCAGTGGAAGCTGTCCAGGTCCGCCAGGGCGTCATCCAGCGGCCCCCAGGCGTCTGGTGGCGTGACGACCAGGGCGGGCAGGTCCAGCACCCGAGCACCGGCCTCGGCGAACAGACGCCGAGCCTCACCCAGCTGCTGTTCGGCACGGGTGACGGCGATCAGTTGACCGGCCAGCGGCCCGGGATCGACGGCAGCGTCACTGCCGCTGCCTGGCGATTGATTGTCCAGCTGTCGGGTGTCCATCAACCGTCCAGTTTCACCAAAGCTCCGGCACTTTCTCGCAGGGCGGCGGCCGCCGCCGCGTCGCCCCGGGACGCCAGGGCCAGGATCGCGGCGCGAAAGCCGGCTCGGGCACTGGCGATGTCGCCGCTCAGCAGCGCCGCCACCGCAAGGTTCTGATGGCTTTCGGCGTGATCAGGATCGCGTTGGAGGGCCCGGCGATACGCCGCGATCGCCTCCGGCAGCCGGCCGCGGCGCCGCTCGATCAGGCCCAGGTTGTACCAGCCCAGGACCAGCTCCGGTGCCGCTTCGGTCACGGCCAGGGCCTGCTCGCGGGCCGCGTCCCACGCCCCTCGCTCAAGCAGCAGGGCCGCCAGGTTCAAACGGGCCGCCAGGGTGAGGCGGCAGTCGAGTGGCAGCGCCATCGCCTGAAGGTAGTAGCCGATGGCGCGGTCGGGATCGCTTTCCGCGTGGGCGATTCCCAAATGCAGCAGCAGCTCGAAGCGCTCTGGCTCAGCCCCATCGGGGCAATGCCGCAAACCCTGCTCCAGCAGCCGCAAGCCCAACTGGTGCTGGCCTTCCGCCAGCTCCAACGCCCCGAGCTTGGCGCAGATGTAGGGATCCCCGGGGCGTTGCGCCAGCTCGGCCTCCATCGCCTGGCGCAGCCGCCGCGCCTTGTCGCGGCTGGCCAGCAGCTCCGGCCGGTAGCCCTCATGCAGCAGCGCCGGCCTGGCGCAATGCCCCAGCCGCCAGCCGGGCTCCCGCTGGCACAGCGCCGCGACGCTGTCGTCGATGCTGGCGTGGTAGGCGCCGCTCCACACCAAGGCGGGATGGCGGCGGAACAGACGGCTCACGCTCGAATAGGGCGACTGGCGAGCCCCCAGCTCCTGTCGCAGCAGGGTGATCACCAGCAGATCCGGCTCGGCCATCCGCCGCCCCAGCTCCTGGCGCGGTTCCGGCAGCAGCCGCTCGTCGGCGTCAAGCACCAGCACCCAGTCACCGCGACAGAGGGTCAGGGCATGGTTGCGGGCCGGCGCGAAATCCCCGGGCCAGGGAAGCTGGTGCACCGTGGCGCCGCAGGATCTGGCCACAGCCACGCTGTCATCCACGGATCCCGTGTCCACGATCACCATCTCGTCCACGAAGTCGGCCACCGACGCCAGACAGGCCGCCAGTCGCTCCGCTTCATCTCGCACCAGCATCGACAGGCTGAGCATCGGGTCGCCGCTCCCTAATCGGTGAAGCCGCCGCTGGCCGCGGCGGCCCCGCAGCCCAGCTGCCGCAACAGCACCGCCTGGGCCAGGGGCATCTGGCCCGGGCTCCAGGCGGCCGGCACCCCTGGGTCCAGCAGCGGCCGCAGGCTCTCCCACAGGTAGGGACTGCCGTAGACCGCCAGCCCCGCCAGCCGCTGGGCCGCCTGCAGCTGGAGGATCGCGGCCGGCCAGGGCTCCATGCCGGCGGCACCGCCGACGAAGGGGTTGCCGCGCACGAACAGCTGCAGCAGCACCGGTCCAGCGCCGAGACGCTCCAGCTCCAAGGGCTGCTCCGGATCGATCACGCCCTCAAGGCGGCGCCAGATGGGGGGGCAGCGGGCCTCCAGCAGCAGCGGCGCATAGCCCTGGAGGGCTGGCAGGGTGAGGGCCGGGGCCGAAGCTGGCAGCAGCGGGTTGCCCAGCAGCGTGTCGAGCCGCAGCAGGTTGATGCCACCGGCCGCGGTCGGGCTGAGCCGGCCACCCTGGCGCTCCAGGCTGCCTTCCACCAGCTCCAGCGCCAAGGCCCGATCCTCCTGGCTGGGCCCCGCGCTGAGGGCAGCCAGAGCAACTGCCAGCGGCTGGTCCGGTCCACCCCGCACACCGCTCTCGCCGGCGGCCTCAACGGTGTTGCAGCGAGCCAAGGCGGTCTGCCGCCGCCGCAGGCTGGCCTCCAGATCCTTCAGGCCAAGGCGCCCAGCCACCACGGCGGCCTCGATCGCGTCCAAGGCCCCATCGGCATCGGCGGGCATCAACACCAGGTCGGCGCCCGCCTCCAGGGCCAGCACCGCCGCTTCGCCCGCCCCGTAGCGTCCGGCGATCGCCTCCATCACCAGCGCATCGGTCACCACGAGGCCGTCGAAGCCCAGGTCCCGCCGCAGCAGATCCTTCAGCACCGCCGCTGAGAGGGTGGCGGGACGCAGCGGATCGAGAGCGGGCAGCAACAGATGGGCGGTCATCACCGAGGCCACTCCGGAGGCGATCGCCGCCCGAAAAGGAGGCAACTCGATCGCCTCCAGCCGCGCCCGGTCATGGCTCAGGAGCGGCAACTCCAGATGGGAGTCGCTGCTGGTGTCGCCGTGGCCAGGGAAGTGTTTGGCGCAGCACAGCACGCCCTGGGACTGGGCACCGCGGCTGAAGGCCGCGGCCAGGGCGCCGGCGCTGGCGGGATCCTCTCCCCAGGCCCGCACGTTGATCACCGGGTTGGCGGGGTTGTTGTTGACATCACAGACGGGCCCCAGCACCCAGTTCAGGCCGAGATCTCGGGCTTCACGGCCGGTGCAGCGGCCATAGCGCTCCGTCAGCCGCAACGCCGTGGCGGGGTCGTGGCGATGCAGCCGGCCCAGGGCCAGGGGCGGCACCAGCCAGCTGGCGCCTGCGAAGCGCTGGCCCACCCCTTCCTCCACATCCGCACAGAGCAGCAGCGAGCCGTCGCTCCAGCCGCGCAGCTGCTGGGTGCGCAGGGCCAGCTCGGCGGTGCAGCCCCCCAACAGGATCACGCCTCCCACCCCCTCGGCCAGCAGTCGCCGCAGCGTGGCGTTGTCCAGCTCCCAACGGGGGTAGCCGCGCTGTTCATCCAGCAGATGGCCGCTGGCGCGCACCACCAGCAGCGAGGCGATCTTGCGGCGCAGCTCGGCATCCATGGCGCTTCAGCGCTCCTGGGTTCGGGGCTCGAAGCTGGAGGTCGAACCACCCAGTGCGGCTTGCACGGACCCGGTGCCGCTGGACCCGGCGGCGGCTGGCAGCTCGCCCGTGGAGCCGTGGGCGGCACCGGAACCGGAGCCGGGATCCGCGGGCTCCTGGCCAGCGCGCTCGAGCCGTTCCGCTTCCAGTCGTTCCAGCAGGCCCAGAACATTGCTGCCCTCCTCAAGCCCCCGGTCGAGGTTGAAGGTGAGCTCCGGAGTGCGGCGCAGCTTGAGGCGCCGGCTGAGTTCGCCCTTCACATAGGCAGCGGCGGCCCTCAGGCCCGCCAGCGTGGCCTGCCGCTCGGCCTCGTTGCCAAACACGCTGACATGAATGCGGCAATGCTGCAGATCCCGGGCCACATCCACGCGGGTGATGCTCACCATCCCCTCCACCACGCGCAGATCGCGGATGCCGTGAAGCAGCATTTCACTCACCTCTCGGCGGATCAGGGCCGCCACCCGTTCCACTCTGCGACTATCGGCCATCCCTCAGGTCAGCGGGGCTGGATTCACCATGGCACGCAGCACCAGGGCCAGGCTGAGCAGGCCACTGATCAGGGCACCCACCAGAGCCACCGCCGTCACCGGGTTGCTGCGGCGGCGGGCGAGGGGTTCCACCACGGAGTTGATCACCCCGAGGCTGAAGGCGATCAGGTAACGCGGATAACGCGTCACGTTCACGAAAAAATCGCGCATGGCCCCGGCTGCAATCCTCAGCAACCTGGCCATGTTGACGCCTGGTCATGCCGTCTGCGCAGTGGCTTGCAGCGGCGGAACCGCCAGGATGCTCGGGTTGGCGCAGGTTCCATGTCCGATCCGCTGCTGCGGGAGCTTGATCACTACGTGGTGCTGGAGCCGGCGGCGGCCGAGCGCATCCTCAGCGCCGCCGAAACCTCTGCCTGGCTGGCCGCCCACCTGGAAAACCTGGCCGAGCCGCCCGCCGACCTGGCCGGCCTGGCGGACCCGCGGCAGCAGGCCCAGCGGCTGCTGGAGACCGCCTGTGAGCTGGAGCTGGCGCCCGGGATGGTGATCCAATGGTTCGCGGTGCGGATCGAACCACCGACCGGCCGATGAGGCGCTGCTGTCCTGCTCCGATCGTTGTCTGAATCTTCCGGGCCAGCGGAGCCGGGTTCAGTTGATCGAATCGCAGCGGCGACCCTCGCGGTCCACGATCTCCAGCGCCTCAGGCCCCACGGTCTGACTGGCCAGGGAACCGGGGGCCGGCCGAAGAATTGTTGGCAGAGTCTCCAGCACCTTGGCGGCCACCACCTCGGCCGGTTCCTCCTCCCGCTGTGGCACCTGCAGATCAGCCTGGGCGTAGAGCGGTCGGCGCTGCTCCAGCAGTTCCCCCAGCCGCTGCCGCGGATCCGGCATGGCCAGCAGCGGCCGAGAGGTGGAGTCCTGGCGCAGCCGCCGCAGCAGCACGGACTCGGGAGCATCAAGCCACACCACCACGCCCTGGCGCAGGTAGCCCCAGTTCACCGGGCGCAGCACGACGCCGCCGCCGGTGGCCACCACCGTGCGCTGCCAGGGACTGATGGCGTCGAGCACCTGGGTTTCGAGCGCGCGGAAGGCCTCCTCGCCCTCGCTGGCGAAGATCGAGGTGATTGAGCGGCCAGCCGCTTGCTCCAACAGCTGATCGGCATCCACGAAGCGGTAGCCCAGGGCGGAGGCGAGCGGCCGGCCGACGCTGCTCTTGCCGCTGCCCATCATGCCCACCAGAAACAGGTTGAGGCCCTGCAGGCGCTGAGCCAGGGCGGCGGCGGCAGGCAGCATGGGGCAGGCCTCGGCAACGGTGGGCTTTGGCAACGGATTGCCTCGGCCATGCTGGGCCTCGGCAAGCCTGGGCGGCGGCAACGAGCACGCCTTTCTAAGATGCGACGTTACCTGGGGACTTGGGATGTCGGCGATGGGTTTGGTGGCGCCGATTTCCGCTGTCCCGGATGCGGTCACCACGGACGAGTCCTTGGTCTCAACCCCAAGCCCGCAAACCGGCGGCGCCGCTGGGTCGCCAACGCCTGGCACGGCCCATGGCCGCGGCCGTCCGTGTGTGATCACGCGGCGGGCCGGTTTCAGCGCCAGCCACCTCTACAGCCTGCCGGAGCTGGACGACGCCTCCAACCGTGAGCGCTTCGGACCCTGCAGCCTCGCCCCCGGCCATGGACACAACTACGAGCTGATCGTGGCGATGGCCGGGCCGCTCGACGCCGATGGCATGGTGCTCAACCTCTCCGAGGTGAAGCACGCCATCCGCCGCGAGGTCACCGACCAGCTCGATTTTCGCTTCCTCAACAGCACCTGGCCGGAGTTCGACCTCTCCCGGCCCGAGGGGCGCTTACCCACCACCGAGGCTCTGGCCCTGGCGATCCGCGAGCGCCTCCTGCCCCATCTGCCCGTGGTCGCCCTGCGCCTGCACGAGCAGGAGAACCTCTGGGCTGACGTTCTCGTTGATCCCTCCCGCGATTCCATGGAAGCCTTTCTCTCGATCCGCACCCACTTCGCCGCCGCCCATCGCCTGGCGCGCCCCGAGCTCAGCCAGCAGGACAACGACGCCATTTACGGCAAGTGCGCCAGGCCCCACGGCCACGGCCACAACTACCTTCTGGATGTCACCGTGCGCGGTCCGATCGATCCCCGCACCGGCATGGTTTGCGATCTGGCGGCGCTGCAGACGCTGGTGCAGGACCTGGTGGTGGAACCCTTCGATCACACCTTTTTGAACAAGGACGTGGCCCATTTCGCCAGCTGTGTGCCCACCGCCGAGAACATTGCTTTGCACATCGCCGATCTGCTCGGCCAGCCGGTGCGCTCCCTCGGGGCCCGGCTGCACAAGGTGCGCCTGCAGGAAAGCCCCAACAACGCCGCTGAGGTGTTCGCCGAGACGGCCCAGCTGGGCATGCGGCCAGCGGCGCTGGAGGCTCTCGCTGGCGTCGCCTGACAACCAACCCGCCAACCGGCCCTGGTTGAGGCTGGTGCTGGCCATCAGTCTGGACGGTCGCCTGGCCCCGGCCGAGGGAGGGGCGGCCCAGCTGGGTGGCCGAGGCGATCGGCTCGCGCTGGAGGAGTCGCTGGCCTGGGCAGACGCTTGCCTGATCGGCGCCGAAACGCTGCGGCGCCATGGCAACACCTGCTTGATTCGCGATCCCTCTCTGCTGCCCAGCCGCGAGGGCCGCAGCCCCCAGCCGATCGCCATCGCCGTGACCCGGGGCCGGGGGTTGCCGGCGGATCTGCCCTTCTTCCGCCAGCCGGTGCGCCGCTGGCAGCTGATCCTGGGTTCCGCCCACAGCTTCGATGGGGAGAAGGGGGGAAGCGCTGGGATTGGTGAGCAGCCCAGCGGAATCGAGACTTCAGGCCTGGACCTCGGCTACGAGCGGGTGCTGCGCTGCGGCACCTGGTCCATGGCCCTGGCGACCCTGCTGGCAGCCGGTCAGCGGCGGCTGGTGGTGCTCGGGGGCGCCGAGTTGGCGGGCAGCTTGGTCGGGGAGGGTCATGTGGATGAGCTGCAGCTCAGCCTTTGCCCGCTGCTGCTCGGTGGACCCCATTGCTGGCTGCCCGCATCACTGGCGCTGCCCCAGCCCTGGCGTTGGCAGCTGCTGGAACAGCGGTCACTGGACGGGGGTGACCTGCTGCTGCGCTACAAACGCGGTTCAGCTGGGCTCGGGGCCTCCAGGCCGGACCGCTAGGGAGTGTCGGAGAGACCTGGACCGGCCTGGCCGTTCGGGGCTGGCGCTGTGGTCGGTGGCAGGGAGTAGGGCAGAAAACGCCGCCCGATCTCGCGCAGCGGCACCTCCCTCAAGCTGTCGACGGGCAGTCCGAACATGCGGGCCAGACAGCGTTTCACCACATCCTCGCTGTCATCCCCGAACCGGCCCGCCAGCAGTTCGCTCAACACGCCGAGGCCGCGTCCGCTGTTGTCCGTTTCCTCCACCAGACACTTGCTGGTGGGTACGGCCAGCTTCTGGCAGGGGTCCCGCAGGCTGGCCTCCAGCTCCGGCCGGCCGCCGGCGGTGGCTTGCACGCAGATCCGGGCCAGACGACTCTCCAATTGGGGACGCATCAGCATCAGCACCGGCCGCAACAGGCCTGCCTTGGCGGGAGCCGCTGGCGTCAGCCACAACGCCGCCAGCAGCGTGAGCAGGCGTGGCGCCCACCGTTGCCGGCAGGGCTGGCCGCGGCGGGCGGGTTCGGGGCGCTCGGGCTGGCGATGCATCTGGTTAGTTTTGCGCCTCACCGCCCCGAATGGAGGCTGCCACCATGGCTGCGCTCACCGCCCGCTGGCACAGGGCGACCAGCGAGCTGCCGGAGGGGGAATGGCAACAGCTGTTGCGTCAATCGGCGCAGGCCCTGCCCAGTGCGGCTGGGCCTGGTCCCTTCTTCGACTGGCTCTGGCTGCATCACCTCGAGACCAGCGGCAGCATCGTGCCCCGCCAAGGCTGGCAGGCCTGCCACCTGAGCCTGTGGCGGGGGGAGCGGTTGGTGGCTTTGGCGCCGTTGTATTTGAAGGGCCACAGCTATGGGGAGTTCGTGTTCGATCAGTCTTTCGCCCGGCTGGCGGCGGAGCTGGGCCTGCGTTATTACCCCAAGCTGGTGGGTATGAGCCCGGTAAGCCCGATTCAAGGCTACCGCTTCCATATCGCCGCCGATGAGGATCAAGCCGAGCTGACGGCGCTGATGTTTGCTCAGATCGATCAACTCTGCCGAGACAACAACATCCTCAGCTGCAATCTCCTCTATGTGGACCCCGCTTGGCAGCCCCTGGCCGAAGCGGCGGGCTGTGCCACCTGGTTGAATCAACAAAGTCAGTGGTCCAATCCAGGCCATCGCGATTTCGAGGCGTATCTGGCAGGGTTCAACGCCAACCAGCGCCGCAATATCCGCCGGGAACGGCGTTCGATCACTAATGCCGGGGTGCAGGTCACGCCGCTGGTGGGAGAGGAGATCCCGCCCCGGCTGGTGGGCCGCATGCATGATTTTTACGAACAGCACTGCGCCCGCTGGGGCCCTTGGGGTAGCAAATATCTCACCAAGGCCTTCTTCGCGGTGGCGGCCAGGGAGCTGCGCCAGCATCTGGTGCTGTTCAGCGCCCATCGCGGCGACCCGCTGCAGCCGTTGGCGATGTCGCTGTGTGTGCGCGACGACCGGCATCTCTGGGGGCGCTACTGGGGCAGCGACGCGGAGGTCGACAACCTTCACTTCGAAGTTTGCTACTACGCTCCGATCGACTGGGCCATCGCCCACGGGTTCGCCAGCTTTGATCCCGGGGCGGGAGGCAGCCACAAGCTACGGCGAGGCTTCATGGCCCAGACCCGGGCAAGCCTGCACCGCTGGATGCATCCAGGGTTCGATCGGATGGTGCGCAGCTGGTTGCCCCAGGCGAATCGGGCAATGCTGGAGGAAATCGAAGCGATCAACGCCGAACTTCCCTTCACACCCACGTACGATCCGATGCATGGCTTCCCTGACCCATCCAAGTCCTGAAGGGCTGACGCCGGCCACAAACCAGCGCCGGCAGATCGATGACCAGCTGTCCCAGCGCTTCATCGCCCTCGATCCGGCTGGCTACTTCCTGATCAGCGTCGACCACGAGGCGGCCGAACTCGTGGCGGAGCACTACAGCAACAGCATTGATGATCGGGGTCTGGCCACCGATCCCGAAACCGGTGAAGTGCTCAGTTGTCGCGGCGGCAACGCCCGGCAACCACTAGCTGTCTATCGGGGCCGGACCGCCAAGGAACTCGGCATGCGGCTGAGCGAGGGTGCGGGCCCTTTCCCCGTGACTCGGCTGGACCATGCCCTGTACCTCGGGCGGGAGTTGCAGAAGGCCGAGCAGGCTCTCGAGGTCGGCCTTGCGTATATCCAAGACTGAGATCAGGCTGCCTGGAGAGCCGCTGACCCGTCGCGGGGGAGTGGCGCCTGTGGCTCTGCTGGTAAGTGATCCAGCTGCAGCTGGATCTCGCGGGTGACGATGCTGCGGTATTCGAGGAAATGTTCGTTGTGGGCCAGCGCTTCGAGGTACTGCACGAAGTTTTCGGGGTTGCGGCGGGCGATCTTGACCAGCGAGCGCCAGAACCGCCAACGGGTATCCCGCTTCAAACCTTGGCGCCAGACCACGATGGCGAAGGCGCGCAGATCGGTCCAGTTGGGCAAGCTGGGGCGCCCCAGCGTGGAACTCTGGGCGAAGGCCTGCCAGCGCGGCTTGCCCACTTTTAGGTAGTAATGAGTGACCCGATCGATGTAAGCATTGGGTTCGTACAGTTGGCAGAAAGCCTCCACGTATTCATTGGCGATGTCGCGGATGGGTCGGGTCGGCACGAAATTGAGCAAATTCGTTTGATTCACCCCCTTGGCGTCAACCCGGTCCTGAACCAGCCGACCCTCCCGTTCCAGGCGATGCCAGAGCGCCGTGTTGGGCAAAGCCTGCAGCATGCCCATCATCGCCGCCGGCACGCCGGTGCGGGTCACGAAGCGCACGATGCGCTCACCCGCGCCGGTTTTCTCGCCATCAAATCCGATGATGAAACCAGCCATCACCCGCATGCCGTAAGAGGTGATTCGGTCGACCGATTCCTCTAAGGAGCTGCGCGTGTTTTGAAGTTTGCGGGCGGTTTCCAGGCTGGCCTCGTCCGGCGTTTCGATGCCAAGAAACACCGCCTCAAAACGGCATTCAGCCATCATTTGCATCAGCTCCTCATCCGCCGCCAGATCCACCGAGGCCTCGGTGGTGAAGCTGAAGGGATACCCCCGCTCAATCTGCCATTGCTTGAGGGCGGGTAGCAGCAGCTTGGCGTTCCGCTTGTTGCCGATGAAGTTATCGTCGACCAAGAAGATGGAACGGCGCCAGCCCAGATCGTAAAGAACCTGTAATTCGGCGATCAACTGCTCAGGGGTCTTCGTGCGCGATTTGCGGCCATAAAGCACAATGATGTCGCAGAATTCGCATTGGAAGGGGCAACCGCGGGAAAACTGCACCGACATCGAGTCATAGGCGTCGAGCTCCAGGAGGTCGAAGCGGGGAGCGGGTGTGGAGGTCACATCCGGCTTTTCACCTTGGGCACTGAACTGTCCGCCACTGTCGCCCCGCTCGATTGCCGTGACGAAATGGGGAAGCGTGATCTCTCCTTCATCCAGCACCTTGAAATCCGCCAAGGCCAGTTCCGGGGCCTCCGGGGTAGAGCTGGCGAACGGTCCGCCGACCGCCACGAGCAGGCCCCGCCGCTTGGCCTCGCCGATCTGAACGGCCATGTCGGCCTTCTGCACGATCATCCCCGAAATGATCACCAGCTCCGCCCAGGCCCACTCCTGCTCGCTGACTTCGCGCACGTTGCGATCCACCAGCTTGAACTCCCAGCTCTGGGGCAGCAACGCCGCCACCGTGACCAGGCCCAGCGGAGGCAGGAGAACCTTGCGGTTCACCAATTCCAGGATCTTCTCGTAGCTCCAGAACGTTTTGGGGAACTCCGGGTAAAGCAGCAGGGTGCGCATGCGGGGATGGGGCTGGGCGAATGTCGGCGGGCTGGAGAACGGCTCAGTGACTGGCGTTCAGGCTTCGGCGCGGGGGCAGGTTGGCAAGGATGTTGCTTGAACCTCCTTCAGGACAGGGCCAAGTCCTGACAACGACACTGACTAAGTGGGTGGAGCCTAAGAGGTCGCGTCAGCCCCATCGCAACAGTCGGGGCAGGTGTGGCGCTGTCTCTGCTGTAATGGCTCCGACTTCTCGACTGAAAACCCATGGGCGTGGCGATTTATCTGGCCTTGGTGGGCGGCGGCCTTACCGCTGCTTTTTTGGTCACGGTGGTTCTGCGCGGCATCCGCCTGATCTGAGTCCACCAGGCTTTGCGGAGCCCGCGCCACCCGGCATGTCCACCTGATTCCTGGCTAACCAGGGTCAGGTGGGACCAGCCTCAGACGGCCACGGCGCCAGAGTTCAAGGCAACCCAACACCAACCCGAATCCGCCCAGCAACCCGAAGCAGGCTCTCATGCCGATCAGCTGGCTCAGCAGGGCGGCCACCAACCCGCTGATCCCGCCTCCTCCGAGGAAGGCGATCTGTCCGAGTCCTGCCATCCTGCCTCGCAGCACCATCGGCGCTCCAACCTGAGAGATCAGGTTGGCCCCCGCTAGCAAGGAAGCGGTACCGGCGCCGATCAGAAAGGTCATCGCCAGGCTCAGGACGCTGGACCCGGTGCTGGCCATGCCCAGCTGGGCGATCGCGGTGAGCAGGGTGCAGCCGCCCAGCAACACACCAGGCCAGCGGCTCAGCAGCTGGCTGTGGCGCTGTAGCACCAGCCCTCCGCAGACGCTGCCGGCGGCCAGCACGCTGGTGAAAAGCCCGAGATCCTGAGGACCGGGTCCCACGACTTCGGCGGCGATCTTGGGCGCCAGCCCAGGGTGAAAGAAGCCCACCAGGCAGGCCAAGGCCGTGAAGCGCAGCACATGGCGCAGGGTTGGTCCGCAGCCGTTCCAGGCCATCCTCAGACTGGCGCCCTGGCTGCCGTGGCTGCGTTGCTCAACCGCGTTGTTGGGACGCAGGATCCAGACCACCGCGGCCAGGGGCAGCAGGTAGGAAGCGGCATCGATCGCCAGCGCCGTTGCCGGGGTGGTGAAGGCCACCAACCAACCCCCCAGCGGTGGACCCACAAGTTTGCCCACGTTGAACACCACCGAGAAGCTGGTGAGGTAGGGGGCCAGGTGTTCGGGATTGTCCACCAGCAGGGCGCAGTACTTGTTGCGGGCGGTGAGCTCAAAGGTGCTGGCCACACCGATCGCCAGGGTGCTGAGCATCAGCATCACCACCTGCGGACCTCCCTGCAGCAGGGGCAGCGCCAGGGCGGCGGCGGCCGCCGTCACCAGCAGGCCGAGCTGGGCTCGGATCAGCACCGCCTCAGCGCCGACGCGATCGGTGAGCACACCCGCGGGGCCGCTGACCACCAAGCTGGGCAGAGCCAGGGCACCGAAGTGCAGGGCCAGCAGCATCGGGTTTTGGGTGCCTTGCAGCAGGATCCAGCCCTTAGCGGTGATCCCGGCGAAGGAGCCGGCGATGCTCAGGCCGGAAGCCACGAGGAACAATCCCCGTTGGCGCCGCAGCCAAAACCCTCGTGAGGCCGCGGGGGCGGAGCTGGTCAAGAGCGGCTCCGCAGAGCCCGTTGGGCCTCCTCCACCAAAGCGTTGGCGCCCACCACTTCGCCCTGCAGGTCATACACGTCGGCGGCGGTGATCCGCACCGGCACCAGCGTGCCTGGGGCGGCGCAAAGGCCGCCAGGCCCTGGCACGATCCTTACCTCGCCATCCACTTCCGGGGCGAAACGGGCACAGCGACCGATCATCTCGCCCGTGGCGGGATTCTCCTGCTCGATCAGGACATCCACGACCCGCCCTACCCAGGCCTGGTTGCGGGCGGCGGCGATTGGCTGCTGCAACGCCATCAACCGGTCCCGGCGTTCCTGGGCCACCTCGGCCGGCACCGGATCGGGCAGGCTGGCGGCAGCCGTTCCCTCCTCCGGCGAGAAGGTGAACACACCCACATGGTCGAAACGCTGTTCCGCCACAAACTGGAGCAGATGCTGGAAGTGTTCTTCGGTTTCGCCGGGGAAACCGACGATGAAGGTGGTGCGCAACACGGCATCCGGAAGTTGCTCGCGGATGCGACCCAACAGCTCGGTGGTCACCCCCGCTTGCCAGGGGCGGTTCATGGCCCGCAGCACCTCGGGATGGCTGTGTTGCAGTGGCAGATCCAGGTAGGGAAGCACGTTGGCGGTGTCGCGGAACGCCGTCAGCACCTCCGGCGTGAGGCCTGTGGGGTAGGCGTAATGCACGCGGATCCAGGGGATCTCCACCGCCCCGAGTGCCCGCAGCAGCTCGGCCAACAGCGGTCGACCTTCAAGATCCTGGCCGTAGTTGGTGGTGATCTGGCTGATCAGGATCAGCTCCTGAACCCCCTGCGCCGCCAGTTCCTGGGCTTCGGCCACGATCGAGGCGATCGGCCGCGAACGCTGGTCGCCGCGCAGTTTGGGGTTGATGCAGAAGGCGCTGCGGTAATCGCAGCCTTCGGCCCCCTTCAGATGGGCCACCGCTTCGCTGGTGGTGCGGTAGCGGGGCAGATGCTCATCGGCCACGAAGCTGGGCACGGCGCTCACCTGCTGCACCCGCTCTCCGGCTTCCACCCGCTCCAGTACCGAGACGATGTGCTGGTAGTCGCCGGTACCCACCACCGCCTTGGCCTCGGGCAGGGCCTCCAGCAATTCCTGCTGGAAGTGCTGGGCCAGGCATCCGGCGATGATCAGGTCTTTGCCCTGCTCAGCCAGCTCCACCAATGTGCGCACGGATTCTTCGCGGGCGTCTTGGATGAAGCTGCAGGTGTTGACCACCACCACGGCCGCCTCGCTCTCGTCCGCGCTGATGCCGTAACCAGCCTGGGCGAGCAAGCCAAGCATGTGCTCGGTGTCGACCCGGTTTTTCTCGCAGCCCAGATGGGCGAAGGCAATGGTGGGGCGCGAGGTGGGCGAGCGGGTTTCCAGGGGCACTCCTCTGCCAGGCAGGTCGATCAACCTACTGTGATCGCCATGCGGCCCACTGGCTTCGTGGCGCCTGGCCTCAAAGCTGTTGCGTCGTTTCCGCCTGCCTGAGTTGGGGCACCTCTGGTGCTGGCGCTGATGCTGGGCCCCTTTGCCGGCGGACCCTCAGCCGTGGCAACCCCTGTTGCTGCCTCCTCCAGGGCAGGGAACGCTGCTGCGGGGACTGCCGCCGCGGGGGCCGGTGACCCGGGTTCGGGCTCTGCCGCGAGGGCCCAACACCTGTGTTTTGAAACGATCAGTGGCCCGCCCGGCCGCCGTGATGTCGAAAGCTCCACTGGCAAGGCCCAGGTGGTCTGTCGCACCACGCAGGAGGGCCAGCGGGGGTCCGCCCCGCGCACGATCCAGTTCACTGGCCAGCAGGCGCGCATCAGCTGGGATTCCATCCGAATGAGTGACCCCGCTGCCGCCCCGCTGCCGCCCGCGGTGTTGCTCCCCCATCAGGCCTGCTCAGCCTTGAAGTCCACCCCGGGCCTCTGAACGTTTGGGCGGAGCCTGTCAAAATCGGGTCACCTCGGACCTCCACCGTGACCTCCTCCCGTCTCAGCGAGCGTCTCGCCGGGCAGCGCCGCCGGCAGGACCCCCGGCGCCGCTGGTATCTGGTGGCGATGGCGGTGCTGGCCACCATCGGCGCGATTGACACCGGCGCGATCACCCTGCGCAAGTGGGGGCTGTTGGGATCTCTCGCCTGTGCCAAGGATGGTTTTTTGGGCTGCAATGGCTGCGAGAAAGTGTTGTCGAGCGCCTGGGGCAGCCTGTTTGGCCAGCCGCTGTCGCTGTTCGGCTTCCTGGCTTATTTCTCTGTCTTGGCGATGGCGATCGCCCCCCTGGTGCTGCATGGGGATGTGCGGCCTGAGCTGCGCCAACGCATCGGCTGGGGCCTGTTTCTCGGCAGCTCCGCCATGGCGGCCTTCAGTGCTGTGCTGGTGGGCGTGATGATCTTTGGCATTCGCGATTGCTGTCCGTTCTGCGTTCTTTCCGCGATCCTCAGCCTTTCTCTGATGGTGCTCAGCATCCTCGCCGGCGAGTGGGAAGACCGTGGCCAGCTGATCTTTCGCGGCGTGCTGCTCATGATGACGGTGCTGATCATCGGCCTTGGCTGGTCGGTATCGATGGCTCGCCCCGCTGCCACTCTCGGCAAAGGAATGCCCCCAGCCGTGGAACGTGCCAGCACTCCAGACACGATTGCTCTGGCGAACCACCTCACCACCAAAGGAGCGGTGCTCTACACCGCCTACTGGTGTCCCCACTGCCATGAACAGAAGGAACTGTTTGGCCGTGAGGCCAGCCAACGCCTCAAGGTGATCGAATGCGCTCCGGATGGCCAGAACAGCCAAGCCTCCTTGTGCGCCAGCAAGAAGATCGAGGGTTTCCCCACCTGGGAGATCAACGGCAAGTTGGATTCCGGTGTGAAACCGCTGAGCAAGCTGGCCGGCATCACCGGCTTCAAGGGATCCACCAACTTCTGAGCCCGGCCTAAGCAGCGGCGCTCTCTGGGAGGGGCCGCGTTTGGATCTGTTGCCCACGCACCTGCACGGTCTCGCGCCGCCAAAACGGTTGGGGTGCGGGAACGTCGGTGCGGAAGTGGCCGCCGCGGCTCTCCTGCCGGAACGCTGCGGCGTCCACCAGCAACTGGGCCAGCACCAGCCGCTGGCGCAGCTCATGCAGCAGCGCCAGAGAATGATGCTGGATAGGGTTGAGTTCCAGTCTCCAGCCGGGGGCCAGTTCGGCGCCACGCCGCCAGAGGCTGTGGCTCTCCAGCTCCAGCCGCTGCCGCTGGATCCGCCCGAGGGCGCGTCGCAGGCTGGGTCCCTGCCGCTCCACGCCAGCCACCTGCCAGCAGAGCTGCCGCAGCCCAACGATGGAGTTTGTAAGCCGCTCGGGATCCACACGCCCTGATTCACTGCCCTGCCCCGACTCCAGGGGGTGCGAGGGCTCGTGGGCCGGCTGGCGCGGCACCGGCTGGGGCTGCAGATCAGCCAGCCGCCGCGCGAACACCAGACACTCCATCAGCGAGTTGCTGGCCAGCCGGTTGGCGCCGTGCACGCCGGTGCAGGCCACTTCGCCCACGGCGTAGAGGCCCGGCAGGCTGGTGGCGCTGTTGAGGTCGGTGCCAACTCCACCCATCCAATAGTGGGCGGCGGGTGCCACCGGGATCGGCACTTGGGTGGGTTCGAGCCCCAGATCGCGGCAGCGCCCCAGGATCGTGGGGAACTGGCGCTCCAGCCGCTCCTGGCCAACGGGCCGTAGATCGAGCCAGAGATGGTCAACCCCCAGCTCCTGCATCCGCCGGGCCAGGGCGCGGCTCACCTGGTCGCGCGGGGCTAGATCGCCACCGGCGAGTGAGGCGACCGGACTCGCCCCTTCGCTGTCGCAGAGCCGTGCCCCTTCGCCCCGCACCGCTTCGGAGATCAGGAAGTGGGGTGCTCCGGGCAGCATCAGCGCGGTGGGATGAAACTGCACGAACTCCAGGTTGCGCACGGCGGCGCCGGCGCTCCAGGCCATCGCCACCCCATCGCCACTGGCCTGGGCGGGATTGGTCGTGTGGGCGAAGAGATGGCCGCCACCGCCACTGGCCAGGACCACCGCCCCGGCCCGGAGCCAGCGCAGTTGCCGCCCGTCCAACACCTGCAGACCGACGCAGCGTCCCGCCTCCAACCAGAGTCGCAACGCCGGCATGCCCTTGCGCTGCCGCAAGCCGGGGCGAAGGCGCACCTGCCGCTCGAGCGCATCCACCAGGGCGCCGCCGGTGCGGTCCTGGGCGTGGAGCACGCGCCGATGGCTATGGGCTGCTTCCAGGGTGGTGCTGAGCCGCTGCTGATCGCGGTCGAAGTCCATTCCCAGCTTCAGCAGGCGCTCCACACAGGCCGGCGCCTGGGTGACGAGCAGCTCAACCGCCCGCGGATCACAGAGGCCGGCGCCAGCCTTCATGGTGTCGGCGATGTGGCTGGCAAAGCTGTCATCTGGCTGGGTGACCGCCGCGATCCCTCCCTGGGCCCAACGGCTCGCGGAAGGGGGCAACGCGCTTTTGGCCAAGAGCAGAACGCGTAGACCGGCGGGCAGCTCCAGGCAGGTCATCAGGCCTGCGGCGCCGCTGCCAATCACGACAACGTCCCACTCGCTTGGGAGCGCAGCCTGGTCGGGGGGGGTGGAAACCGACGACATCCGTCAGCCCTGCTGGGCCGAGCCTATGGGAGCGCGGGCGCGTGACGCAGGCGAAGCGGCAACTGTGGTCTGCGTCACATCATCCCGGCTGCGCGGCAAAAAAAAACGCCGGACGGGCCGGCGGGGTTCTAAGTCACTGAAGGCCCGCTGTTGGTGGGCCCCAGGCTCAGCGATACACACCATCGTTGATGCGATCGAAGCCCTCGTTCAGGGCGATCGATGGAGGCGTGACAGTGAAGTTGCTCTTGTACTTTTCGAACAGCTCCTTCTGCCGTTCGGTGAGGTCGAGCTTGAGCACGTCGTCGACGCTGCTGTAGGGGCCTCCCAGCACGATCTTGCCGGCCAGGGTGGGATACATGCCCGGGTACTGCTGGAAGCGCCGCACGGAAGAGTTGTTGAGGTCGACCAAGCCGGCTGATTCAGCGATTTTGTCGTCGGCGACATTGCGGCGTTCCTCGGCGAACGCCGGCTGGGGCAGCAGCAGGCCGATCAGCAGACCCGCTATCACAACTGAGCTCATCAACCAGGCCAGCAGCCGCTTCATCACGACACTCCTTGAAGGGGGGATCACAAAGGGAAACAGGGAAGTGGGCAACAGAGACGTTGGAAACAGTGAAAG